>CANCJD010000036.1 GCA_947378275.1 Comamonadaceae bacterium
AAATTGCGGTATCGTTACTGTACAAATAAACAGCATGCACACAAATAGTGCGGCGGCGGACGTTGGAATTTCTATTCACGCACCGTTTCAGGGAGTTGTCACATGGGTTTGTCTTTGGTTCAAAGCCGCGTCTTGCTGGGGCTGGATGCTTTGCAAGTCACCGTCGAAGTGCACATGGCCAATGGCCTGCCGAGCTTTACGCTGGTGGGCCTGGCCGATGTGGAGGTGAAAGAGGCGCGCGAGCGGGTACGCTGCGCCATCCAGAACGCGGGGCTGGAGTTCCCGCACAACAAGCGCATCACCGTCAACCTGGCCCCGGCTGATCTGCCTAAAGACTCGGGCCGGCTGGACCTGCCGATCGCCCTGGGCATTTTGGCGGCCAGCGGGCAAATCGACGGCACCCGGCTGGCGGACTACGAATTTGCCGGCGAACTCTCGCTCTCGGGCGCCTTGCGCCCGGTGCGCGGCGCGCTCGCCATGGCGTTGGCTTTGCACACGGCGCGCGTCACGACTCGGCTGGTGCTGCCCCCAGGCAGCGCCGAAGAAGCCGCGCTGGTGCCCGGCGCCCAGGTCTACCGCGCCGTCCATTTGCTCGACGTGGTGCGCCAGTTCGCTCCCGAGGGCAGCGTGCCCGCGCCCGACGGCCCGCCGGGCGACGAAGGCTGGGCGCGGGTCTGCGCGGCGCCGGTATGCGAGGGCGACGCGCTGGCCGACCTGGCCGACGTCAAAGGCCAGGCCGGCGCCAAACGTGCGCTGGAAATTGCCGCCGCGGGCGGCCACAGCCTGCTGTTGGTGGGCCCACCGGGCGCGGGCAAATCGATGCTGGCCCAGCGTTTTGCCGGTCTGCTGCCGCCCATGTCCACCGACGAGGCGCTGCAAAGCGCGGCCATTGGCAGCCTGAGCGGGCGCTTTGACATTCGGCGCTGGGGCCTGCGCCCCACCGGCAGCCCACACCATTCGGCCAGCGCTGTGGCCCTGGTGGGCGGCGGCTCGCCCCCGCGCCCCGGCGAAATATCGCTGGCGCACCACGGCGTGCTATTTTTGGACGAGCTGCCCGAGTTCCCGCGCAACGCACTAGAAGCGCTGCGCGAACCGCTGGAGACCGGCACCATCACGATTGCACGCGCGGCGCGACGGGCCGAGTTTCCGGCGCGCTTTCAGCTCATCGCCGCCATGAACCCCTGCCCCTGTGGCTACCTCGGAGCCACCACCCGCGCCTGTCGCTGCACGCCCGACCAGGTGAGCCGCTACCAAGGCAAGCTCAGCGGCCCGCTGATGGACCGCATCGACCTGCACGTAGAAGTGCCTGCGCTGCCCGCGCACGAGCTGTTGGGCGCGCCAGCCGGCGAAGCCACCAGCAGCATCCGCGCACGCTGCGCACTGGCCCGAGAGCGCGCCAACGAGCGCCAGGGCAAAACCAACCAGGCGCTCTCCGGCGGCGACATTGATCTGCATGTGCGTCTGGAGCCTGCTGCGGCCAAGTTTTTGCAAAGCGCGGCCGCGCAATTGGGTTGGTCGGCACGCGGCACCCACCGCACGCTCAAGATCGCGCGCACCATCGCCGACTTGGCGGCCTCTGACACCACCACCCTGACGCACGTGGCCGAAGCCATGCAATACCGCCGCGCCCTGAAAAACGCCTGAGCGCAGGCCTGCCGCTTACGGTTTAGGCGGGACAATAGGGGGACTTGGCGCTTTCTGTCGGGCCAAACCTGAATCCACTCCCACGTGTCTTATTCCCACATCCTGCAAGAAATATTCGGCTACGAGCGCTTTCGTGGCCCCCAGCAAGACATCATTGAACACGTAGGCGGCGGTGGTGACGCGCTGGTGCTCATGCCCACTGGCGGCGGCAAATCGCTGTGTTACCAGATTCCTGCCATTGCCCGCCAGCGCGCGGGCCACGGCGTGACCATCGTCATCTCGCCGCTCATCGCCCTGATGCACGACCAAGTCGGCGCCCTGCACGAAGCTGGCGTGAGCGCGGCGTTTTTAAATTCCACGCTCTCGGGCGAAGAGGCCTACCAGGTCGAGCAGCGCCTGCTGCGCGGCGACATCACGCTCTTGTACGCGGCGCCCGAGCGCGTCACCACGCCACGCTTTTTGGCGCAGCTCGACGCGCTGTTCGAGCGCGGCCAGCTCAGTCTGTTTGCCATTGACGAGGCGCATTGCGTCAGCCAATGGGGCCACGACTTCCGCCCGGAATACCGGGCGCTGACCGTGTTGCACGAGCGCTTTGCCGGGGTGCCGCGCATGGCGCTGACCGCCACCGCCGACGACCTGACGCGCGCCGACATCCTTGAGCGCTTGCAGCTGCAAGACGCGCGCGCCTTTGTCAGCAGTTTCGATCGCCCCAACATCCGCTACACGATTGTCGAAAAGCGCGAGGCCACGGCGCAGCTGCTGCGCTTTATTGAGCGTGAACACGCTGACGACGCCGGCATCGTTTACTGCCAGTCGCGCAAAAAAGTGGAAGACATAGCGCAGACCCTGTGCGAGGCTGGCATTGACGCGATGCCTTACCACGCAGGCCTCGACAGCAAACTACGCCAAAGCCACCAAGACCGGTTTTTGCGCGAAGACGGCGTGGTGATGGTGGCCACCATCGCCTTTGGCATGGGCATTGACAAGCCCGATGTGCGCTTTGTCGCCCATCTGGACATGCCCAAAAACATCGAGGGCTATTACCAAGAGACCGGGCGCGCCGGGCGCGACGGCCTGAGTGCCGACGCATGGATGTGCTACGGGCTCAACGACGTAGTCAACCAGCGCCGCATGATTGACGAGGGCCCGGCAGAAGAAGAATTCAAGCAGGCTATGCGCGGCAAGCTCGAGGCGCTGTTGGGCTTGGCTGAGGCCATCGACTGCCGGCGCACTCGCTTGCTGGCTTATTTTGGCGAAGCCAGCCAGCCCTGCGGCAATTGCGACAACTGCCTGAGCCCGCCGGCCGTGTGGGACGGCACCCAGGCCGCGCAAATGCTCTTGTCCACGATTTACCGCATCCACAAGCTCAGCGGCATCAGCTTTGGCGCGGGCCAATTAATGGACATCGTGCGCGGCAAAAAGACCGAAAAAGTAGCCCAGCACGGCCATGAGCGCCTAAGCACCTTTGGCGTGGGCGCGCATCTGAGCGAGCTGCAACTGCGTGGCGTGCTGCGCCAGCTGCTGGCCATGGGCGCGGTGATGGTGGATGTGCAGGCTTTCAACACCCTGGTGCTGACCGAGCAGTCGCGCGCCATTTTGAAGGGCGAGATGCAGGTGCGCCTGCGCGAATCGGTGTCCATGCCCAAAGCGCCCAAGGGCAAAGCCCTGCGCGCGGGCAGCAGTGTCAAGCCGCCCATCGCGCTCGACGGCGTGGCCCTGCAGCGCTACGCCGAACTCAAGGCCTGGCGCGCCGAGGTGGCGCGCGAACACAATTTGCCCGCCTATGTGATTTTTCACGACGCCACGCTGGCGGCTATTGCCCAACGCGCGCCCCAGTCCCTGGAAGACTTGCAGGGCATCAGCGGCATGGGGGTCAAAAAGCTCGAAGCCTACGCACACGAAGTGCTGCGGGTAGTGGCGCTGAGCGATTAAAGGGACAAGGGAACTTGGGGAGAAGCCGATTCGCGCGGGTCGGCGTCCAAAAAGAGCGCGGGGCTGGCGGGCTGGCCGCCGCCCACGCCTGCCGTCAATGGCGCTGGAAGTTGCTCTCGTAGGCCATGGCGGCACCGCTGAGCGTGTTTTGCAGGCGCTGCATGGCGCGGTGGTGGCGCGCGCCGCAACCCGCGTCGCCGGCATGCTGGCTGTGGTGCTGCATCAGCGCCTGCAGCTTGGTGCGGCAGACGTCCAAGGCGCCAGCAAAATTGAGTGCGATATAGGCCGAATGGTCGGCGCGGGTCTGGCGGTATTCGTCCGACCAGTAACTGAACAACTGCCACTTGTACGTGCCTTTTTCGGGCATTGCGATCGGTGTTTTTTGCATATACGTCAGGGTTAGGAAAACCAAGCAAGCAACGGTTTTTGTCGCTTACGCCTACCTATCACGCACCAGCCAGGGCCATGGTTGACAGCGCAAGCCAAAAATTTACAAAAAGACACACAAACGCGCCGATACAGGGCGTCGCAAGGTGAAAAGCCTGTGTTTCAGGATCAGGCCACGGTGTTTCTCGGGCTTATGGGTAAAATTCGCGTTTCGTTGCGCCAAGCTTGGGCGCATCCTGTTTTTGAAAGAAACCTCCATGTCCGCACCCCACGCAGCTTCCCACGACAGCGCCAACGCCGCTCCCCATGACGTGGTGGAAGAAATTGTGCCCATGATGCCCATCGTTTTGCCCATCGCAGGCGCCGTGCTCATGTTCTTGCTGGCCTTCATCGCGGTATCCATGGCCTAAAGGCCAGCGGATTACCCCTGATTACTCGCTGGCTTACCCATTGACCGCCGCCGTGGCTGCTTTCCCGCTTCGTCTGGTTGCCCTAGGCGCGCTGCTTGGGGCCTTGTTGGCCGGACCAACACTGGCCGTTGCCGCCGCCGAGGCCACGCCCGCCTCCTGCCCCGCGCTGCTGCAAAAAACCTTTAACCGCCTGCAAGACGACGCGCCCCAAAACCTGTGCCAGTACGCTGGCAAGGTGCTTCTGGTGGTCAACACCGCCAGCTACTGCGGATTTACCCCGCAGTACGAGGGGCTGGAAAAGCTATATGCCAACTACGGCGCGCAAGGCCTGGTGGTGCTGGGCTTTCCATCCAACGACTTTGGCCAACAGGAACCAGGCAAGGGCAAGGACATTGCCGACTTTTGCTTCAACACCTACGGCGTGAAGTTCCCGATGTTCGAAAAGTCAGTGGTCACCGGCAAAAACGCCAACCCGCTGTTTCAAGAACTGGCCAAGGCCGGCGGCGGCTCGCCGCGCTGGAACTTCTATAAATACCTGGTCGGGCGCGACGGCAAGCTGATTGACAGCTATTCGAGCATGACCACGCCTGACAGCGCTTCGCTGCTCAGCGACGTCAAAAAGGCGCTGGCCCAGCGCTGAACGTCCTTGGGCTAAACCCAACCCTGGCGCCACAAAGCCGGGTCGCGCAGCAGGCGCCAGTCCATGCGGATGATGGTCTTGGAAAACACAGCTTCCAGCTCCACTGCCTCAACACCCTGCAAGGGCGGCTCGCAGGCGATGACTTTGGACACCAAAAAATGCTTGTGCTTGGCCACTGGGGTCACCGCCGTCCATTTGCTAAGGAGCAGCTTTTTGGCTTGCAACGGGTTCATGCCGGGGTCTGCGGGGCGGGCAGCGCATGGGCCTGCAGTTGGGCCAGGGTGACGCTGTCGAGCGCCTTGGCGTGGGTGGCTTCTAGGTGCACCGGCGGCGCCACGCCGGCCAGCAAAGCTTCTTTCCAGCGCAGGGCGCACAGGCACCAACGGTCACCGGCTTGCAGGCCGGCAAAGCGGTACTCGGGGCGGGGCGTGGACAAGTCGTTGCCGCGCTGGCGCGAATAGGCCAAAAATTCGGCCGTCACGCGCGCGCACACCACGTGCGTGCCCTGGTCGTGGTCATCGGTGTTGCAGCAGCCGTCGCGGAAAAAACCGGTGAGCGGGTCAAAAGAGCAGGCCAGCAGCGCGGTGCCCAAAACGTTCAAAGCAGTCATAGTGAAAGTACCCGCGTGCGGGCGGGCAAAAGTGCGGTGGGTGCCGCCGCTTGCCAGCAGGCGGCAAAATCGGGTGCGTTACATCAGTGCCTGATACTGCCACAGGCGGCCTCACCCCAGCGCTTTGCAGGGATTGGCGCCGTGCCTTGACCCCAGAAACCACCATGCAAAACCACACGCCAAACCACATCGTCTGCGACCCCATTCCCGCACCCTCGGCCATGGTCGCAGCCCTGGGCTACGGCGGCTTGCTGCCATTCGCCCTGCTGGCGCTGGCGGTGTGCTGGCCCGGGGGCGAAGGGCGGGCTTTTTACGGGTTCGCGCTCTTGGCCTATGGCGCCACGATTGCCAGCTTTTTGGGCGCTATCCATTGGGGCCTGGCCATGCGCAGCGCAGCGCCCGCGCGCATGGCCTATGTGTGGGGCATAGCGCCCAGTCTGGTGGCCTGGACAGCCTTGCTGCAGCCCACGCCCTGGGGTTTGCTGCTGCTGGCGGGCTTGTTGCTGCTGTGCTTTGGCGTAGACCGGCGCCTCTACCCGCGCCACCAGTTGCAGGCCTGGTTGCCCATGCGCTTGCGCCTGACAGCCGTGGCCTGCGCGAGTTGCCTGGCGGCGGCCTGGGGGTTGCTGCGATGAACCCGGTGCAAATCAACGCGGATGAGACAGAGCGCTGCGTGGTGAACAGCGGGCAACTGGATTGGGTTGCGTCGCCGCAGTCCCAGGTGCAGCGGCGTTTGCTGGCGCGCGACGGGGGCGAGGTGGCGCGAGCCACCAGCATCGTGCGCTATGCGCCAGGCGCGCGCTTTGCGGCCCACGTTCATGATCTCGGCGAAGAAATTTTGGTGCTGGACGGAACGTTCAGCGATGAGGCGGGCGATTACGGGCCGGGCAGCTACCTCAAGAACCCACCAGGCTCTAGCCACGCGCCTTTCTCGGTAGACGGCTGCACGCTGTTCGTCAAGCTGCGCCATCTGCATCCGCACGACAGCGAGCGCGTGGTGGTGGACACGCGGCACGCAGGCTGGCGCCAGGGCATGGTGGCGGGCCTGACGGTGTTGCCGCTCTCAGAATTTGGCACCATGCACACCGCGCTGGTGCGCTGGGCGCCGGGCACGTTTTTCAATCCGCACCGCCATTACGGGGGCGAAGAGATTTTTGTGGTCGAAGGCGTGTTTGAGGACGAGCACGGGCGCTACCCGCAGGGCTGCTGGATCCGCAGCCCGCACCTGAGCCAGCACCAGCCTTTTAGCCGCGAGGGCTGTCTAATTTTGGTAAAGACGGGGCATTTGCTGGACGCGTGAGGTGCCGGGGAAGGTGGCGCTGGCACCTGTCCAATTTCACGCCAGATCGCGTTGCGCCAAGGGTGCGACTTCCGCCCACTCTTCGTCGGTAAAAAGGCGTGAGCGGGTGAGAAAGGCTTTGCCGTACGAGCCTTCGAGCGAGAAAGTGCCGCCTTGGCCTTCGGTCACGTCGATGATGAGTTGGGTGTGTTTCCAGTATTCGTATTGCGACTTGCTGATGTAGAAAGGCACGCCGCCGATGTGGCCCAAGAGCACGTCGTAGGCGCCAATCGTCAGATCCGTTGGGAGGTAGCAGTTGGCCGCGCTGTTGTCGCAGCAGCCGCCCGATTGGTGGAACATGAGTGCGCCGTGGTCGCGCTTGAGTTCTTCGATCAATTCGAGTGCCACTTCGGTCGCTTCTACGCGGTTGACCATGGTTTGTCTCCTTGTGGTTCCGGCTGTTTTTATTGCTGCGTTTTTGGCGCTGCTTGTTTGGTGCTCACAGCGCCGCAGCCGGTTAGGGCGGCCACCTCATGCTGGGATACCAGAAATCGGTGTCCGCCCGACCGGCTGCAGCGCTGGTTTACTGGCGCGCGAGCTATGGAAGGCATCACACCTTCCGTGCCAACTTGCGTAGCGCAGTAGTCGGTAGGGCATCCCCCCGATTTCTGGTACCCCAGTATGAGGGGGGAGGTCCTACCGACTACTGTGCGGCCCGGCCCGGCGCGACGTAACCTAACGCGACGCGACCCGACGTGCTTTAGAAGAAACCGAGCTTGTTTTCGGAGTAAGAAACCAACAGGTTCTTAGTCTGCTGGTAGTGGTCCAGCATGACCTTGTGCGTTTCGCGACCGATGCCAGACTCTTTGTAGCCACCAAACGCTGCATGCGCGGGGTAGGCGTGGTAGCAGTTGGTCCAGACGCGGCCGGCCTTGATGGCGCGGCCCATGCGGTAAGCGACGTTGCCGTTGCGGCTCCATACGCCAGCGCCCAGGCCGTAGAGCGTGTCATTGGCGATTTCCAGGGCTTCGGCTTCGTCTTTGAAGGTGGTCACGGCCAGCACGGGTCCGAAGATTTCTTCCTGGAAGATGCGCATTTTGTTGTGGCCCTTGAACAGCGTGGGCTGCACGTAGTAACCGCCTTCCAGGTCACCGCCCAAGTGAGCTTGGTGGCCGCCAGCGAGTACTTCTGCGCCTTCTTGTTTGCCCAGATCGAGGTAAGACAAGATCTTGGTCAGCTGCTCTTTAGAGGCTTGCGCGCCCATCATGCTGTCGGTGTCTAGCGGGTTCATGTGCTTGATGGCGGCCACGCGCTTCAAGACGCGTTCCATGAACTTGTCGTAAATGCTTTCCTGGATCAGCGCGCGCGAGGGGCAGGTGCAGACTTCGCCTTGGTTAAAGGCAAACAAGACCAGGCCTTCGATGGCTTTGTCCAGGAACGCGTCGTCCTTGTCCATGATGTCGGCAAAGAAGATATTGGGCGACTTCCCGCCGAGTTCCAGCGTGGCGGGAATCAGGTTGTTGGCCGCGGCCTGGGCGATCACGCGGCCGGTGCTGGTGGAACCAGTGAACGCGATCTTGGCAATGCGCTTGCTTGTGGCCAGGGGCAGACCGGCTTCGCGGCCATAGCCGTTGACGATGTTGAGCACGCCTGGGGGCAGCAAATCGGCAATCAGTTCGGCCAGTAACAAGATAGAGATAGGCGTGCTTTCTGCGGGCTTGAGCACCACGCAGTTGCCCGCGCCAATGGCGGGGGCGAGTTTCCAGGCGGCCATCAGGATGGGGAAGTTCCAGGGAATGATCTGTCCGACCACGCCCAAGGGTTCCTGGAAGTGGTAGGCCACGGTGTTTTCGTCGATGTTGCTCAAAGCGCCTTCTTGCGCGCGCAGGCAGCCGGCAAAGTAGCGGAAGTGGTCCACGGTGAGCGGGATGTCCGCGTTCAAGGTTTCGCGGATGGCTTTGCCGTTGTCCACGCTCTCGGCGTAGGCCAGCAACTCCAGGTTGGCTTCAATGCGGTCGGCGATTTTGAGCAAGACGTTGGCGCGGCTGGCGGCATCGGTTTTGCCCCAGGCGTCAGCGGCGGCGTGGGCGGCGTCCAGGGCCAGCTCGACGTCTTCGGCGCTGGAGCGTGCGACCGTGGTGTACACCTTGCCGTTAATGGGCGTGACCACATCAAAGTACTGGCCTTTAACGGGAGCGACCCACTTGCCGCCAATGAAGTTGTCGTAATGGGCTTTGTATTGGATCAGTGCGCCAGCGGCGCCGGGAGCGGCATAAATCATTTGTATCTCCTAGAGGGTTGGAAAAGGTTGCGCCGCGTCTCGCGGCGGTGTGCACCGCAGCTCTTTTTGCAAGGCCCATGCCACGCACCCCGCAACCAAGGGTTTGTCCTTAGGGTTTGCCGCCATTTGGGCCGAAATGGCGGTTTTTAGTGGCGAAAAGGGGCCAAAGCTGTCCCAGATGGGCATCTGCGGCCTGTCCTTGTCCGCTTTGGTCGCTTGACACTTGTAACAAATTGGAACGATTGCGGCTGCTCTTGCGCAGATGGGCTTGCGCTGTCCGGGCACATCGATACACTGATTCAACAAATACCAGTGGCGCGCACTTGCGACCCAGGAGACAAACCATGCGTGAACATTCCCTGTTGCCTGCGCCCATGCTCAGGCAGGCTCGCCAGCAGTGGCTGGAACAAGGTGTGGGCCTGTCGTCGGCCATTGACGCGCGGGTCACGCGCTCGTGGCAGCGCAGCCTGGCGGCCGGCTTGTCGCCCATGGGCCGCTTGTCGTGTACGGACAACCTCAGCGGTGTGGCCCTTCAGCGCGCCCGTACGCAAAACCATGATTTGGTGAACCAGTCGCAACCGATCATGGAATACCTGTTCGAACAGGTGCGCCACAGCCACAGCATGGTCATCTTGTCCGACCAAAACGGCGTGCTGATGCACACCCTGGGCGACCTGGACTTTCTGAGCAAGGCCGACCGCGTGGCCCTGAAATGTGGCGCCTCTTGGCACGAAAGCCAGCGCGGCACCAACGCCATTGGCACCGCCTTGGCCGAGACCGACGAGGTGGAAATCCACGGTGCCGAGCATTACCTCGACCGCAACGGTTTTTTGACCTGCGCTGCCTCGCCCATCGTTTCGGCCACCGGCGCGTTGATGGGCATTTTGGATATTTCGGGCGAACACCGCAGCCGCCACCCCCACACCTTGGGCCTGGTGTCCACAGCGGCGCGGATGATCGAGAACAACTTGGTCTTGTCCTCCTGCCAGCACCAGACCGTGCTGCGTCTGCACGCGCGCGCCGAGGGCATTGGCTCGGTGGCGCAAGGCGTGCTGGCCCTTTCAAGCGATGGCTGGCTGGTCGGCGCCAACCGCCGCGCGCTGGACATGCTGGGTCTGCGCCGCCAGGATATTGGCGCGAGCCAAGTGCACCACGTGTTTGACTGCGCCATGGACGCGCTGATGGCTGCCGCCCATAAGGCCGCCGGACGGCCGCTGGCGCTGCACACGGTGCAAGGCCAGGCCCTGTTTGCCACGGTGCAGACAGCGCCGCATTTGTCGGTCAGGGCGCAAACGTCCCGTCCCACACCGACGCCTGCGCCCGACGCGCTGGCCCAGCTTGACACCGGCGACGTGCGTTGGGGCGCGGCGGCCGCCAAAGCCCGGCGCGTGGCGGACAAGGACATTGCGGTATTGCTGTTGGGCGAATCCGGCGTGGGCAAAGAGCTGTTCGCCAAAGCCCTGCACGACAGTTCGGAGCGCAAGACAGGCCCGTTTGTCGCCATCAACTGCGCGGCCTTGCCCGAGCATTTGATTGAGTCGGAACTCTTTGGCTACGCCCCCGGCGCCTTTACCGGGGCGCGCAAGCAGGGCTCGGTGGGGCGCCTGCGCGAGGCCCAGGGCGGCACCTTGTTCCTGGACGAGATTGGCGACATGCCGCTGGCGATGCAAACCCGCTTGTTGCGCGTGCTGCAAGAACGCCAAGTCACGCCCCTGGGCTGCGGCGAGACGGTGGCCGTGGACTTTGCGCTGGTCTGCGCCACCCACCAAAACCTGCGCGAAGCCGCAGATGCCGGCCGCTTTCGCAGCGATTTGTACTACCGCATCAACGGCCTGAGCCTGCAACTGCCGGCGCTGCGCGAGCGCAGCGACTTTGCTGCGCTAACGGGCCAGTTGCTCCAGCAGTGGAGCGAACACATCGCGCTGTACATTGAGCCCGAGCTTTTGCAAGCCTTGGGGCGCTACCGCTGGCCAGGCAATTTGCGCCAGTACAGCAACGTTTTGCGCACCGCCGTGGCCATGCTCGACGCCCATGAGACCTGCATTTCCTGGCTGCACATGCCCGACGACCTCGTGGACGAACTCCAGACCCTGAGCCAGGACTTGCCCGACTGCCCCGAGCCGCCTCCGCAAAACCTGCATCAGCTTTCGCAAAAAGCGATTGAACACGCGCTAGAAAACGCCCGTGGCAATGTGTCGGCCGCAGCCCGCCAGCTCGGCATCAGCCGCCAGACGATGTACCGCAAGCTGCAAGGCGGCTAGGCCAATATCCCGCGCCCTGCAACGTCCCGCCACCCTGCGGGGCCCGTTTCAGTGGGGCGGTGGTGCCAGGCCTGCATCGCAAACTGCACCCAAACCCAGTGCCTCACTCACACCAAATCCAAAAACCCCAGCACAGCGTCCAGGTGCAGCGCAAAGTCGCTGATAGCGTGGTCGTTGCCAGGCAAGATGATTTGCTGCGCGCGGGGGTAGCGGTCGCGCATTTCGCGCCAGTCCAGCACCTCGTCGCCCTGGGCGATGAGTGCCAGTTCGGGGCCGGGGGGGTGGCGACCCTCCTGGGCGAGCTGCTTGAGTTCGTCCACAAACGCGGCTTCGAAATAAAAGCTTGTTTCCGGCTGGTGCCACTGGGTTTGCGCGCCGATGTGGCGCGCCAGGTCACGCGCAGGAAACACCGCCGGGTTGAGCAGCACCGATTTGCAGCCGGTGTGGCGCGCCACCCACGAGGCATAAAACCCGCCCAGCGATGAGCCCACCACTGCCATGCGCGGGCGCGGCCAGTCTGCAATCAGCGCGGCCACTGTGTCCATGGCCTTGCGTGGTGACGGCGGCAGCTGCGGGCAACACCAAGTCGCCTGCGGGTGGTGCTGCGCCACGGCCTGCGCCATGAGCGTGGCCTTGGCAGACGCCGGGGACGATCTGAAACCGTGCAGGTAAAGCAAGTGGGTGATGGTGGGCATGGGCAAGGTCTCTGGGCGGGGTAGGGCTGTAACTGGTGCAAGCGTCGCCAGAGCCCAAAAGGCGACAGACGAAGCGGGCGTGCTCAGTTATCGTAGTCTCAGGCGCACGCCCGCCGCTCAAACCCATCCTTGACCTCAGGAATCCCCGACATGCAGCTCCACACCACCATTGCCGGCGTGCTTGACGTCGCCTATTACGACGCAGGCCCGCGCCAAGGCCCGCCTGTGGTTTTGTTGCACGGCTTTCCGTATGACGTGCACGCCTGCCGCGCGGCGGGCGATCGGCTGGCCCAGGCGGGCTGTCGGGTCGTCACGCCCTATTTGCGCGGCTTTGGCCTGGTGGCTGGTGACCCGGCGTTGGACGACTGGGAGCGCGCGCTGGTGGTGCAGCCTTCCATTGGCGTACCCACCATTTCCATCGACGGTGCGGGTGATGGGGTGATGACGCTGGGCGGCTCTGCTGGGCACCAGCACCATTTCAACGGCCCCTACGCGCACCGTGTGCTACCCCTGGTGGGCCACAACCTGCCGCAAGAAGCACCCGAGGCCTTTGCCAGCGCCGTGTTGGAACTGCTTTAGGCGACAAGCCTATGCCCGTCGGCGGCGGCGGCGCAAGCCCGGGCCATTAAACTGAAACGTGTTGCAGCGCTTGCAAGCCCTCTTTGTCTTTTCATTCCTTCTCAGGACACTTCGACCATGCCCTTGTTTCAGACCTTTATTGCCCGCAGCCAGACGTCCCGCGCTCGGTTTGCCCTGACCACTCTTGCGCTGGCCGCGCTGCTGGCCGCTTGCGGCCCCAGCGGTGCACCGCCTGCGGGCGGACCAGGCGCTGGTGGCGGTGCGCCGCCCCCGGCCGAAGTGGGCGTGGTCACGGTCAGCACCGCCGACGTGGGGCTGGTGACCGAGCTGCCCGGTCGGTTGGAAGCCTCACGCGTGGCCCAAGTGCGCGCGCGCGCCGCTGGCATATTGCAGCGCCGCCTGTTTGCCGAGGGCAGCAGCGTGAAGGCCGGCCAAGTGCTGTTTGAGATTGACGACGCGCCCTACAAAGCGGCCCTGGACAGCGCCACCGCCAGCGTGGCCAAGGCCGAGGCCAATCTGATGCAAGCCAGCGCGCTGGCCAAGCGCTACGAGCCCCTGGCCGCGGCCAAAGCCGTAAGCCAGCAAGAGCTGGTGGCCGCCCAGGCCGCGCAAAAGCAGGCCGAAGCCGACGTGGCCGTGACCAAGGCCGCCGCGCAAACCGCACGTATCAACCTGAACTACGCCTCGGTCACAGCGCCCATTGCCGGCAGCATTGGCCGCGCACTGGTGACCGAAGGCGCGCTGGTGGGCCAGGGCGAAGCCACGCCGCTAGCGGTGGTGCAACAGATCAACCCGATGTACGTCAACTTCACCCAGTCTGCGGGCGATGTGATGAAGCTGCGCCAAGCGTTAGAGGCCGGCAAACTCAAGCGCGCCAGCGGCAACCAGGCGGCCAGCGTGCGCCTGGTGTTGGAGGACGGCAGCGAATACGCGCGCGCCGGGCGACTGCTGTTCTCGGACCTGACGGTGGACGCCACCTCAGGCCAGATCACCTTGCGCGCCGAAGTGCCCAACCCTGACGGCACGCTCCTGCCCGGTTTGTATGTGCGGGTGCGCGTGGAGCAGGCCCAGGCTGGCAACGCCATCGTGCTGCCGCAGCAGGCGGTCACGCGTTCAACACAAGGCGACACGGTGATGGTGGTCGGCGCGGACGGCAAGGTCAAGCCCCGCCCGGTCAAGGTCGGCGGTCAGCAGCGCAACCAGTGGGTGATTCTGGACGGCCTGCAAAGCGGCGAACAGGTGATGGTGGACGGCTTTCAGAAGCTGCGCGGTGATGCCCCGGTCAAGCCCGTGCCCTGGGTCGCGCCTGGCAGCAAACCTGCGGCCCCCGCGAGTGCCGCAGCTTCTGCGGCTACACCCGCTGTCCCAGCCGCATCGGCCGCCAGCCGCTAGGACCCACACACCATGGCCAAATTTTTTATCGACCGCCCCATCTTTGCGTGGGTGATTGCGCTCTTCATCATGGTGATGGGCGCGGTGTCCATTACCCAGCTGCCCATTGCGCAATACCCGCCGGTAGCACCTCCTTCCATCGTGGTCAGCGCCGTGTACCCCGGGGCCTCGGCACAAACGCTAGAGGATGCGGTGCTTGCCGTGATCGAGCGCGAAATGAATGGCGCGCCCGGCCTGATTTACATGGAATCAGTGGCGCAGGCCGACGGTTCGGGGAACATTACCCTGAGTTTTCAGCCCGGCACCAGCCCGGACCTGGCGCAGGTGGACGTGCAAAACCGCTTGGCACGCGCCACGCCGCGCCTGCCGCAGGCCGTCACGCAACAAGGCGTGCGTGTGGACAAGTCACGCAGCAACTTCTTGCTCTTCACCATCATTAACTCCGACGACCCGGCCTGGGACCCTATAGCCTTGGGGGACTACGCTGCGCGCAATGTGCTGCCTGAGCTGCAGCGCGTGCCCGGTGTGGGCCAAGCGCAGCTGTTTGGCAGCGAGCGCGCCATGCGCGTGTGGATTGATCCGGCCAAGCTGCAGGGCTACAACCTGTCGGCCACCGATGTGAACAACGCCATCCGCGCGCAAAACGTGCAGGTGTCCGCCGGTGAAATCGGCAGCCTGCCCAATGTCGCGGGCCAGGGCGTGGCGGCCACCGTCATCGTCAATGGCCAGTTCAGCAGCCCCGAGCAGTTCGGCAAGATCGTGCTGCGCGCCAACGCCGATGGATCGACCGTGCGCCTGAGCGACGTGGCCCGCATCGCTCTGGGCGGCCAGAGCTACGCAACCTCGGCGCGCCTGAACGGCAAGCCGTCCACCGGCATTGGCGTTCAGCTCGCGCCCACGGGCAACGCGCTGGCCACGGCCAAGGCGGTGCGTGCGCGCATGCACGAGCTGGAAAAGTTTTTCCCCAAGGGCATGGCCTGGACCATTCCCTACGACAGCTCGCGCTTTGTTGAAATCTCCATCCGCCAAGTCACCGAGACGCTGCTCGAAGCCGTGGCCCTGGTGTTTCTGGTGATGTTTTTGTTCTTGCAAAACTGGCGCTACACCATCATCCCAACCATCGTGGTTCCGGTGGCGCTCTTAGGCACCTTTGCCTCTCTGCTGGCACTGGGTTTTTCCATCAATGTGCTGACCATGTTTGGCATGGTGCTGGTAATTGGTATCGTGGTGGACGACGCGATTGTGGTGGTGGAAAACGTCGAGCGCATCATGAGCGAAGAGGGCCTGTCGCCGCTGGAGGCCACGCGCAAGGCCATGGGCCAGATCTCGGGCGCCATCATTGGCGTCACCGTGGTGCTGATCTCGGTGTTCGTGCCGCTGGCGTTTTTCGCCGGTTCGGTGGGCAATATTTACCGCCAGTTCTCGGCGGTGATGGGCATCTCGATTGCGTTCTCGGCGCTGATGGCGCTGTCGCTCACGCCCGCCTTGTGCGCCACTTTGCTGCTGCCCATGGAAAAAGGCCAGCAGCACGCCAAGACTGGATTTTTTGGCTGGTTCAACCGCGGCTTTGCCCGCACCGCCAAGGGCTACGAGCGCGGCGTGGCGCGCATGCTGCCGCGCGCGGCGCGCTATCTGGTGATATATGCCGCCATCGTCGGTGCGGCCGCCGTGGTCTATGTGCGCCTGCCTACGTCTTTCCTGCCCAATGAAGACCAGGGCACCATGCTGGTCAATGTGCAACTGCCCCCGGGCGCTACGCAAGAGCGCACCCGCGAGGTGATACAGCAGGTTGAAGGCTTCATGCTCAAACAACCCGAGGTGCAAAGCATGGTCGGCGTGCTGGGTTACAGCTTTGCTGGCTTGGGGCAAAACGCCGCTTTGGGCTTTATCACCCTGAAAGACTGGAAAGAGCGGCCCGGTCCTGGCAGCTCGGCGCAGGCCCTGGCGGGCCGGGCGTTTGGCGCGCTCGCGGGCATTCGCGACGCCTTTATCTTTCCACTGAGTCCCCCGCCCATTCCGGAGTTGGGCAACGCTTCGGGCTTTAACTTCCGCCTGCAAGACCGCGCGGGCCTGGGCCACGACGCGCTCTTGGCCGCGCGCAACCAGTTGCTCGGCATGGCGTCCAAAAGCACGGTGATTACCCAGGTGCGCCCCGACGGCCTGGAAGACGCGCCGCAACTGCAGCTCGACATTGACCGCGACAAGGCCCAGGCCCTGGGCGTGGGTTTTGACGCGATCAATTCGGTGATTTCCACCGCGCTGGGTTCGGCCTATATCAACGACTTTCCCAACGCCGGGCGCCTGCAGCGCGTGGTGGTGCAAGCCGATGCACCGGCACGCATGCAGCCCGACGACTTGCTGCGCCTGAGCGTGCTCAATGCGCGCGGCCAGTCGGTGCCGTTCTCGGCCTTTGCCAGCACGCGCTGGATCAAGGGCGCCATGCAAACCATCCGCTACAACGGCTACCCCGCCATGCGCAT
>CANCJD010000037.1 GCA_947378275.1 Comamonadaceae bacterium
TGCGCTGCCGGTCTGGCCCAGGCCGGCGAGCCTTTGACCGCCGTGCCCGCGCTGGATGTGCCGCGCTACATGGGCACCTGGTACGAGATCGCCAAGCTGCCCAACTGGTTCCAGCGCAAATGCGTGAGCAGCACCCGCGCCCAATACAGCCTGCAGGCGGACGGCAAAGTGCAGGTGGCCAATAGCTGCAGATTGGCCTCGGGCGAATTTGAAGACGCCATTGGCGCGGCCCGCCAGATGGGCGCGCCTAACTCGCCCAAGCTCAAAGTGCGCTTTGCCCCGGCTTGGTTGTCCTTTCTTCCCGCGGTCTGGGGCGACTACTGGGTGGTGGAGTTGGACGACAACTACCAATGGGCCGCCGTGAGCGAGCCCGGACGCCAGTACCTGTGGATTTTGTCGCGCAACCCGCGCATGGAGCCCGCCGTCTACGCCGGCGTGCTGGCGCGTCTGGCGCGCAAAGGTCTGGACCTGCAAAAGCTGGAACTCACCCGTCAGGACGACTAGGCGCCATGGACAGCCTTGCCACTTTGCAAGCCCTGGGCGTCACCTTGCCCAGTCCGGCGTATTTGCTCGGTTCCGTGTTGTTTGGGCTGCTGGGCTACGCCGCCTGGCGGCGCGGTCGCGCCATGGGCCGACCGCCCCTGACCTGGGGCGGCTTGGCCCTCATGGTGTACCCGGCGGCGGTGGATGACACGCTGCTGCTCTGGCTGGTGGGCGCGGCCTTGAGCGCCCTTCTGGCGTTGCGCTGGAAGTAAGCCCGTTCGGGCCGCAACATGGTTCACAATCCTGCCCTAGTAAAACCACGCACTATTTCATGACCGACGTTTCCTCCGCCCCCGCCTTGCCCGACCATTTGTCAGTAGACCCGCGCAGTCCGCACCATGTGGCCGCCGTATTCGAGCACGATATTGGCATCCGCCTCAATGACAAGGAGCGCTTTGACGTGGAGGAGTACTGCGTCAGCGAAGGCTGGGTCAAAGTCCCGGCCGGCAAGGCCAAAGACCGCCATGGCCGCCCGCTGCTGATCAAGATCAAGGGCCGGGTCGAGGCTTTTTACCGCAGCCCTGCGGCCTGAAGCCGGCGCGCAGTTGCCCCAGGGCGGGGCGCTAGCGCAGGGTTAAAACGGCATTTTGGGCATGCCCTTCATGCCGCCCATGCGCTTCATCATTTTCATCATGCCGCCGCCGCTCATTTTTTTCATCATGTCCTGCATTTGCTCAAACTCCTTGAGCATGCGGTTGACTTCCTGCACCTGAACACCGGCGCCCGCGGCAATGCGGCGCTTGCGGGTGGCTTTGATCAGTTCGGGCTTGCGCCGCTCCAAGGGCGTCATGCTGTGGATGATGCCTTCCTTGCGCTTGATGTCTTTTTCGGCCTTGTCCATGTCCACCTGACCGGCCTTGGCCGCCAGCGCAGCAGGCAGCTTGTCCATCAGGCTCGACAGGCCGCCCATCTGCCGCATTTGTTGGATTTGGCCCAAAAAGTCGTTCAGATCAAAAGCCGCGCCGCTTTTGACCTTGGCGGCGAGTTTTTGTGCTGCCTCCACGTTCACACCGGCCGTCACCTGCTCAACCAGGGCCACGATGTCGCCCATGCCCAAAATGCGACCGGCATGGCGCTGGGCGTCAAACACCTCCAGGCCGTCGAGCTTTTCGCTGGTGCCCGCAAACTTGATGGGTGCGCCGGTGACTTGGCGCACCGACAGCGCCGCGCCACCGCGCGAGTCACCGTCGGTCTTGGTCAGGATGATGCCGGTCAGCGGCAGCGCTTCCTTGAAGGCGCGCGCAGTGTTGATCGCGTCCTGGCCTTGCATGGCGTCCACCACAAACAGCGTTTCCACCGGTTTGAGCGCCGCGTGCAAGGCGGTGATCTCGGCCATCAGCGCCTCGTCAATCGCCAGGCGGCCGGCCGTATCGACCAGCAGCACGTCAAAAAAGTGCTTTTTCGCGTAGTCCAGCGCGGCCAGGCCAATGTCCACCGGCTTTTGGTCGGGGGAGCTGGGGAACCACTCGGCCCCAGCCTGCGCGGTCACGGTCTTGAGCTGCTCGATGGCGGCAGGGCGGTAGACGTCGCCCGAGACGGTCAGCACTTTCTTCTTGCGCTTTTCGATCAGGTGCTTGGCCAGTTTGGCGGTGGTGGTGGTTTTGCCCGCGCCTTGCAGACCGGCCATCAAAATCACTGCGGGGGGTTGGGCGGCGAGGTTGATGTCGCTCACGCCTTCGCCCATGGTGGCGGCGAGTTCCTGGTTGACGATGCTCACCAGCACCTGGCCGGGTTGCAGCGAACCCAATACCTCTTGGCCCAGCGCTTTTTCCTTGACGCGGGCAATAAAGTCGCGCACTACCGGCAGCGCCACATCGGCCTCCAAAAGCGCCATGCGCACTTCGCGCAGCATCTCGGACACGTTGTCCTCGGTAATGCGCGATTGGCCGCGCAGGGTTTTCACCAGGCGCGAGAGTTTGTCGGTCAGGGCGGAGGCCATAGAGGGAATCCAGTGCGGGGAATGGGAACGAACGGAGGGGCTTTTGGGCGGCGGCTTGCTGCCTTGGCCGCAAACAGCACTACGCAAAAGGCTAAACTGTTGCCATGATTTTAGACAGCGCGTCCCCCTTGAGTCTTGGCTTGACCGCCGTGGCCGCGTTTGCCTATGTGTGGCCGGCCGTCCGGGTGGGCAGCCATAGCGCGTGGGTCACCCGGTTTTGGGTCGCGCTGGCCTGGTTGTCCCACGGCGTGCTGCTGGGCCTGGGCTTCTCAGACACGCCTGCGCGCTTCGGTTTTGCGCCGGCTTTGTCAGTGACCGCCTGGTTGATTGCGACGAGCTACGCGGTCGAACGCCAGTGGTATCCGCAGTTGCCCGCGCGCTGGGCGCTCAGCGCCGTGGGCGCCTTGTCGGTGGTGCTGGCGCTGGCGTTTCCCGGCACGGCCTTGCCCGCCGCCGCCTCGGTCTGGATGCCTTTGCATTTGGCGATGGGCGTGTCCTGCTACGGCCTGTTTGGCGTGGCGGTGGTGCACGCCTGGTTTATGACACGCGCCGAAGCCCGCATGCGCCTGGGTGTGGACACGCAAAGTGGTCTGCCGCTACTCACCCTGGAGCGCCTGACCTACCGCTTCGTGGCGGCCGGTTTTGTGTTGCTCACCGCCACTTTGCTGGTCGGCTACGGCTTTGGCGACGTGGTCTATGGCCACGCCAAGGCCTGGCGCTGGGACCACAAGACCGTTTTTTCCTTGCTTTCGTGGCTCACCTTTGCCGTGCTGCTGGTGGGGCGCTCGCATTTTGGCTGGCGTGGCAAGCGCGCGGTAGCGGTCCTCTACACGGGCTCCGCCTTTTTGTTTTTGGCCTATGTGGGCTCGCGTTTTGTGCTGGAAGTGGTCTTGGGCCGCGCGGCATGAAGTATCTTTTGCTGCTGCTGGTGGCCCTGCTGATTATTTGGCAGTGGCGCAGCTACCGCGACCGCGACGCCCGCAAGCAGCCCCCGCCCCGCGGCAGCGCCGAACAACCCATTGAGATGGTGGCCTGCCTGCACTGCGGCACCCATGTTGCGGCTTCTGAGGCCGTGCACGGCCACCAGGGCAGCTACTGCAGCGCCGAGCACCGCCAGCGCCACGAAGCTTGAAGCCCCCAGCGAACGCACCTAGCACGGGCGCTGGCGCCCCGCCTGAGCCGTCTTTATGGCACCAGGGTTGGTACGCCCGGGCCCAGGCGCAACCCTCGCCCAATTTTGGTCCACGCCCGCCGCAGGCCTGCATTGATTTGCTGGTGGTGCACTCCATCAGCCTGCCGCCCGGCGTCTACGGCGGCCCTGAGGTTGGGCAGCTGTTTTGTAACCAGCTCGACTGGGACGCGCATCCCTATTTCCAAACGATCCGCGGTTTGCAAGTCTCGGCCCACTTCTTTGTCCGCCGCGACGGCAGCCTCTGGCAGTTTGTGAGTTGCGACGACCGCGCCTGGCATGCTGGCGCCTCGTCCTACCGCGGGCGAGACAATTGCAACGATGACTCCATTGGCGTCGAGCTCGAGGGCCTGGAGGGGGACAGCTTCACGCCAGCGCAGTACCGGGCCCTGGCCGACCTGGTCGCCGCCGTGGCGCAGCACTATCCGCTGGCCGACGTGGCCGGCCACGAACACATCGCGCCGGGCCGAAAAATGGACCCAGGACCAGGGTTTCAATGGGAAATGTTGGCGCCCTGCCTTGCGGCCTTGGCAGTTCGGGCCCCAAGGACTTCAAAAATTTAAATTTTTTGTTTGTTGTTTTTTGGCGCACGAAATTCATTGGAATTACTGTCGGCTGACCGACAAAGCGAGCAATCGCGCGGCATCCCAAGGCAAATCGGCCGCCAAGGCCGGTAAACATTGAAGGCGCGACCACCAAATTCGCATTGGTGCGCGTTGCAAAGCGGTTGTTATTTCAAAAAAACCATGCGCTACTGGGCCAAATTTCGGTCTGGCGCTCTGTGGATCTCGGAGCATGAAATTTGAACCCGATACACTACCGGTAGTGGCTTGTGCTGCCGCGACACACCAGATATAGTGCTTTTGCAATTTCTGGTTCGGTGCGCATTTCGCACCCGAACCATCGCAAAAGCCCATTTTTTGATAAAAATACCGATAGTAAAAGGAAACCATGCAAACCCTTACATCCTTGTCTCCAGCGGCGCCGATCGCCACAGCGCTGGGCGCTCATTCATCCGACGCCACCAGTTCCAGCGCGCTGTCGAGTTACCAGATCATTCGCCGCAACGGCGCCGTGGTCGCGTTTGAGCCCAACAAGATCGCCGTGGCCATCATGAAGGCCTCGCTCGCCGTCCACGGCACCCAGGGCGCTGCTTCGGCCAGCGTGCGCGAAAACGTCGACGCTTTGACCCAGCAGGTCATCCGCGCTCTGGTGCGCTCGCGTCCAGGCGGCGGCACCTTTCATATAGAGGACGTGCAAGACCAGGTGGAATTGGGCCTGATGCGCGCAGGCAACCACGAAGTGGCACGCGCCTATGTGCTCTACCGGGAACGCCGCACCCAAGAGCGCGCCAAGCAAGTGGCAGACGCCACCCCCGCCGCTCCCACCTTGCATGTGATTGACCGCGGCCAGCGCGTCGCGCTGGACCTGCGTGCCATGACGCAGCGCATCGAGACCGCGTGCTCCGGTCTGGGCGCCGATGTCAAGGCCGAGCCCATCATCGCCGAGACCATGCGCAACCTGTACGACGGCGTGCCCATGGACGAGGTGTTCAAGGCCTCCATCCTGGCCGCCCGTACCCTGATCGAAAAAGACCCGGATTACACCTACGCTACGGCGCGTTTGCTGTTTCACACCATTTCGCGCGAAGTGCTGGGCCGCGATGTGGCCACGGCCGATATGCAGCAGGCGTACGCAGACTACTTCCCTGACTACATCAAAAAGGCCGTGGGCTACGAGCTGCTGGACGAAAAAATGATGCAGTTCGACTTGGTGCGCCTGGGCGCGGCGCTGAAGGCCGAGCGCGACCTGCAGTTTGATTACCTGGGCTTGCAAACCCTGTACGACCGCTATTTCTTGCACCACCAAAAAAGTCGTATTGAGCTGCCCCAGGCGTTCTTCATGCGCGTGGCCATGGGCTTGTCGCTCAATGAGACCGACCGCGAAGCCCGCGCCATCGAGTTCTACGAAGTGCTGTCGTCCTTTGACTTCATGTCCAGCACGCCCACGCTGTTTAACAGCGGCGGCCTGCGTTCGCAGCTGTCCTCGTGCTACCTGACCACCGTGCCCGACGATCTGGACGGCATTTACGAGTCCATCAAGGAAAACGCCTTGTTGTCCAAGTTTGCCGGCGGCCTGGGCAACGACTGGACGCGCGTGCGTGCCTTGGGTTCGCGCATCAAGGGCACCAACGGCGAGTCCCAAGGCGTGGTGCCTTTCCTTAAGGTCGTCAACGACACGGCGGTTGCGGTCAACCAGGGCGGCAAGCGCAAGGGCGCGGTCTGCACCTACCTGGAAACCTGGCACCTGGACATTGAAGAGTTCCTGGAGCTGCGCAAGAACACCGGCGACGACCGCCGCCGCACCCATGACATGAACACCGCCAACTGGGTGCCCGATCTGTTCATGCGCCGCGTGATGGAAAAAGGCCAATGGACGCTGTTCTCGCCCTCCAACGTGCCCGACCTGCACGACAAATTCGGCGCGGATTTTGAGAAGGCCTATGTCGCCTACGAGCAGCAAGCCGCCCAAGGCCTGATCAAGCCTTCGCGCGTGGTGGAAGCCGCCGACCTGTGGCGCAAGATGCTCACGATGCTGTTTGAAACCGGCCACCCCTGGATCACCTTCAAGGATGCCTGCAATGTGCGTTCGCCCCAGCAGCACGCTGGTGTGGTCCATTCCAGCAACCTGTGCACCGAAATTACGCTCAACACCTCGGACACCGAAACCGCTGTCTGCAACCTGGGTTCGGTCAACTTGCTGCAGCACTTGAAAGACGGCAAGCTCGACCATGACAAGCTCAAGCGCACCATCACCACCGCGATGCGCATGCTCGACAACGTCATTGATATCAACTACTACGCCGTCAAAAAGGCCCGCGACTCCAATATGCGCCACCGCCCGGTGGGCCTCGGGATCATGGCCTTCCAGGACAGCCTGTACGAGTTGCGCATCCCTTACGCCAGCGAAGCGGCAGTCGGCTTTGCCGACACGTCCATGGAAGCGGTGAGCTACTACGCCTACTGGGCGTCCACCGAACTGGCGCGCGAGCGTGGCACGTATTCCAGCTTCAAGGGTTCCTTGTGGGACCAGGGCATCTTGCCTTTTGACACCTTGGACATGCTGGCCAAGGCGCGCGGCGGTTATGTGGAAGTGGACCGCTCCAGCACCATGGACTGGGACGCGCTGCGCCGCAAGATCGCCAAGGACGGGATGCGCAATTCCAACTGCGTGGCGATTGCGCCCACGGCCACCATTTCCAACATCATCGGCGTGGACGCGTCGATCGAGCCTTGCTTTGGCAACCTGTCGGTCAAGTCCAATCTGTCGGGCGAGTTCACGGTGGTCAACAGCTACCTGGTGCGCGACCTCAAGCGCATCGGGCTGTGGGACGACGTGATGGTGATGGACCTGAAGCATTTCGACGGATCCTTGAGCCCTATGGACCGCGTGCCGCACGAGATCAAGCAGCTCTACGCTACTGCCTTTGAGGTGGAAACCCGCTGGCTGGTTGAAGCCGCCGCTCGTCGCCAGAAGTGGATTGACCAGGCGCAATCGCTCAACATCTACATGGCCGGTGCCTCTGGCAAAAAGCTCGACGACACCTACAAGCTGGCTTGGGTCCGTGGTCTCAAAACCACCTACTACCTGCGCACCATGTCGGCCACGCACGCCGAGAAATCCACCGTGAGCTCTGGACGCATGAACTCGGTGTCGTCGGAATCGGCTGCGCCATCTGGCGCGCGCGCACCGTCCTTGCTGGAAGCGGCCGCTGCGGCTGCGCAAGAGCAAATGACCCTGAGCGCAAGTGCCGCCACCGACATCAAATTTTGCGGCGTGGACGACCCGACTTGCGAGTCCTGCCAATAAACCTTGCGGCGCAGCACGCGCTGCGTCAATTAAATCTGCAATACGGCACACAAAAGCTATTATTTTTGTGCGCCTGATCGCATAATCTGCCAATTGGAAAACTCTATGCTGACCTGGGAAGAAGACATCAAACCTGCAGCGCAAAATGTTTTTGCGCGCGAACCCGCCGACGCTTTTTTTGCGCAGCCCGCTAGCGCTCAGGCTGTGGCGGCACCCAGCTTCGGTGCGGGCTTCGAACCGACAACAACCTCTGCTGCCGTAGCATTTGCCGAAGCCTCCAGCCGCCGCGTTAAAGCGTCTGACAAGCGCATCATCAACGGCAAGACCGACGTCAACCAGTTGGTGCCCTTCAAGTACAAATGGGCCTGGGAAAAATACCTGGCTACCTGCGCCAACCATTGGATGCCGCAAGAGGTCAACATGACGCGCGACATCGCCTTGTGGAAAGACCCCAACGGCCTGACCGAAGACGAGCGCCGCATCATCAAGCGCAATCTGGGCTTCTTTACGACCGCCGACTCGCTGGCCGCCAACAACATCGTCTTGGGCACCTACCGCCACATTACCGCGCCTGAATGCCGCCAGTTTTTGCTGCGCCAGGCCTTTGAAGAAGCGATTCATACGCACGCTTACCAATACATTGTGGAGTCGCTGGGTCTGGACGAAGGCGAGATTTTCAGCGCTTACAACGAAGTCAAATCCATCCGTGATAAAGATCAGTTCCTGATCCCCTTCATTGAAGCGATCATGGACCCGCACTTCCACACCGGCACGCCTGAGACCGACCAGACCTTGCTCAAGTCGCTGATCGTGTTTGCCTGCCTGATGGAAGGCCTGTTCTTCTACGTCGGCTTCACCCAAATCCTGGCTCTGGGTCGCCAAAACAAGATGACCGGTGCGGCCGAGCAGTACCAATACATCTTGCGCGACGAGTCCATGCACTGCAATTTCGGTATCGACCTGATTAACCAGCTCAAGGCCGAAAATCCCCAGCTCTGGACGCCTGAGTTCAAAGCCGAAATCAAAGGCCTGTTTGAACAAGCGGTAGAACTTGAGTACCGTTACGCCGAAGACACCATGCCGCGTGGCGTGTTGGGCATGAATGCGTCGATGTTCAAGGGCTATCTGCGCTACATCGCCAATCGCCGTGCCACCCAGATTGGTCTAGAGCCACTGTTTCCCCATGAGGAAAATCCTTTCCCCTGGATGAGCGAGATGATTGACTTGAAGAAAGAACGCAATTTCTTTGAAACCCGCGTTATTGAATACCAGTCCGGCGGAGCTTTGTCTTGGGACTAAGGCTTTGATTCTGGATTTGCATATTTCACAGCCCCCACTGCCCCGGCGTGCGGCGGGGCGGCTGTGGTCCCGAGTTCATGTTGCTGGGACCCCGCCCAACCACATGAATCTCTTTTTGCTATTGATGGGCAAAAAGTGCTCTTTGTAAACTGATCAAGGAGAAAATTATGGCAACTGCAAAAAAACCAGCGGCAAAAAAGGCTGCTCCCGCAACCAAAGTGGTCGCAAAGAAAGCTGCACCTGCTGCGGCACCTGCCAAGAAGGCTGTAGCCAAAAAGGCTGCTCCCGCACCGGCTAAGAAAGTCGTTGCTAAAAAAGCAGCTCCCGCCAAGGCAGCTCCTGCCAAGGCCGCTGTGAAAGCCCCGGCAAAAAAAGCCGCCGCTAAAAAAGCAGCGCCCGCCAAGGCGGCGCCCGCGAAAAAAGTAGTAGCCAAGAAGGCGGCTCCCGCCAAAGCAGCACCCGCAAAAAAAGCGGTAGCCAAGAAAGCGGCCCCCGCCAAGAAAGCGGCCCCCGCTAAGAAAGTAGCCGCCAAGAAGGCAGCACCGGCCAAGGCGCCAGCGAAAAAAGCAGTCGCTAAAAAAGCTGCTCCTGCCAAGAAGGCTCCAGCGAAAAAGGCTGCACCTGCCAAAGCTGCAGCGCCTGCGAAAAAAGCAGCACCTGCCAAGAAGGCTGCAGCACCTGCAAAGAAAGCAGCAGCCAAAAAGCCAGCACCTGCGCCTGCGCAGACAACGCTTAACCCCAAGGCTGCATGGCCTTTTCCAAGCGCGACAAAACCTTAATCAATTAAGTTCTTGTCTCCAAAGCCCGGCATCTGCCAAAGATGTCGGGCTTTTTTACGGGCGCCTGTAAATCCCGGTCAGGGATAAAAAGCCTGCAGCCGGTAGCCCACCACGCGCTGCGTGCTGGATGCGTCTTCCCACTTGATCCACAGCGCTGCCGGGGCGCTTGTTCCACCGGGCAAGGTGGCGATGGTTTCGCCCCAGTCTTGCGGTGAATAGACTTTGCGCGCGAGCACCTGGTCGGCCGAGTCGGTCAGGCTGAGTGCAAGCACCGGCGCGTCCAGCGCCAAGTTGGAGCGGTTGACGACCCTGGCACTGAGATGAAACAGGTTGGGGCCGGTGGTGGTAAAGCTGGAGTCTTCAATGGCCACGGCGCTGATTTGGCGCAGCCCGCAACGCCCGGCGGGGCACAGCGACTGCAGCCAGGACGCTGCCCGGGGAAACGCTTCGATCAGCGAGTGGCGCGCTTGGAACCCGATTTGCAAGGCCAGCAAGACCAGTAGCGCAACCAATGCAAGCTTCCCCCCCGATCGGCCGCGCATGCGCGGCGCAGAGGGTGGGCGTGACGAAGCAGGGCCCATCTGCGGCGCTTGGCTTGGCTCGGGTCGGTGTTGCGGTGGTGCCGTTGACGGTGTTGTGGGCTCCGGCGCACTGTCGTCTTCCTTGCGTGGTTCTGCGTCAGGAAAATCCTCTTGCTGGAGTGGCAGTGGTGCTTCAAGTGGCAGGGCCTGGGGCGGCGCTGCCGTATGGGCCTGGGCCATAAACACTTCTTGGCACATGCCGCAGCGGACCCAGCCCTGGGCCTCGCCTAATTGTTCTTGCGTGACCAGAAAGGCGGTGGCGCAGCGGGGGCAGTGGGTGGTCAGGTTCATTGCGGTTCCCTAAAGACAGGATGGAAAGCGCAGCGGCGAACTTACAGTGACGCTGTCATCAGTATCCAACCCTCTTGGGCGTCGGACACTTCAAGCTGACAGTAGGGCGCGTAGGCCTGCATCAATTCTTCGGCCTGGCGTTCCAGGATGCCGGCCAGCACCAAGCGTCCGCCTGGCGCCACATGGGCGCACAGCAAGGGCGCGAGCACCTTGAGCGGCGAGGCCAGGATATTGGCCAACACCACGCCGTAGTGGCCCTGGGCCTGGTCGGGTAGGCCTGCACTGAGCGTGACCGCGTTGGCGCTAGCGTTGAGTTCGGTGGATTCCACCGCTGCCGGGTCAATGTCCACGGCCATGACGTGGGTCGCGCCAAACTTGGCGGCCGCAATGGCCAAAATGCCGGAGCCGCAGCCGTAGTCCAGCACTTGCGCGGGCATGGGGTGGCTGGCAATCCAGCGCAGGCACATGCGGGTGGTGGGGTGGGTGCCGGTGCCAAAAGCCAATCCGGGGTCCAGGCGAATCACCTCGCGCGCGGCATCGGGAAGCGCATGCCAGGTCGGCACGATCCAGAACGTGGGCGTGATGTCCACCGGGGCGAATTGCGATTGCGTCAGGCGCACCCAGTCCTGGTCGGGCACGGCAGTGGTGCCCAGTACCTCGCAGCCGTCAAAAAAGTCCTGCGCCTGCAGCAGCGCGCCGGCCTGCGTGGCTTCGGCCTGCTCAGAAAACAAGGCAGTCAGGCGCGAACGCTGCCAGCCGTCTTTGGGGGCGGGCATGCCGGGCTCGCCAAACAGCGCGACTTCGGAGTCGGTTTGGGCGTCGGCGTCTTCCACGCTGACGCTCAGGGCGTCCAGGGCGTCAAGCGCCTCGCTCACGGCTTCGACCCGGCTCTCCGGGCACATCAGGCGCAGTTCAAACATGGTGTCTTTCAGCGTTTGTGCTGTTCCAGCCAATGTTCCAGGTAATGGATATTGGTGCCCCCGGCCATGAACTTGGCGTCCACCATCAGTTCACGGTGCAGGGGAATGTTGGTGTTGATGCCTTCGACGGCGGTTTCCAGCAGGGCGGTGCGCATGCGCGCCAGGGCCTGCTCACGCGTGTCGCCGTGGACGATGAGCTTGCCGATCATGGAGTCGTAGTTCGGCGGCACAAAGTAGTTGGTGTAGATGTGCGAATCCACCCGCACGCCGGGGCCGCCAGGGGCGTGCCAGGTCGTGATCCGTCCGGGCGAGGGCGTGAATTTGTACGGGTCTTCGGCGTTGATCCGGCACTCAATGGCGTGGCCGCTGATGGTGATCTGGCGCTGGGTAAACGGCAGCTTTTCGCCTGCGGCGACCATGATCTGGGTCTTGACGATGTCAATGCCCGTGATCATTTCGGTCACGGGGTGCTCCACCTGCACGCGGGTGTTCATTTCGATGAAGTAGAACTCGCCAGCCTCGTACAGAAACTCGAACGTGCCTGCGCCCCGGTAGCCCATCTTTTTGCAGGCGGTGACGCAGCGTTCGCCGATGCGCTCGATCAGCTTGCGGTTGATGCCGGGCGCTGGCGCTTCTTCCAGGATTTTTTGGTGGCGCCGCTGCATGGAGCAGTCGCGCTCGCCCAAATAGACCGCGTTCTTGAAGGTATCGGCCAGGATCTGGATTTCAATGTGGCGCGGGTTTTGGAGGAATTTCTCCATGTACACCGCCGGGTTGCCAAAGGCGGCACCGGCTTCGGCCTTGGTCATGGCCACGGCGTTGATGAGCGCCGCTTCGGTATGCACCACGCGCATGCCGCGCCCGCCGCCGCCGCCTGCGGCCTTGATGATGACGGGGTAGCCGACCGTCTTGGCGATGCGCCGGATTTGCGTCGGATCGTCGGGCAGTTCGCCCTCAGAACCCGGCACGCAGGGGACGCCAGCGCGGATCATGGCCTGTTTGGCCGAGACTTTGTCGCCCATGAGCCGGATCGATTCGGGCGTGGGGCCGATGAACTGGAAGCCGCTTTTCTCAACCCGCTCGGCAAAGTCGGCGTTTTCGCTGAGGAAACCGTAGCCAGGGTGAATCGCTTCGGCGTCGGTCACTTCTGCCGCCGAAATAATCGCCGGCATATTGAGGTAGCTGAGGTTGGACGCGGCCGGGCCGATGCACACGGCTTCTTCGGCCAGGCGGACGTACTTGGCGTCACGGTCGGCCTCGGAGTACACCATCACCGCCTTGACGCCCAACTCGCGGCAGGCGCGCTGGATTCTGAGGGCGATCTCGCCGCGGTTGGCGATCAGGATTTTCTTGAACATGGGTGCGCCGGCTTATTCAATGGTCAGCAAAGATTGCCCGTATTCCACTGCCTGGCCGTTTTCGCACAGGATCTGAACGACCTTGCCCGCCTTGTCGGCCTCGATCTCGTTGAGGATCTTCATGGCCTCAATGATGCAAATGGTGTCGCCCACCTTGACGGTGTCGCCCACTTCCACAAAAGACTTGGCGCCTGGAGCGGACGAGCGGTAAAACGTGCCCACCATGGGGGATTTGACTGCGTGCAGGTCTGGAACTTCGGGGGCAGCGACTTCTGTGGGCGCGGCCACAGGGGCTGCTGTGGGAGCAGGAGCCATGGGCGCCATCTGCATCTGCGCAGGCGCGTAGCCCTGCATCACCACGTTAGAGCCTTTGACGATGCGAACCTTGCCTTCGGCCTCGGTAATTTCGAGTTCGGACACATTGGAGTCCGATACCAGGTCAATCAGGGTTTTGAGTTTGCGTAAATCCATGGGGTCTCCCAAAGCGGTTGGTCACAAGGCGACGAATAAGTCAAAGAATAGCTTAAAACGTGCTATCGGAATTGATTTGTGTATATGTTCTGCTAATTTGCGAGCAGATTGTGCGCTCTGCGCGGCGCATATGTGGCCGCGTTGCGCGCTATTTTAGACTACGCAAGGCCCGTAGATCGTCCGCCGTGACCTGCCCCATCTTGCGCTGAATAATCCCGCCCGCGCTGTCGAATGCGACAGTAAAGGGCAAGCCGCCGCCCAGATTGCCCAGCTTGCGGCTGAGGTCGGTGCCGCCCAAGCCCGCCATCCCGACCGCAAAGGCCAGCGGCGTTTTGCTTAGAAAAGTCTTTACCTGGGCGGGCTTGTCCACCGCCAAACCCAAGACTTGCCAGCCGTTAGCCTTGTTTTCTTGGTAGAAAACGTTGATTAGCGGGAGTTCTTCTACACAGGGCGGGCACCAGGTGGCCCAGAAGTTGATTAACAGCGGTTTGCCCTGAAACGATTGCATGGGCAGCGGCGCACCGTCGGGCGTGGTCCATTGCAGCGTCCAGAAGTCGGGCACGGCAGTCGTGACCGCGGACTCGGCGGCTTTGCGTCCCTGCATCCAGGCGGCGGTCGCGCCCGCACCGAGCGCGGCGGCGGCGGCCACGCCTAAGAGCGCGCGTCGCGGCAAGCGCACGCGGGTGGCTTCCAACTCGGCTTGGTGGGGGGAGGCAGGATGGTCTGGCTTGGGGTTCATAGCGGTGTATTTTCCATCAGGCGGCGCAGTGCGTTGGCGTCACCACGCGGGCTGCGGCCCCGCGCGTCGGGCTGCAGCGCGCCGCGAATGTCGTCTTGGTCGTAGACCATCAGATGCAGGCCAATCATTTCCTGCAGCGCCTCCGAGCGCACATGCACGCTCAGCGCATCCACCAGCGCGCCCTGAAAGCCCGGCACCGAGCGCGCCTCAAAGCGCACCCCCATGTCAATCAGGGCGATTTCGGCGGCCTTGGAGTCTTCGCAAAACAGCTGCAGGTAAATGTCTGAGTGGCGGGTGGCAGTGCCGCGCCAGACCGCGCCGCCCAGGTGGGGCCGAAAGCGCGCCAGGCGCTCCATCCAGTGCAAGGCCAGTTCGCGCAGCGCGCGCAGCTCGGTGGGCTGGGTATCGGCGCAGAAGATGGCGATGTATTCCTCGACCGCCGCTTCCAGCTCCGCGTTGTCGGGCAAGCCGCCGCGCGTGCCAGCGCCGAGCTGCTTGGCGGCGCGGCGCTTGGCCGCACCGTAATCCAGGCCCTCTTCCACCACCAGGCGGGCGGCAACGGCTGTGATCTCTTCCTTGTAACTGTCCATGGGGCGATTGTGCCCCGCCACCCTGGGCCCCGTGGGCGATGTGGCCGCTAAACTCGTGCGATGCATATTCATATTTTGGGCATTTGTGGCACTTTTATGGGCGGTTTGGCGGCTTTGGCGCGCGAGGCCGGCCACCGCGTTACCGGCTGCGACGCTGGGGTCTATCCGCCCATGAGCGACCAGTTGCGTGCTTTGGGCATTGATTTGATCGAAGGCTTTGGCGTGGAGCAGCTCGCGCTCCAGCCCGACATGTTTGTGGTGGGCAACACCGTGAGCCGCAGTCGTACTGAGGGCGGCGCCCCAAAGTTTCCGCTGATCGAGGCGATTTTGGACGCCGGTCTGCCCTACACCAGCGGCCCGCAATGGCTTTCTGAGCATGTGCTGCAAGGCCGCCACGTGCTGGCCGTGGCGGGCACGCACGGCAAAACCACTACCACCGCCATGCTGACCTGGATCTTGGAGTGCGCGGGCCTAGAACCTGGATTTTTGGTGGGTGGCGTGCCTTTGAACTTTGGCGTATCAGCAAGGTTGGGTTCTCCCACGCGCCCCGTGAGGGCGGGTTCGCCGGAGGGCGGCCCGGTCTTCGTGATCGAAGCTGACGAATACGACACCGCGTTTTTTGACAAGCGCAGCAAGTTTGTGCATTACCGCCCGCGCACCGCCGTGCTCAACAACCTGGAGTTTGACCACGCCGACATTTTTGACAACCTGGCGGCCATTGAGCGCCAGTTTCACCATCTGGTGCGCACGGTGCCTGGCAGTGGCCGGGTGGTGGTCAATGGGCTGGAAGAAAGTCTGGCGCGCGTGCTGCACCAAGGGTGCTGGAGCGAGGTGCGCAGCTTTGGCGCGACCGTGAGTGATTTCAGCGCCGCAGGCGAACCCCATGACTTTGCTGTATTGCAGGCGGGCCACGTGGTGGCGCAAGTGCGCTGGGGCTTGGGCGGGGTGCACAACCAGCTCAATGCGCTGGCAGCCATTGCTGCGGCCGAGCATGTGGGCGTGTCGCCGGCCGATGCCGCGCGGGCGCTGGCCAGTTTTGAGAACGTCAAGCGCCGCATGGAAGTGCGCGCCAGCATTGCGTTACCGAGCGCGCCAGACGCGCTGCCGGTCACGATTTATGACGATTTTGCCCACCACCCTACCGCCATTCGCACCACCGTCAACGGGCTGCGCCGCAGCGTGGGTGGCGCGCGCATTCTGGCGGTGTTTGAGCCGCGCTCCAACACCATGAAGCTCGGCACCATGAAGGCGCAACTGCCCTGGAGTCTGGAAGAGGTCGATCTGGCGTTTTGCCACGGCGGCGGTCTGGGCTGGGACGCGGCAGAAGCGCTGGCGCCCATGGGTGCGCGGGCGCAAGTGGCGCCCACGATCGACACTCTGGCCGCCCAAGTGGCCGCGCAGGCGCGTCCTGGCGACCATATTTTGTGCATGAGCAACGGCGGCTTTGGCGGCGTGCACGACAAAATCGCGGCTTTGCTGCGCGCGGCCTAAACCTTAGCCCAGGTTCTGCCGGGGCGGGGCGCAGGACAAAAAAATAGGCCGATGCCACCGCGATGGCGGCAGCGCCAGCCCATAGGTGGTGCGCTTCTTAGGTCGCAGCGTTGCGGCGCACCCGGCGCGCTTTGACGGCTTGTGACAGCACTTCCAGGCTTTCCACTGAACCGTCCCAGCCCAGGCAGGCGTCGGTAATGCTTTGGCCGTAGGCCAGTGCGGCAGGCGCGTCCTTGCCCGGCGTGAACTTTTGCGCCCCGGCTTGCAGGTGGCTCTCCACCATCACGCCAAACACCTGGGTCGATCCACCGGACACTTGGGCCGCAATGTCGCGCGCCACGTCAAGCTGCTTTTCGTGCTGCTTGCTGCTGTTGGCGTGGCTGCAGTCCACCATCAGCGTGGCGGGCAGTTTGGCTTTGACCAGATCGGCGCAGGCGGCTTCCACACTCGCGGCGTCGTAGTTGGGCGCTTTGCCGCCGCGCAAAATCACGTG
>CANCJD010000038.1 GCA_947378275.1 Comamonadaceae bacterium
GAGCGCGGCGTCACCTTTTGGGACACAGCCGAGATGTACGCCGTGCCCCCGCGCGCCGAAACCTTTCAGGTGACCGAGACCTATATCGGCCACTGGATTGCCAAAAACCCGCAGTTGCGCCAAAAGCTCACGATTGCCACCAAAGTGGCCGGCCCCTCGCGCGGTATGCCCTGGGTGCGTGGCGGCGCCATGGACGTGACAGCCGCTGACATCGTGGCCGCCTGCGACGGCAGCCTGCAGCGCCTCAAAACCGACGTGATTGACCTCTACCAACTGCACTGGCCCACGCGCAACGTGCCCTTGTTTGGCATGATGAGTTTCGACCCGAGCAAAGACCGCGCGGTCACATCCATGCACACCCAGCTCGAAGCGCTGGGGCAATTGGTCAAGGCGGGTAAGGTGCGCGCCGTGGGCTTGTCCAACGAGTCGGCTTATGGCGTGTGCGAATTTGTGCGCCTGGCCGAGCAGCACGGCCTGCCGCGCGTGGCCACGGTGCAAAACGCCTACAGCCTGCTCAACCGCACCCACGAAAACGGCCTGGACGAAGCCATGCACCGCCTGAACGTCTCACTTTTGGCCTATTCGCCGCTGGCCTATGGCTTGCTCACCGGCAAATACGACGCCTCGGGCACCACCGGGCCAGACGCACCGGCCAATGCGCGCATCACGATGTTTGAATCCACCCGCAAGCAGCGCTGGGGTCGCCCCGAGGCGCTGGCTGCCGCGCGCCGCTACAACGCGCTGGCACTTGCCAATGGCCTCACGCCCACCCGCATGGCGCTGGCCTATTGCTACACCAAGTGGCAGGTAGCCAGCACCATCATTGGTGTGACCACGCAAGCGCAGTTGGACGAAGACATTGACGCCTATGGCACCGTGCTGGCGCCCGAGCTGCTCAAGGCGATTGACGCGATTCGCTGGGAAATGCGCGACCCGGCGCTCTAAAGCGCGGCGAAGATTTCCGCCGCTGCTGCCACCGTCTGTGCAATGTCAGCGTCGGTGTGGGCGGCACTGACAAAGCCGGCCTCGTAGAGCGCTGGCGCAAAGTACACGCCCCGGTCCAGCATGCCGTGGAACAGCGCATTAAAGCGTTTGGCGTCGGTGGTCATCACCTTGCTGTAGTTTTGAGGCAGCTCGGGGAACAAGAAGAAGCCGAACATGCCGCCTTCGCTGTCGCCGCAAAACGGCACGCCAGCGGCTTGTGCCGCGCCCGTCAGGCCGGCGACCAGCTTTTGGGTTTGGCCCGCCAGCGCGTCATAAAAGCCCGGCTTGCTGATCTCGCGCAGCGTGGCCAGACCGCAGGCGGTGGCAATCGGGTTGCCGGACAAGGTGCCGGCCTGGTAAACCGTGCCCAAGGGCGCCATGTGTTCCATGATGGCGCGCTTGGCGCCAAAGGCGGCCAAAGGCATGCCCCCGCCAATCACCTTGCCCATGACCGTAATGTCGGGCGCAAAGCCCGGAATCGCTTTGGCGTACACGCTTTGCGCGCCGCCCAGGGCCACGCGAAAGCCGGTCATCACCTCGTCGAGCACCAAGAGCGCGCCGTATTCGTTGCACAGTTCGCGCGCGCGGCGCATGAAGGGCGTGGCGGTGCGCACAAAGTTCATATTGCCGGCAATTGGCTCAATCATCACGCAAGCCAGCTCTTTGCCGTGCAGCGCAAACGCTTCTTCAAGCTGCGCCAGGTTGTTGAATTCGAGCACCAGCGTGTGCTGCACCACTTCGGGCGGCACGCCCGAGCTGGTGGGGTTGCCAAAAGTGGCCAGGCCCGAGCCGGCCTTGACCAAGAGCGCGTCCGCATGGCCGTGGTAGCAGCCCTCAAACTTGATGAACTTGCTGCGCCCGGTGGCGCCGCGCGCCAAGCGGATGGCGCTCATGGCCGCTTCGGTGCCCGAGCTGACCAGGCGCACCATGTCCATGCTGGGCATGTGCTTCAAGATTTCTTCTGCCAGTTCCACCTCGCGTTCGGTGGGCGCGCCAAAGGAAAAGCCCTCCGACAGCGCTTTTTGCACTGCGTCCACCACCGCCGGGTGGCCGTGGCCCAAGATCATCGGGCCCCAGGAGCCGATGTAGTCGGTATAACGCTGGCCGTTTGCGTCCCACATATAGGCGCCTTGAGCGCGGCTGATAAAGCGCGGCGTGCCGCCCACGGCCTTAAAGGCGCGCACCGGCGAATTCACGCCGCCGGGGATCACGGCGCTGGCACGGGAAAAGAGTTCGGTATTGCGGTCAGTGGCGGGTTTCATTGGGGCTTATCTCAAAAGGAAAGGGTTCATCGGATGCTTCAAAGTCTTCGTCGTCGCCTTCGGGGTGGGCCCAAAACAGGCGATCGGGCTGCACATGGCCCATGCCGGGGCGAAAGCCGCCTTCCAAGCTGCGGTCGAGGTAGCTCAGGGCTTCGGTTACGGCCTCGGTCAGTTCGGTGCCCGCCGCAATCAGCGCTGCTAGCGTTGCTGACAAGGTGTCGCCCGCGCCCACAAAGGTGGCTTCTAGGCGTTCAAACTTTTCGCTGCAGAGCACGGCGGAGCCTGAGCACAGCACGTTGTCAATGAATTGCTCGGGCAGGCTGATGCCGGTCACCAGCGTGTAGGGCACGCCGTATTCCTGTGCGGCCGCAGCAATGTCCAGTGCGCTGGGCGCCTGTGCGGCGGCCCATTCGGGCAGCAACCAACGCGACAGCGTGCTGTGGTTGCCCACCAGCACCGTGGTCTGGGGAAGCATGAGTTCGGCGCAGGCATCCAGGTACTGGTCAATCTGGTCGTCTTGCCACCAGGCCAGGTCGGGCATGTAAGTCACCACCGGCACATCGGCCCAGTCCGAGAGCAGGGCTGCAATGGCGCTGAGGTTGTGCGGGTTGCCCACAAAGCCGATCTTGAACACGTCGGGCGGCACGTCTTCTAGGATCGTGCTGGCCTGGCTGGTGACGGCTTCGTCGTCAAAGGCAAAGTGGTCCACGATTTCGCTGGTGTCTCGCACATAGGCGCCGGTGACCACCGGCATGGAATGCACGCCCACCGAGGCCAGGGCCACGCAGTCCGCCGCCAGGCCACCGGCGCCGCTGGCGTCATTGGCGTTGAACACCATGGCGCTGGCAATCGGCCCATCAAGCTCTTCTTCGTCAAACTCTTCGAGCACTTCGATGATGGCGGGCGATGGGTCTTTTTTTGGGCTTTTCATGGTGTTGGCAGAAAAATGGATGCGATGCAAACCTTAACCCAGAGGCGCCGCCCAACGGTTGCGCTGGCGCGTGCTTATTACAATCAGGCGATTCTATTCTCAAGGTTTATGACGCTGTGACTGATACCAAAACTTGGATGTGCCTGATTTGCGGCTGGATTTACGACGAAGCGCTGGGCGCTCCAGACGACGGCATCGCCCCCGGCACCCTGTGGGCCGACGTGCCCATGAACTGGGTGTGCCCCGAATGCGGCGCCCGCAAGGAAGACTTTGAATTGGTGCAGATCTAAGGTCAGACTCACAAGCTGAGGCCTGTCGCGCCACCCGAGACGGGGTGGCGCAGGGCTACCAGCCGCGGACTATTGCTCTGGCGCGCTGGACGTTTCCACCTTCTTCACCACCCCATAGCGCTGCAGCGTCATCGCCCGCGCAGTCGCTTGGATGGCGTGGGCCCACCAGTTCTCCTTTCTTTGGTGTAAGAGCCTGTGCGCTCCAAGGAGTGGGAAGTGCTCAATCTGGGACTTCGAACACGACGCTCATAGGCGCGCTGCCAGTGTGGCTGCTATAGGTCACGCTGCCGTGATACACAAATGGCGCCGATTTTCCGCCTGCCAATTTGTGCTCCCGAATGAAGAGATGCACTGCGATTCCGCGTTTTTCATGTTCGATGATTTCCTGACCGCGCTTATTGGTGGGGGTCGTAGCGCTCTGGCTCTGCCAATGAAAATGCTGCGGGTCAATCCAGTGGTCCAGGTAACGGTGGTCTTGTGCCTTGCCTTGTTTGTTCAGCGTCACCAGCAAAACATGCGCGTTCTGGTCGGGCAAGGTGACGTGGCCCACGTGCCAATTCCCCGGGTTGAACTCCTGCCCAAATAAGCCAGGAATGTCCTCCCGCATGAAACTCTCACCCACCGCGAGTTCCAAGGGATCAATCACTGCTTTTAGTCGCGCCAGGGTGCGCATGTCGTCGGTGGCAGTCATGTCTTTGTAATCGGGGTTATTTGCCCGCAAGACATAGGCACCTTTGCCGTCTTTGAGCACCGAGCGCAGCAAATATTGGTTGTCGCCGGATTCATCTTGGCGCTCAATGGCTACGACGCTGCCGGTGATGGCGCCCGCGTTGGTTGGGCTTACCAACTCCAAAAGCAAATAGTCCCCATCGTGAATTGGATTTTTGCCTCCGTTCATCGAATTGCCGCTTGCGCGGGCAATAAATTGGCGCGCCGGATCAATGCGGCCATGCTTGGAGCCAAGACTTCGGTGCTCGGTGGCCTCACTGGAAGCGGTGCGGAAATGGCCGCAGGCAATTTTCAAATCAGGAAAATACGGCAGCTCTATGCGAGATGATTTTTTGAGCGGGAATGGAATGACGTTGCTGGCGGGCGCGGAAGTCTGACGCGCCTCATAGGTGGCAAGTCGAAAATCGACCGTCTCTTGCACCAGGTTGGAAAACGTGGCGGCGTCCGCCTCGGCAACCTGAAAGGACGGCTCGAATTCTTGGTCTTCAAATTTGAAAAAGTTAGCTCCGCCTGCGGCGATGTTGCCACCAATCCAAGCGTTGACTGGGTTGTCGCGCCAGTAGCGCTGCCACGGCGCCGAAATACCGTCCCCATCACGCATCGCCTCTGGCAAGTCCGCCAGCAAGGGGCGTCGGCGTTGTAACACCTGCCACGAGCGCTCGGCCAATTCAGCCAGAGGCAGAGGTCGAATCCAGCCACCGAGTTCTTGGAACGCCTCGAGCAAGACCATCTTGTAGCTTCGCGTCATGGCGGTCTTTTCAAGCTCGCGTAAAAAAGGCCTGAATTCCGCTGCAAGCCGGTTTTCCTCGTCGGGCAGCGCCTGCATATCGGCAAGGAATGCAAACCAGCTTCCGTATTGCTGGCGCATGCGGGATAAATTGGCACCCGAAAGGTAGAACTCAGTGAGGCTGGGCCGACGCCCTAACGCGGCAGCAAGTGCCGAAAAATCTTGGGCGGCACTTTGGGAATCCAGTGCTTTGAGAAATTCAATCAGGCTCAGGTCGTAATTGATAAAGCAGCCTGCGGGCAAAGTTAGCCGCTGAGATTCCACTTTTCGCGCGAATTCGGCCAAGTCGCGGTAGCTGGCACCGGCTAGACCCAAGGCTTGAGGCTTATGCAGAAAACTGTGGTGATTTCCAATGAAGTCGAGCACCACCAGTTTTTCTTTGCCGGGAAAGCAGCGCAGCCCGCGTCCCAGTTGTTGCAAAAACAAGATCTTGGATTCGGTCGGCCTGAGCATTAAGACCGTGTCAATGGCTGGCAGATCGACGCCCTCGCTAAACAAATCGACGGAGAAAATGACTTGCAATTTGCCGTCGGCAAGGTCCGCCAGAGCGTCACCGCGCCCCTTGTTGGAGCCGGAATAGACCGCCGCGGCGGCAACGCCATTTTTTTGAAACTGCTCCGCCATGTATTGCGCGTGCCGTATGGATGCGCAAAACGCCAAGGTACGGGACTGACCCTTTTCACGCCACTTTTGTAAGGCATGTCTGGCCCGCGCCAGGGTGGCGAGTTTATTGGTCAACTCGTGAGGATCGAAGCGCCCGTTTCGCCACGGAATTGCCTTGTAGTTGACGGATTCGTCCCATATGCCGTAGTAATGAAAAGGCGCCAGCAGGCCTGCAGCCACTCCGTCAAAAAGGTTGCGACTGAAAACCAGGTTTTCATCGCACAGCGACAGAATGGCGGAGCGGTCAGTCCGGTCGGGCGTTGCGGTCAGACCTATGAGAAACTGGGGCGCAAAGTAGTTCAGTAGTTGCCGGTAGGTGGGCGCGGCGGCATGGTGGAATTCGTCGATAACGATGTAGTCAAAGTGCTGTGGCGAAAACCGTTTTAGATGGGCCATGCGGCCCAAGGTTTGAACAGAGGCGCAAAGTATGTCTACCTGAACATCGCGCACTTTGCCCATGTATAGGCCAACTCTTTCGCCCGGCCGAATGCGCAAAAATGTTTCGGCAGCTTGTTTAAGAATTTCCTCGCGATGCGCCACAAAAAGCACGCGTCGCGCCCCCATTTGTTTTGCGTCAAACGCTGCCAGCCACGTCTTACCCAAGCCGGTTGCGAGCACCACCAGCCCTCGGCGATAACCAGCCTCTCGGGTTTCTGCCAGGGCTTCAAGTGCGTCCTGCTGTATCGGCGTTGGGTCTGGGGGGATTTCAAGTTCGTCGCTGCCGGGCGCCACGGCGCGCAGTGGCACAACACGCCGCGCCTCGTAAGCGTCTACCCACAAGTCTGTTAACGGCACCGTCTGGCGATGCCTGAAAACCTCATCAAACCGATCCCTCGCCTCCAAAAAGCCATCGTCGGCCGGGTAATCGACGCGGTAGTTCCACTCCAGGCCGTCAGTAAGCGCTTGGCGGCTGATGTTGCTGGAGCCGATGAAGGCAGTGCCATGCAAACGGTGGTCGCCGGAAAAGTGGGCGAACAAATAGGCCTTCATGTGAAAGCTGCTGCCTTTGGTCTCAAACACCCGAACTTGCGCGCCCAACTCTTGCAACAAGATCAACAGTCGCAGTGCATCCGGGTCGGTGACGTCCAAATAATCGCTAGTGACGATTCGTATACGGGACGCGCGGCGCGTTCCGCCATCGCCGGGAACGAGCGCCGCCTGCAAATCAGGAAGCAGCAGGCGCAGACCCGCAGTCTTAATGAATGCCACGGTCAAATCAATTTCGTCTGCTTTTGCGATGGATGCGCAAAGCTGCGGCAAAAACGGATGCTCGGGTTGCCCGGTGATCAACTTCGCGGTCGGCGAATGCCGCCTGCGAACCAGTGCGTTTAACCAGTGCTCTTGCCGTCCGGGTCTTTGGTCTCGCGTGATCCAACATTCGACTGTGTCCACATCGGCCAATTTGGTTAGCCAGCCGTTTAGGCGCGACTCGGTTGCGTCGGTGAAGTGCCGACCGTTATGGAAACGCTCTGCTTCGCCCAGCTTAAAGCTGAGGTACAGCGTTCCAGCAGGCTTTAAGGCGGTCCAAAGATGACCCAAGGCTTTGGGTAGCCCTGATTCCGGAATGTGAAGCAAGCTTGCGCAGGCCCATACTCCGTCGTAGCACGCCACTTCGGAAACGTCGTCAAACGTTTGCGTGGAAACCGTTTGTCCAATGTGTTCGGTCGCCTTCTTGGCCAATTCCGGCGAAGCGTCAAAAGCCCGAACCCGGTATTGCAAGCCCAAGAATGCCTTGCTGTCCCGGCCAGACCCGCACCCGGCGTCCAGTATCAGACCGCCCTCGGGGATTGTTTGCAAAAAGCGCCGATGCAAGTCCGCCATGTCCACGCCTGCTGTGTCCGAGAAAAAAGCCTCGGCGTTGTCGTTGTAATAGGCGATGGTGTCAGGCATGGGTTGTTTGGGTTTTGGAAATGGTATCAGCGCAGGTGGCTGCGGGCGCACCCATTAAAAATCTTTTACAAACCACGCAGAAGCCAAAACTTGCGCGCTGAAGCCGCTTTTGCCTAGCCCAAAGCGCAACATCAGCCCGCAGCAAGGCGGTTTTGCTGCGCGTGCGCCCGACCCAACGCGTAAGTTGCAGCGACAGTGTACAAAACGCAACTAGATCAAGCCAATAATTGGCTTGATCATGCTAATATTTGGCATGACCATCAGTTCTGCACTTTTTACCGACAGCCAGTCACGGGTTTTGGGCTGGATCTTTGGCCAGCCTGAGCGGGCTTACCACCTCAGCGAGCTGCGCCGTTTGACAGGCCTGGGCAGCGCGTCTTTGCAGCGGGAGCTAAACCGCCTAGCGGCAGCGGATTTGGTCGATGTGCAGGCGGTTGGCAATTTGCGCTGCTTTCAAGCCAACCCCAATTCGCCGGTTTACGCCGAATTGGTGGCCTTGACGCGCAAGACCCTGGGCACGGTGCCGGTGTTGCGCGAAGCCCTGCAAGCGCTGCTACCCAGCCTGCAATCCGCCTGGGTTTATGGCTCGGTCGCCAAGCAAACGGATACCGCCCAAAGTGATATCGACGTGATGCTGGTGGGTGAGGGCTTGCAGCTCAGTCAAGTACTGGAGGCCCTAGAGCCCGCCGAAGCCCAGCTTGGGCGGAAAATCAATCCAAGCTGCTATTCCCCCCAAGAGTTCGAGCGCCGCCGCGCCGAGCCCGACTCGTTCGTCCAGCGGGTGCTGTCGCAGCCCGTGCTGCCCTTAATCGGTTGATTTAACGGAGATGCTTATGGGCCTGCCTGAGTTGGGCAACCTGGTGCGAATCGGTCAGTTAAAGGCCGAGCCGCGCAACACGCAAGAGGTCAAGCGCATGCTGTCCATGGCCCAGACCCGGCTAGGCGACGCCAAGCTGGGTAAATTGTCGCTAGAGGGGCGATTTACCAGCGCCTACAGCGCCGCACATGCTGCAGCCTTGGCGGCACTGCGCTGGCACGGCTACCGCAGCGAAAACCGTTACACCGTCTTTCAGTGTCTTAGCCACACCCTGGGTTGGCCCGCCAGTCGCTGGCGTGTGCTGGACGTGGCGCACCACAAGCGCAACTTGGCGGAATACGAGGGTTATCTTGAGGTCGAAGAGTCCACCGTCGCCGAGCTCTGCACGCTAGTCCACGGTCTAATTGAGGAAGTGCAGGCACTCGTAGATCAATAGGCAATAGTCCGCCCCCCACTTAGGGCTAATCGACTATTTCCACTTTCTTCACCACCCCATAGCGCTGCAAGGTAAGCGCCCGCGCAGTCGCATGGTCCACCACGGGCGCGGGGTAGTCGCGCCCGAGCAGGAGGCCCGCGGCCTGCAAGACCAGCGGCTTGGCCAGCCAGGGCGCGTGGATGCTTTTGGCGTCCAGGCCGGCCAGGGCGGGCAGGTAGCGTTTGATGAACTTGCCCGATGCATCAAAGCGCTCGCTTTGTGTGACCGGGTTGAAGATACGAAAGTAGGGCTGCGCGTCGCAGCCGCTGGACGCCACCCATTGCCAGCCGCCGTTGTTGGCCGAGAGGTCAAAGTCGTTGAGGTGCTTTGCAAAATAGGCCTCGCCCCAGCGCCAATCCAGCCCCAGGTGCTTGACCAAAAAACTGCCCGCCACCATGCGCAGGCGGTTGTGCATATAGCCGCTTTGGTTGAGCTGCGCCATGGCCGCGTCCACCAGCGGGTAGCCGGTGCGGCCCTCGCACCAAGCGGCGAACAGGGCTTGCGCGCGGGGCCCCTGTTCCCAGACGATGGCGTCGTACTCGGGCTTGAAAGCGCCGGTGGCCACCTGGGGGAAGTTGGCCAGAATCTGAAAATAAAAGTCCCGCCAACCCAGTTCTGCGAGCCAGACGCTGGCACCTTTGTTGCCGTCCTGGTGGCGGGGCAGGGCCAGCGCCACGAGTTGCCGTATCGAAACTGTGCCAAAGCGCAGATGCACGCCCAAGTAGCTCGGGCCTTTGACGGCGGGAAAGTTGCGCGTCTCGTCGTAGGCGTCCATGCGCGGCAAAAAGTCTTCGAGCATGACCTGCGCACCTGAGGCGCCCGGCGCAATGCCCAGCGCGCGCAGATTGGTGGGCTCAAACCCGATGTCCGCCAGGGTGGGAACGGGTGCGTCAAAGCCTGCGGGGCGCGCGGCCAGGCGCTTGCCGTGGCTGTGGCTGTCGTGGCGCGCAGGGCCCGCCTCGCCCATGCGCGCCAGCCAAGCGCGCAAATAGGGCGTAAACACGCCGTAGGGCTTGCCAGTCTGGGTAAGCACCTCGCGCCGCTCAAAAATCACATGGTCTTTGACGCCGACCCAGGCTACGCCACTGGCTGCCAGCGCGGATTGCACCTGGGCGTCGCGCGCCAGCGCGGCGGGTTCGTAGTCGTGGGCGGCAAATACCGCCTGGGCTTGCAGCGTGGCCGCCAGGCGGGGGATTTCGTCTGCCGCTATCGCGTGGCGCACCACCAGGCCGGCCCCGGCCTTGCCCGCCAAGGCGCGCAGGTCGGCGTCGAGCTCGACCAGGCTGCCCTGGATAAATTCGACCCGCCGGTCGGCGCGCGGCAGGGCGTCCAGAATGCTGCGGTCAAACACAAAAACGCAATGCACTTGCGCGCAGGATTGCAGCGCCAGGGCGAGTGCGGGGTGGTCGCTGGTGCGCAAATCGCGCCGAAACCAGACGAGTCCGGTGGGGTAAGTGTGTTCCATGCCTGCCGTTAAAATCAAAAGATGACCGGCGATTCTGCACCCACCAACCTCACGCACCATTTTTTGATTGCGATGCCCGGGCTGGAGGACGGCATGTTCACCAAAAGCGTGGTTTACCTCTGCGAACACAGCCCACGCGGCGCGCTCGGCCTGATCATCAACAAACCCGCCGAACTCAAAATGGGCGCCTTGTTTGGCAAGGTGGATTTGCATTTGCAGCGCGACGACCTAGCAAACCAGGCGGTGTTCCAAGGCGGGCCAGTGCATGAAGAGCGCGGCTTTGTGCTGCACGAACCGGTGTTTGCCAACCAAGACCGCCCGCAGGCCTCGCTCTATGCGTCCACCATGGTGATTCCCGGCGGGCTGGAGATGACCACCTCGCGCGACGTGTTAGAGGCCATCGCCACCGGTGCCGGGCCGCGCAAGGTGCTGGTGTCGCTGGGCTATTCGTCCTGGGGCGAAGGCCAGCTGGAGACCGAAATCAAGGAAAACAGCTGGCTGACCGTAGACGCCAAAAGCAGCATCATTTTTGACACACCCGTGGCCCAGCGCTACGACCAGGCGCTGGCGCTTTTGGGCCTGCAGACCTGGATGATCTCGCCGCATGCGGGCAGCGCATGAGCGTTTCGCCTGAATCGCCTGCTCCGGGCAGCGCACCGCTTACGTCCGACGCATTGCCCATGGTGGGAGCCAATCTCTCGACTTTCATGGCCTTTGACTTTGGCATGAAGCGCACTGGCGTTGCCGTGGGCAACCGGCTTTTGGGCACGGCGCAGGCGCAACCTACGATTGCCGCCATCGGCGACGCGCGCTTTGTCCAGATCGCGCTGCGTCTTAAAGAATGGCAGCCCGACGCCATCGTGATCGGCGTGCCCTACCACCCGGACGGCGCGGCGCATGAAAACACGGTGCGCGCGCAAAAGTTTGGCCGCCAGTTGCGTGGACGCTTTGGCCTGCCGGTGTTTGAAGTAGACGAGCGCTACAGCACCACCGAGGCCCTGGCCTCCGGCGCCAAGGACGCGGATGCGGCGTCAGCCTGCATTATTTTGGAACAATTTTTGAGGAACTTGCCATGAGTCTGGTCCTGAATGCGGAGGCGCTTTACCTTGAGTTGCTGCGCGGCGTGCGTGGCCTGTGCGGGCCTGATTCGCGCCTGGTGGGTATTACCTCGGGCGGCGCGTGGTTGGCGGAGCGGCTGCAAAAAGACCTGGGCTTGAACGGCAGCTTTGGCACGATTTCCTCTGCCATGCACCGCGACGACTTTGCCAAGCGTGGCTTGGCAGCCGGCGGGCAGACCAAGCTGCCGTTTGCGGTGCAGGGCGCGCATATTGTGGTGTTGGATGACGTGCTGTTTACCGGGCGCACCATCCGTGCTGTGACCAATGAGCTGTTTGACTATGGCCGCCCGGCCAGCGTGAAGCTGGCGGTGCTGGTCGATAGGGGCGGGCGCGAGTTGCCCATCCAGGCCGACTTTGCTGCGGCCCGCGTGAGCCTGGAGCCCACGCGGTCGCTGGCGCTGGCGCGTGACGCCGACGGCCACTTTAGTTTTGACGTGAAAGGTGCCTGAACATGCTAGGCCGACGCAATCCCCAACTCAACAAACACGGCGAACTGATCCACCTGCTGTCCACCGAGGGCCTGTCCAAAGACATGCTCACGCACATTCTGGACACCGCAGCGCAGTTTGTGTCGGTGAGCGACCGCGAGGTCAAGAAGGTGCCGATTCTGCGGGGCAAAAGTGTGTTCAACCTGTTTTTTGAGAACAGCACCCGCACCCGCACGACCTTTGATATTGCCGCCACGCGCCTGTCGGCGGACGTGATCAACCTGGATATTGCGCGCTCCAGCGCGTCCAAGGGCGAGTCGCTGCTCGACACCATCGCCAACTTGAGCGCCATGGCCGCTGACATTTTTGTGGTGCGCCACAGCGAGTCGGGCGCGCCCTACCTGATCGCCCAGCACGTGGCGCCCCATGTGCACGTGGTCAACGCTGGCGACGGCCGCCACGCGCACCCGACCCAGGGTTTGCTCGACATGTACACCATCCGCCATTACAAGAAAGACTTTGCCAATCTGACGGTGGCCATTGTGGGCGACGTGCTGCATTCGCGCGTGGCGCGCTCGGATATCCATGCGCTGACCACCTTGGGTTGTGCCGAAGTGCGGGTGGTAGGGCCGCGCACTCTGGTGCCCAGCGATATGGCCGCCATGGGCGTGCGCGTGTGCAACACGTTAGAAGAAGGCATCAAGGACTGCGACGTGGTCATCATGCTGCGCCTGCAAAACGAGCGCATGAACGGCGCGCTCTTGCCGTCAAGCCAGGAATATTTCAAGAGCTTTGGTCTGACGCCTGAGAAACTGCTGCTGGCCAAGAGCGACGCCATCGTCATGCACCCCGGCCCCATCAACCGCGGGGTGGAAATTGACTCGGCGGTGGTGGACGGGCTGCAAAGCGTGATCTTGCCGCAGGTGACTTTTGGCATTGCGGTGCGCATGGCGGTGATGGGCATCGTCGCTGGCAACGAAGCGTAAGGAAAGCACGCCATGAAAATTCTCATTCAAAACGGCCGCGTGATCGACCCGGCCAGCGGCTTTGACGCGGTAGCCGATGTGGCGATTGCGGCAGGGAGGGTGTTATCCATTGGCGATACGCCGCACGACTTTGCTGCTGCACATACGATCAATGCCAAGGGCTGCCTGGTCATCCCCGGCCTGGTGGATTTGGCTGCACGCCTGCGCGAGCCCGGCCACGAGCACGAAGGCATGCTGGCGTCTGAATTGGCTGCGGCTGTGGCCGGTGGCGTGACCAGCCTGGTCTGCCCGCCCGACACCGACCCGGTGCTCGACGAGCCCGGTCTGGTGGAAATGCTGCGCTTCAAGGCCGAAAACCTGCACCAGGCGCGCGTGCTGCCGCTGGGCGCGCTCACGCGCGGCTTGCACGGCGAAGTGCTGACGGAGATGCTGCAGCTCACCGAAGCCGGTTGCGTTGGCTTTGGCCAGGCCGAAGTGCCGCTGGCCAACACGCAGGTGATGCAGCGCGCGCTGCAATACGCGCGCTCGTTTGGCTACACCGTGTGGCTGCGCCCGCAAGAGTTGTATCTGGGCAAGGGCGTGGCCGCCAGCGGGCCGCTGGCCACGCGCATGGGACTGAGCGGCGTGCCGGTAGCGGCCGAGACCATTGCCTTGCACACGATTTTTGAGCTGGTGCGCGCCACCGGCACCCGCGTGCACCTGTGCCGCATCAGCAGCGCCGCCGGGGTGGAACTGGTGCGCCAGGCCAAGTTCCAGGGCCTGCCGGTCACCTGCGACATCAGCATCAATTCCCTGCACCTGACCGACTTGGATGTGGGCTACTTTGACAGCCGCACCCGCCTGACCCCACCGCTGCGCCAACAGGCTGACCGCGCCGCCCTGCGTGCCGCCCTGGCCGATGGCACGGTGGACGCTTTGGTGTCCGACCACACGCCCGTGGGTGCCGATGAAAAAGACCTGCCTTTTGCCGAAGCCGAACCCGGTGCCACCGGCCTGGAGTTGCTGCTGAGCCTGGCACTGAAATGGGCGCAGGCCGACGGCGTGCCCCTTGCCCATGCACTGGCATGCGTGACGAGCAACAGCGCCGCCGTGCTGGGCGCATCGGTAGGCGCGCTGGAGAGCAGCCTGGGGCGGCTGCACGCAGGCGGCGTGGCCGATATTTGCGTGCTGGACCCCCAGGCGGCGTGGCAAGTGCGGCCCCAAGCGCTGCGCAGCCAAAGCAAGCACACGCCATTTGCCGGCTACGAGCTTCCCGCCCAGGTGCGCGCCACGCTGGTGGGCGGTCGCCTGGCGTTTGAGCGCAGCGCCTAGCCATGCGCGCCTTGGTCCGGCTAGTGCGCATGCTGGTGCATGTGGGCCGCGGACTGTGCTTGATTTACCGGCGCTTTCCCGCACTCGAACAAGACGCGCGTGACGCGGCGGTGCAGGCTTGGGCGCACACCATGCTGGCTTGCTTGGGCGTCAAATTGCAGGTGCACGGCGAGGTGCCGCGGAGTGGGCCGGTGCTGCTGGCGGCTAACCATATTTCTTGGCTTGACATCTTGGTCATGCACGCGGCCCGCCACTGCCGCTTTATTTCCAAAGCCGATATCCAGCACTGGCCGCTGATCGGCACACTGGCGACGGCCGCAGGCACGCTCTACATCACCCGCGAATCGCGCCGCGACGCATTGCGGGTGGTGCACCACATGGCCGAATGCTTGCGTGCCGACGAGGTGCTGGCGGTGTTTCCCGAAGGCACCACGGGCGATGGCAGCACGGTGCTGCCGTTTCACGCCAATTTGTTCCAGGCTGCCATCTCGGCCGATGCCCCGGTGGTGCCGGTGGGATTGCGGTTTATCAACAGCCGCAGCGGTCTGGCCAGTTTTGCGCCGTGCTACATCGGCGACGACACCTTGGTCGGCTCCATCTGGCGCACCTTGTGCGCCCAAAGCCTGGTTGCCGTGGTGCATTTTGGTCCGGCACAACATGCCGCTGGGCGCGACCGCCGCGCCTGGGCGGCCGATGTGCGCGCCGCCGTCATTCAATTGCGCGACTGAGTATTCGGCGGCCAGTGCGCCGCTTCGGGCCGCTGCGCTGACCTTGGGCGCGACCTCGCCACAACCCCTTTGGGATCCTGTTTTGCAAATGCTTTAGCAGGCCTTTTTGATCTGCTATTTCATTGCTCCATTTTTAAAATTAATTAAATTTTTAAGATTAATTTTCGAGTAAGTCATAATGTAAACGTTATTTATTTTCATAATTTACAGATTTATCCAAGTCAAATTTGGCACTCAAGGCAATTTTTTAAGACTTGCCCCTGTTCGTTGATATGTACCCACCTACTCGCCCGAAACCTGCATGTGGAGCCACAGTTGTTGGGGCCGTGGCCGGTGTGCGTGGATTTTGGATACTGCTAATGGTGTTGGCGCTTGTCCCGGTAGTGCCTCTCCAAGCGGCAACCGACGCTGGCGCCTTGCAGCAGCAGTTGGAGCGCGATCAGCTGCGGCCCCTGCCGCGCCAAGGTGTGCCAGAAGTGCTGGTCCCGGCCGAGCCACCTTCGTCCCGGCGCGGCACTGCGTTGCTTATCAGCGGTTTCAGGTTCGCGGGCAACACTCTGCTTGCCAACGATGAGTTGGAGGCCGTGTTGGAGCCTTACCGCCAGCGTGCGCTGGAATTCAGTGAAATCGAAGCGCTCACGGCGGTAGTGGCGGCCCGTTACCGTGCGCGGGGTTACTTGGCGTCGGTGGTGTTGCCGGCACAAGATGTGTCGGACGGCACGCTGGGCTTTTTGGTGCTGGAGGCGGTATTGGGCAAGGTGCTGGTGGATGCCAATCCTCCTTCGCGCACGGCGCCGTCGCAGATTCAGGGCCGGGTGGCGGCCCAACTGCCTGAAGGGGCATTTTTGCAGGCACAGGCCTTGGACCGGGCATTGTTGATCGCCGGTGACCTGCCAGGCGTGGCCGTCACCGGCGCACTGGCGGAGGGGGCGGCGCCCGGCCAGACGGACTTGCTGCTCCATGTAGAAGACACGGCCCTGGTGACGGGCGACGTGGTGTTGGACAACGCCGGCGGCGCGTCCACTGGCTCTGACCGCGTGAACCTGAATATGTATGGCAACGGCCTGCTGGGTCAGGGCGATTTGTGGTCTGGCAACGTGGTGGCCAACCAGGGGAGCACTTATGCGCGTGTGAGCTTGGGCTTGCCCATGGGGTACGACGGTTTGCGAATGGGTGTGAACACCTCGCATCTGCAGTACCAGGTCAACACGGCTGACTACCGCAGCTTGAGCTTGGAAGGTTCCAGCGCCGTTTGGGGCCTAGAGGCCTCGTATCCCCTGGTGCGCGCGCAGCGCGAAAACCTGTACCTAGGTCTGGCGTTGGACGAGAAGCGTTTTTTGAACTACGCGGCCAAGCTTGCCGCTTCTGACTACCGCAGCTTGGTGCTGTCTTGGAGCCTGTACGGCAACCGCTTTGACGATCTGGCCGGCGGTGGCGCGACCAGTGGCAACCTCACGCTCAGCCAGGGTCACCTGCAATTGGAAGGCGCAGCCCAGCGGGCGACCGACGCCCTGAGCACCCAAACCGCAGGCGACTACCGCAAGTT
>CANCJD010000039.1 GCA_947378275.1 Comamonadaceae bacterium
GGGATCATGCGGCGGTCGAGCTTGAGCACCACCTTGCCGGGCACCACGTTGGTGTTGGTGCCGCCTTCGATCAGGCCCACGTTCAGGTAGGGGTGGTTGATGCCCTTCACTTGGCTGCTGATCTGCTGGTAAAGCGTGTTTTGGTGGTACAGGACGTTCAGGATGCGGGTGGCGGCTTGCAGCGCGTCCACGCCGGTCTCGGGCACGGCGGCGTGGCCCATCTTGCCGTGCACCGTAACCTCCATTTGCAGGCAGCCGTTGTGGCCGGTAATTACTTGGTAGCTAAAAGCCGCACCAATCAGCAAGTCGGGCTTGATGATGCCTTGGCGCAGCAGCCAGCCGGGGCCGAGTTCGCCACCAAACTCTTCGTCGTACGTGAAATACAGCTCGACGCTGCCCTTGAGCGGCGCGCCAAGCGCCTCAATCGCGCGGGTAGCAAAGGTGAAGGTGGCGAAGTCGCATTTGCTGACCGCTGCCGCGCGGCCGTACAGGCGGCCGTCTTGCACCTCGCCGCCATAGGGGTCGTGCGTCCAGCCTTCGCCGGGCGGCACCACGTCGCCATGGGAGTTCAGGCCCACGGTGCGGCCTGCCCCATAGTTGCGGCGCACCACCAGATTGGTGATGCTTTGCAGGCCAGCGGCTTGCACGTCGGCGGCCGGCGGGGCGTGCTTTTCGGCCTCAAAGCCAAAGGCGTGCAAAAGTTCTGCGGTGCGCTCGGCGTGGGGTGCGTTATTACCCGGCGGCGTGTCGGTGGGCACTTGCACGAGTTGCTGCAAAAAGCGCACTTCCTCGTCAAAGTGGGCGTCGATCCAGGCGTCCAGGGCGGCGTATTGTTCAGGGTGTTGTTGGCTGGTAGTCATGGTTGTTCCATAGCAAGTTGGTCAAGCAGGTTGGCAAAGGCGCGCACGCACAGGTCGGCGTCGTCGCTGGTGATGGATTCGAGCGGGTTGTGGCTGATGCCGGCGTTGAGCCCGCGCACAAACAACATGGCCTGGGGCATGATTTCATGCAGCTTCATGGCGTCGTGGCCGGCGCCGCTGGGCAGGTGGAACAGCGGCAGGCCCAGCGCCTGCACGGCGCTTTCCCAGCGCTGCTGCCAGGCGGGGGCGCTGGGGGCGGCGGCGGCGCGCATGGTTTCTTCCAGCGTGTAGTGCAGGCCCCTGCGCGCGCAAATCGCGGCCAGTTCGGCGCGGATGTCGGCGGCGCAGGCATCGCGCACCGCGTCGGTGGTGGCGCGCACGTCCAAGCTGAAAGTGCAGCGTCCCGGCACCACGTTCATCGAGCCATTAGGCACCTGCAACATACCCATGGTGGCCACCACATTGGGGACGCTGGATGCGCGATTTTCGGCAAACAGCGCCAGCTCGGCCACAGCGGTGGCAGCGTCGCGGCGTTGGTCCATGGGCGTGGTGCCGGCGTGGCTGGCCATGCCCACTACTTCGCCCAAATAGCGCACGCTGCCGTTGATCGAGGTGACGATACCAAGCGGCATATCTAGCGCGTTGAGCACCGGGCCTTGCTCAATGTGCACTTCCACAAAGCCCAGGTAGCGCGCCGGTTCGCGTCTCAAAGTGGCAATGTCGGCCACGTTGAGCCCGGCGTGCGCCATGGCCTGGCGCATGGAAATGCCGTCGGCGTCTTGCTGGTCCAGCCAGGCCGCGTCAAACTGGCCAGTGAGCGCGCCCGAGCCCAGAAACACGGCCTTGTAGCGCTGGCCTTCTTCTTCTGAAAAGCCGACCACTTCAATGCCAAAAGGCAGGCGCCGCCCGGCGCGGTGCAGCGCCTGCACGCAGGCCATGGGCACCAAGATGCCCAGGCGACCGTCGTATTTACCGCCGTTGCGCACGGTGTCAAAGTGGCTTCCGGTGAGCAGGCGCGGGGCGCTAAGGTCTTGTCCGTGATAGACGCCCACCACGTTGCCCACGGCGTCTTGGATCACTTCGTCAAAGCCGCACTCGGTCATCCAGGCTTGCAGCGCATGGGCCACGGCGCGGTGCGCGTCGGTGAGGTAGGTGACGGTCAGCTCGCCGCGCTCGGCAAAGCCGGGGTCGCTGTGCGCCGCCAGGCGCTCGGCCCAGTCCCACACCAAGTTGCCCTGTTCCGGTGAGTGACCCAGCTTGTCGTTCAAGCGGATTTCGGCAATGCGGTGGATGTTGCGCAGGCACTCGGCGCGCTCAAAGTCCGGGTGGTTGTCCAGGCGGCGCGCCAGCGTGGCAATGATCTCGGTCTTGCCCAAACCCAGTCCGCGCGGCCCGCGCACCGCCAAGATAAACGGAAAGCCAAAGCGTGCGTTGTAGGCTGCGTTGAGCGCTTGAATGCGCTCAAACTCTTCGGGGGTGCAGTCGGTCAGGCCCGCCTTGCCTTGCTCGTTGCGCGACTCTGCGGTCAGCGTCTGGCTGACCATGGCTTTGCCGGCCAGCTCGGGGTGGACACGAATCAGCGCGAGTTGGGCGTCGTGTCCGCCCTCGCGCACCACTTGCGCCAATACCAGTTTCAGGTGCTCCAGGCTGGCAAAGGGCCGGTGCGCGGCAGCGGCGCGCGCAATCCAGGGGGAATGCTCGTAGATGCCGTCCAGCAGGGCGACGCATTCGTCAGCCGTGGCGGCGTTGAGTTGGTCCAGGGTCAGCATGGGTATTTACTTCCAGACAAAGGCCGAGGCCGCGTCAAAGGGATGCGCGGTTTTCCAGTGGCGCGCAATGTCTACCCGACGCGCCACCCAGACCCGGTCGTGCGACTGCACGTAGTCCAAAAAGCGCTGCAGCGCACGCATGCGTCCGGGTCGGCCCAGCAGGCGGCAGTGCATGCCGATGCTCATCATGCTGGGGCGTTCATCGCCTTCGGCGTAGTGCACGTCAAAAGCGTCGCGCAAGTATTGGAAAAACGGGTCGCCGTGCGAATAACCCTGGGGCAAAGCAAAGCGCATGTCATTGCAGTCCAGCGTATAGGGCACGACCAGGTGGGGGGCAAGCGCCCCATCGCTCTTTTGCACCTGCAGCCAAAAAGGCAGGTCGTCCCCGTAGTAGTCGCTGTCGTATTCCAGGCCCTGGTCGGCCACCAGGCGGCGGGTGTTGGGGCTGTCGCGCCCGGTGTACCAGCCCGCGGGCATCTGGCCGGTGATGTTTTTGATGGCTTGCAGGCCGCGCGCCATGTGCTCGGCTTCTACCGATGCGTCAATGGCTTGGTAGTTGATCCAGCGCCAGCCGTGGCAGGCGATCTCGTGGCCCAGTTCGACAAAGGCGGCGGCCACTTCGGGGCAGCGCTCTAGCGCCATGCCCACGCCAAACACCGTGAGCGGCAGGCCGCGCTGCTCAAACTCGCGCAGGATGCGCCACACGCCCACACGCGAGCCGTATTCGTAAATGCCTTCCATGGTCAGATGCCGGTCGGGGAAAGACGGCGGGCTGAACATCTCGGACAAAAACTGCTCGCTTCCGGCGTCTCCGTGCAGCACCGAGTTTTCGCCGCCCTCCTCGTAGTTCAGCACAAACTGCACCGCCACACGGGCGTTCGCCGGCCACTGCGCGTGGGGCGGCGTGCGGCCATAACCAAGCAGGTCGCGTGCGTAGCGGGGGGTGGCAGAAGTAGGTGTGTTCATGGGGAGCCTCAAAGGGTGGGAAGCAGGGCCGCAGACAGGTCGGCGGTGTGCGGATCGAGATGCAAGTTTTGTTCCACGGCCGCCAGGTGGCGCTCCATCAGCGCGGCGGCGGCGTCTGCATCGCGTTGCTCCAACGCGTCCACGATGCGCTCGTGCTCCAGTTGGGAATGTGCTGCGGAATGGGACGACTGGTACATCAGCGCAATGAGCGATGAGCGGCTGAGCAAATCGGCCAACAACTGCGCCAGCACCTCGTTGCCGCCTTGGCGCGCCAGCACCACATGAAAGTCGGCCAGCAAGCGGGTGCGCCCCGTCACGTCGGTGCGGGCCACGGCGGCGGCCTCATCGCGCAAATGGGCGCGCAGCTCGGCGATTTGCCGGTCGGTGATCTGCGCGCACAGGCTGCGCACCATGGCGGCCTCCAGCATGGTGCGCACCTGAAACACCTGGCGTGCCTCGGCCACACTGGGTGTGGCCACAAAGGCGCCGCGCGCAGGCTCTAGCGTCACCAGCCGGTCGCGGCTGAGCTGGTTGAGCGCCTGGCGCACCAGCGTGCGCGACACGTGAAAGATGTCCGCCATCTTTTGCTCTGAGAGCTTGGTGCCCGGCATCAGCCGCCGCTCAATGATGGCCGCCGTGACCGACGCCACAATGCGCGCCGACGCGCTCGCAGGCACCGAGCGGCCAGCGCCAAGGTTAGCGACCAGTGTGAGCGGGGGGCGGGGGGACATGGGCGGATGGGCTGGGGTAGGTTCGGCTAATAGTGTATACAATTTTTTTAAAATGCAGTGCGCTTCCCATCCGTCCGCAAGTAGGTTTTAAGTTTCCCCTGGTAAGCGATCTCATCACACGAATCCAGATGCAGTCAAAAATCAAAGCGGATATTTTTGTATACACATTTTCTCAGTAGTTTCATGATCCGACCTGTTTGACGAACACCCATCGATTACCGTGTTGCCCGTCACTGGCGAGCTTCGCAACACGCCTTTGTTTCGAATCCAGGTGGAACCCGATGCGGCCAACGGCTTGCAAAAAACGTCTGAAATCATGGTGGACAAGGCGCAGGCGGTACCGCGCGAGCGCTTGGGCGCGGTTTTCGGTCGCCTGCGCGAAGAACAAATGCTCGCCGTGGGCCGCGCGCTGGCGGTGTTTCTTGGGGTGATTTAAGCGCCCCGCCATTGCGCAAATACGTGCGCTCGAACAGGGCATGCTCAAAGCGGTACCAGGCAGTTTTCTTTTTATTGGCAATGGCGACGCCGAAAACGGCGGCCATGGCGCGTGCATGGTGCACAATCCGAACTACGACTTTGAAGACCGCAATATTCCGATAGGAGCGGCCTTTGGGGTCCAACTTGCGCAGCACTATTTGGTGTAGCGCTGAAGTTGAAATTCAGATCGGGAGAGACTGCTGGCTTGACGCCTGCAGCGCCGAAGGAGCAACCGCCCCGGAAACTCTCAGGCAAAAGGACCGATCTGACATCTTGATCTCTGAAGAGTTGCCGGAGCTAGTCGCCCGGCACACCGCAGGAGCAAGTGGCGCAGCCCCACCCGGGCCGCCCATGAATCTCTCAGGTTCCAAACAGAGGGGGCGTACGCCGTGCATGGTGCGCGCGCGTGCTCTATTCCCTGACTGTTTGAAAGTCTGAATCATGAAATCCATCGCAGTCATTGGTGGCGGCATCACGGGTGTCACCACCGCTTACGCACTGGCCAAGCGCGGCTTTGCCGTTACCTTGTTTGAGAAAAACCGGTACGCCGCCATGGAAACCTCGTTTGCCAACGGCGGGCAGTTGTCGGCGTCAAACGCCGAGGTCTGGAACCACTGGTCCACCCTCCTCAAAGGTATTAAGTGGATGCTCAAGAGCGACGCGCCGCTCTTGGTCAACCCCAAGCCAAGCTGGCACAAGCTGAGCTGGTTTGCCGAGTTCATCAGCAACCTGCCTAACTACCGCCGCAACACCATTGAGACCGCGCGCCTGGCCGTGGCCGCGCGCGAACACCTGTTTGCCTGGGCCCAGGCCGAGGGCGTGGACTTTGACCTGAAAAATAAAGGCATCCTGCACATCTACCGCGACAAAAAAGGCTTTGACCACGCGGGCGAAGTTTCCAAGTTGCTGGCCAAGGGCGGACTGCCACGCCGCGCGGTGACGCCAACAGAGATGAAAGCGATTGAGCCCACCCTGGCCGGCACGTTTTACGGTGGCTATTTCACCGAGAGCGACTCCACGGGCGACATCCACAAGTTCACCTTTGGCATGGCCGCAGCCATCGCGCGCATGGGCGTGAAATGCTTGTATGAGCAAAACGTGGTGGCGCTGCACAGCGACGGCGCCCAAGCCAAGGTCACCGTGCAAAACGGAGACGGGCAAGAGATGCTTTCATTTGACGGCATGGTGGTGTGTGCCGGCGTGGAAAGCCGCCGCTTTGCCGCGCAACTCGGCGACCGGGTCAACATCTACCCGGTCAAGGGATATTCGATCACCGTCAACCTGCCGGACGCGCAAAGCCAGGCGGCCGCCCCCATCGTCAGCCTGCTCGACGACGAAACCAAGCTGGTCACCAGCCGTTTGGGCCTGGACCGCTTTCGGGTGGCGGGCACGGCCGAGTTCAATGGCTACAACAAAGACATCCGGGCCGACCGCATCCGTCCGCTGACCGCTTGGGTGAACCAGTGCTTTCCCGGCATCAACACCCGCCACGTGGTGCCTTGGGCTGGTCTGCGCCCCATGATGCCCAATATGCTGCCGCGCGTGGGCAAGGGCAGCATGGCCAATGTGTTTTACAACACGGGCCACGGCCACCTGGGTTGGACCTTGTCGGCCATCACCGCCGACATGGTGGGTGATGTGGTGTTGGACCACTTGCGCCCCACCGGCCTGCGCAGCGCCATCTTGCGCGCGGCGCAGGCTTAGGCCCGCAGCCGCTAAACCCCCGCGCCGCCCCGGCCTGCGCCTTGGGCAAAGCGCGTGGCGCCCGCGCTGAATTCGCCACTGGCCAGCGTGGCCTGGCCGTGGGCGAATTCGTTGCGCAGCGCGGCGTCCAGCGTCAAGCCGTCTTGTTCATACGCGCTCAGGCGGTCGTGACGCAGACAGGTTTGGGGCAGTTCGGCGAGTTGATGGGCCAATGCGAGGGCGGCGGCCAAAGCCTGGCCGTCATCGACCACGCGGTTGGCCAGTCCCATGGCCAGGGCTTCGTCGGCGCCCACGGCGCGGCCGGTCAGGATCAAATCCAACGCGCGCGACAGGCCAATCAGGCGCGGCAGGCGTACCGTGCCGCCGTCGATCAGGGGCACGCCAAAACGGCGGCAAAACACGCCCAGCACCGCCGAACGCTCCACCACCCGCAAGTCACACCACAGCGCCAGCTCCAAACCACCCGCCACGGCATGGCCGCTGATGGCCGCCACCACGGGCTTGGACAGCAACATGCGCGAGGGGCCCATGGGCGCGTCGCCCTCGGGCTCCAGGCGGTTGCGCCGCGCGGGGTCGTTCATGGCTTTGAGATCGGCGCCCGCGCAAAAGGTGGCGTGCGCGCCGTGCAGCACCGCCACGCTGGAAGTGGCGTCAGCGTCAAAAGCGCGAAACGCGTCGGCCAGGGCTTGGGCGGTGGCGCCGTCAACGGCGTTGCGGGCCTGCTGGCGGTTCAGGGACACGACGGTAACGGCGCCCGCGCGCGTCACCACAACCGGCTGGTCTGACATAAGAGCCTTTACACGCCCGTGCAGGCTTTGGCACACACGGGCCAGCGCTGCGCGGGATTGCGCCACGCTGCCCGGCGCTTTGCCTGGGGCGTGGCCGCAGTATGGCAGCGCGGTGAACTGGCTGCGGGGTTTAGACCAGCGCGGGGTCCAGGCCCATTTGGTCGAGCTTTTGAAAGTGCTTGCGTGCCAACGCCACCACTTGGGCGTCGCTGGGGTGGTCACTGGCAATGCTGGCCGAGATGGCGGCGGCCACCAGCGCGCTATGGGTTTTGGCCCAGGCCACGAATTCGTCGCGCGCCATGCCAGGGCCTGTCAGCAGCACTTCGTGCACACCGGCCAGCGCGGTGGCCACGTCGGCAAACAAGGCCTTGCTGTCGTGCGGCTTGCCCTGGTGCTTGTGGTGGCTGCGCGAGTGGATGCGCTGGGCTTGCATGTGTTCGCGGTCAAACATCATGACGTGGGCTTCTTGGTGGTCGATCCAGACAACAGCGTGAAAAGTGGACATACAGACTTTCTTAAGAGTGAAGTGAAGGGGTGGGCTTCTCGGCCTTTTCCTGGCAGGCAATGCAGCGGGTGGCTTGCGGCGTGGCGCGCAGGCGCTCGGCCGCGATCGTGGTGCCGCAGTCGGTGCAGGCGCCATAGGTGCCCAAGTCCAAGCGTGCAAGAGCGTCGGCAATTTGGCCGAGTTCGGCGGTTTCGCGTTCGTTCAAGGCAAATTCCACATCGCGCTCGCTGGCCACTTGGGCGGGTGAGTCTTCGGAATGGGCGAAATGCTCTTCAGCCACTTCGGCCCGGCTGCGCGTGCCGCCGCGCTGTTGCGCGATTTGCGCCAGCAGCTCTGTGCGCTGGGCCAGCAGATTCGCGCGGTAGCTTGTGAGTAGGTTGGAATGCGTCAAGGCAGCTCCTTTGTCAATAGAAGTCCATGCTAGGCCGATGGCATGCGGGGTTCTAGACCTAGGTCAAGTGCCTGCGATAAAGCGCCTTACCAGGCTTAGCGCGAATCAAGCAAACGCTCAGCGCTGCAATTGCGCATTCACCGCATCGATTTGCGCATCGTCCAACTCCCCTGCCAGGGCGCTGAGTTGCAGGCGCTCCAGCAGCAGTTCACTGCGGGCTTGCACCAGCGCCAAGGCGGCGGCGGCAGCGTCGTTTTCGGCCTGCAACAGGTCCAAGGTGGTGCGGTCGCCCACCTGGCGGCCGAGCTGGGTGGCATCCAAGCGCGCGGCGCTGGCTTGCTGGGCAGCGGCCAGCGCGGCCAGGCGGGCCGGGCCGGTTTGCAGCGCCAGCCAAGTGCTCTGGATTTGCTGTGCCGTTTGCTGGCGCGCAGCTTCGAGTTCAGCCTGGGCTTGCTCCTGCAGGCGCAGCGCTTCTTGCTGGCGCGCGTCGCGCAGGCCACCGGTAAACACCGGCATGGACCATTGCACGCCCACCATGCGCTGGCCGCTGCTGTTGCTGGCGCTGCCAAAGTCGCCGTCGCCGCTGATGCGGTCTTGGCCAACTTGCGCTACCAGGTCGAGCGTGGCGCTGGCGGTAGCACTGTACTTGGCCGCTTCTTCTTGGGCGCTCTGCATGCGCAGGGCTTGCAGGCGCAGCGCCAGGTTGCCGCTCTGCGCCAGCGCCTGCCATTGCTCCAAGCTGCGGCTGACGGTGGCGTCTGCACCTGCTGCGCCGGTGGGCTGCAGCAATTGCAGTTGCGCCTCGGGCAGGCCGGTGGACTGCGCCAGCACGCGCTGGGCCAAGGCCAGGGCATTTTCGGCACCCAGCACCTGGGCTTGCAGGGCAAAGGCGCGGGCGCGCGCCTCAAAAGTGTCGGTCACGGGCTTGTCGCCCAGGGCAAAGCGGTCTTGCGCCTCGGTCAGGGCGCGCTTGACGGCCACTTGTTGCTGGCGCAGCAAGTCAAGGTTGCGCTGGGCCAGCACCAGATCAAAGTAGCGCCGGGCGGTGAGCAGCAACAGATCGCTGCGCGCACTGTGCGCCTGCAGTTCGGCCATGTCGGCGGCGAGCTCTAACTGGCGGGTCTGCGCGCTGCGTTCGCCGCTGCGCAGGGGCTGGCGCGCGGACACGTTCCAGCGCGTGCTAAGGCCACTGTTCACCGAGGTATTGAAATCCACCCCGTTGGACGCCGGGATGCCGGGCGCGGCAAAGTGCGCACCTGTGCTGGCCGAATCGGCGCCCGCCACACCGGCGCTCGCGCCCAACAGCACTTGCGGACGCCACAGCGCGGCGGCCTGCTGGCGGCGGGCGGCACCGGCTTGGGCGGCGGCGTTGGCCACGGCCACTTGCGGGTCCGCAGCCTGCGCGGCGCGCCAGACCTGCGCCAGGTCCAAGGCGTGAGCGCCAGCAGCGCTGGCGGCCAGCAAGAGGACGAGCGCGGCTCGCGCCACCGGTTTACGAGTCTTCATCGGGGGGCTCCTGGGGAGACATGGGCTTGCACCCAGGCTTTCAACTCACGCGCGGGCATAGCGCCGGCCACGCGGGCACGCTCCAAGCCGCCTTCAAACAGCAGCAAACTCGGGATGCTGCGAATCGCATATTTGCGGCTGGCCTGGGGCGCGGCGTCGGTGTCAACCTTGACAAAGCGCACCAGCGGCAGCTCGCGCGCCACGCTTTCGAAAGTAGGCGCCATGGCTTTGCACGGGCCGCACCAGGCGGCCCAAAAGTCCACTACCACGGGCAGCTCGGTGCCCGCGATAAAGCGCTCAAAGGCAGCGTCGCTCAGCGCCGCCGGGGCGGCCGCCAGGATGTCTGCGCCGCATTTTCCGCAGGCCACCTCGAAGTGCAGCTTGTCAGCAGCCACGCGGTTTTTGGTGCCGCACACCGGGCAAACCAGTTGCATGCTGGATCTGCCTTAGCTGCCGGGGTTAAAGCCGATTTTGCGCATGATGGTTTCCATGAGGCACCAGCGGGTTATCGCGCTTTGAAACAGGTTCAGTCCCACAAAAGCGGTAAACGCCAGCCACCATTCGCTCACAAACACCGGGCTACCGGGAATGCCCATTGCCAACGAGGCCAGGATAAAGCTACCCGCCACCAAACGAACCATTTGCCATGAGGTCATAAAAATACTCCTTGAAAAAACACTTGCTAAAAACTTGCTCAAACCGATGCCTGCTCAGGCACCAGAGCGTCCGTGCGATTGCGATACGCGGCGTAATAGAGGGTGGGAATCACCACCAGCGTGAGCACGGTGGACACCGAGATGCCAAAGATCAGCGAGATCGCCAGACCGTTGAAAATCGGGTCATCCAGAATAAAGAAGGCGCCGAGCATGGCGGCCAGGCCGGTCAGCATGATGGGCTGGGCCCGGGTAATGGCCGACTGCACCACCGCTTGCTTGAAGGGCAGGCCCTGGCGCACCAGCAGGTTAATAAAGTCCACCAACAAAATCGAATTGCGCACGATGATGCCGGCCAGCGCGATCATGCCGATCATGCTGGTGGCGGTGTACTGCGCACCCAGCAGAGCGTGGCCGGGCATGACGCCGATGATGGTCAGCGGAATCGGCGCCATGATGATGAGCGGCGTCAAATACGAGCCAAACTGCGCCACCACCAGCAGGTAAATCAGCACCAGGCCCACGGCATAGGCGGCGCCCATGTCGCGGAAGGTCTCGTACGTCACTTGCGATTCGCCGTCCCACTTCAGCGAATATCCGCGCAGCGCATCGCTGGGTTGCTTCACAAAAAACTCGGCCAGCGTGCCGCCGCCGGGCGTGGGGATGGCGGCAATCTGGCTGCGCATCTGGAACACGCCATACAGCGGGCTATCAAGCTTGCCCGCCATGTCGGCCACCACCATGTTGAGCGGCAACAAATCCTTGTGATAGACGGGCTGCTCGCGCAGGCTGTCGCTGACCGTGACCAACTCGCGGATGGGCACCAGCGCACCGCTGGCCGAACGCACGCCCAAGGCCAGCAAGGCGTTGATGTCGCCATGGCTCTCGGGCGGGAGCTGCAGCACTACGGGCGCAGGGTACTTGCTGGCGTCGTGCACATAGGTGGCGGATTCACCGGCCAGCCCGGTGCGCAGCGTGCTGACAATGGCTTGCTGCGGCACGCCCAAGAGCGCGGCCTTGCGCCGGTCCACCAGCAAGAGCTTGCGCGGGGCGTTGGCAATGCTGCTGTCGTCCACGTCCACGATGCCGGGCGTCTTTTCGAACACGGCGCGCACGGCTTGCGCCACTTCGCGCCGGCCTGCGGCCTCGGGGCCATAGATCTCGGCCACGATGGGCGAGAGCACGGGCGGGCCAGGCGGCACTTCCACCACTTTCACATTGGCCCCATAGAGCTTGCCAATGCGCTGCAACTCAGGGCGCACGCGGGTGGCGATGGCGTGGCTTTGGGCCGCGCGGTCGTGCTTGTCCACCAGATTGACCTGCAGGTCGCCCACTTCGCCACCGCTGCGCAGGTAGTACTGGCGCACCAGGCCATTGAAGTTGATGGGCGCGGCCGTGCCAGCATAGGCTTGGTAATCGGTCACCTCGGGCACGGTGGCAAGAAAGGCGCCCAGCGCGTGCAAGACGGTGGCGGTTTGCTCCAGCGGCGTGCCTGCAGGCATGTCCACCACCACCTGGAACTCGGACTTGTTGTCAAAGGGCAGCATCTTGAGCAGCACCAGGCCGGTCGCGGGCAGCGCCACCGACACCGCAATCAGCACCGCCACGCCCAAGCCCAGCAGGCCCCGGTTGCGGCCACCGCGCTGGTCGTCGAGCAAGGGCTTGAACACGCGCTCAAACAAGGGCGCGAGCTTGGCGCTCAGGCCGCTGTGGCTAAGTTCGCCGTGGGCAGCAGCGTCGGGCGCACTGGGCTTCATCCAGATGCGCGCAAGCCAAGGCGTCACCACAAAGGCAATCGCCAGCGACAAGAGCATGCCCATGCTGGCGTTGATCGGAATCGGGCTCATGTAGGGGCCCATCAGGCCCGAGACAAAGGCCATGGGCAGCAGCGCGGCGATCACGGTGAGCGTGGCCAAAATCGTGGGGCCACCCACCTCGTCCACCGCGCCGGGAATGAGCTGGGCCAGGGTTTTTTGCGGATACAGCTGCTGGTGGCGGTGGATGTTTTCCACCACCACAATAGCGTCGTCCACCAAGATGCCAATCGAGAAGATCAGCGCAAACAGCGACACCCGGTTCAGGGTAAAGCCCCAGGCCCAAGAAGCAAACAGCGTCACGGTCAGCGTCAGCACCACGGCCACACCCACGATGGCCGCTTCGCGTTTGCCCAGCGCCAAAAACACCAGCACCACCACCGAGGCGGTCGCGAACAGCAGCTTTTGGATCAGCTTTTGCGCCTTGGCGTTGGCCGACGCGCCGTAGTTGCGCGTCTGCGCCACTTGCACGGTATCGGGCACCACGGTGTTGCGCAGCTGCTCCACGCGCGCCATCACCGCGTTGGCCACGTCAATGGCGTTTTCGCCGGGCTTTTTGGTGATGCTCAGGGTCACGGCGGGGTATTCACCGCCACCGGTTTTTTCGGACTGGCCGTGCCAGACGTAGCGCGCCGCAGGCAGCGGCCCGTCTTTGACTTCGGCCACGTCACCCAAAAACACGGGGCGGCCATTGCGCACGCCCACCACCAGGGCAGCGACTTCGCTGGCCTGGCTCAGGTAGGGGCCGGACTCGATGGCCACGGTCTGGTTGCCTGCAATCAGCTCGCCCACGGGCAAGCCCAGGTTGGCCGATTGCAGCGCCAGGCGCATGTCATCGGCGGTCACGCCCGAGCCGGACATGCGCGCAGGGTCCAGCGCCACCAACACCGCGCGGCCGGGGCCGCCCACGGTTTGCACTTCGCGGGTGCCGGGCACGCGCTTGAGGTCGGCCTCCATGCTGTGGGCCACGCGTTCCAGGTCAAAGGCGCCGGTGTCTGCGTCTTTGCTAAACAAGGTCAGGGTGACGATGGGCACATCGTCAATGCCCTTGGGCTTGATGATGGGCTCGAGCACACCCAGGTTTTTGGGCAGCCAGTCGGCGTTGGAGCGAAGCGTGTCGTGCAGGCGCACCAAGGCTTCGGTGCGCGGCACACCCACCTTGAATTGGACGGTAATCACCGCCAGGCCGGGGCGTGCGAGCGACATCACATGCTCGGTGCCTGCCATTTGCGAGAGCACCTGTTCGGCCGGAATGGCAACCATCTGCTCCACATCGGCCACGCTGGCGCCCGGGAAGGGAATCAGCACATTGGCCATGGTCACATTGATTTGCGGCTCTTCTTCGCGTGGCGTCACCAGCACGGCAAACGCGCCCAGCAGCAGCGCCATCAGGGCCAGCAGCGGCGTAATGTGCGCGCGCTGGAACATGGCCGCAATGCGGCCCGAGATACCAAGGTGGTGGATGGACTTCATATCAACGCACCTGTGCGGCAGCAGTAGGGTCGGTGGCGACCTTTTCGCCCGCGCGCACACCACTCAAGACTTCCACCCGGTCGCCCTGCACCCTGCCCAGGCGCACCTGGCGCAGCGCGGGCCGGCCTTGGGCGTCTACCAAGTAAAGCGCGGTAAGTTCAGCCCGTCGCACCACGGCCGTAGCGGGCACATAGAAGCGCTCACTGGCAGCCGCCGCGCCACCTGCGGCAGGCAGCCACACGCGGGCAAACATGCCCGGCGCCACGCCTTTGAGCGCGGGCAGATTGAAGCGAATCTGCGTGCTGTGGGTGGCAGCGTCCACCAAGGGCAGCACAGTGGCGCCGCTGGCGTTCATCAAGCCCGTGGCACCGCTCCAGCCGGGCAGCTCAAACTGCAGCGTGGCCAGGCTGGCGGGCAAGGCGCTTTGGGCCACACTGGCCGTCACACGTAAGTTGGAGGGATCGTGCAGCGTGAGCAAAGGGCGCCCGGGCATGGCCATGTCGCCCACGGCCACGGGCACTTCGCTCACCACACCCGCAAACGGCGCCTGGATTACAAAAAAGCGTTGCTGGGTTTGCGCCGCATCTGACTGCGCCTGCAGCGCGTTCACTTGCGCTTGCGCGGCGTCCAACTGGGCCTTGGAACGCTCGAGCGCAGCTTGGCTGATGTACTGTTTTTGCAGCAACTGCTGCTGGCGCTCAAAGTCTTTGCCCGCCACCGTCAGGTTGGCGCGTGCGGCGTCCACCTGGGCGGCGCTGGCCTGGACGTTTTGGCTGGCGGCGCGGGCGTCAATGCGCGCCAGCTCTTGGCCCGCACGCACCGTGTCGCCCACCTTGACCGACAAAGACACGATGGAACCGGCCACTTGCGCGGCCAGCGAGGCTTGGCGCACGGGCTCGACCACGCCGTCAAAGCTTTGCAAGTCTGCGCGCTGGCTGGCGCCACCCTGCACGGGTGCGGTGGCCAAGGCGGCGGCTGCAGCCCAGGCCGACAGCGGAGCGAGCACGCCGGTGGCGCAAAGCAGCGCCACAGCGCAGGGGATTTTCCAAGTCTTGGTCATGGTGCGGTCCTGGGTACGTTGAAGCCGATGCTCGGTTTCATATTTAACTAATTGCGTAATTAAGCAAATAATACACTAAAATCTCGCCAGCGCGCTGCATTTCATCGAACGCACGCTGCAAAAAGACTGCGCCCAAGGACGCCTGACCATGGAAAACCTGCCCCCCGAAGCCCTGCAAGACGTGGCCACCTACTTCCAGGCCCTGTCTGAACCCACGCGCCTGCAAATCCTCAACATCCTGCGCGAAGGCGAACGCAATGTCGGCGATCTGGCGCAGATGTGCGGTTCCACCGCCGCCAATATTTCGCGCCACCTGAGCTTGCTGACCAAGCACGGCATGGTGCGGCGTGAAAGCCGGGGCACCAGCGCCTATTACTGCATTGCCGACGAGGCGGTCTACGCCCTGTGCGATCTGGTGTGCGGCAATATTGCGCGCCAGATGGAGCGCGCCAACAAGACCCGCCAGGCCTTCACCCTGACGCCCTGAGCCCCTCAAGCCTCAAAACCCCAAACACCATGCCCCGTTTTGCCGCCAACCTTTCCATGCTCTACAACGAGCACGCGTTTCTGGACCGCTTTGCCGCTGCCGCCGCCGATGGTTTTAGCGCGGTGGAATACCTGTTTCCCTATGCGTTTGAGGCGCAGGCGCTGCAAAGCTGCCTGCAAGACCACGGCCTGCAACAAGTGCTGTTCAACGCGCCGCCCGGCGACTGGGACGCGGGCGAGCGCGGCCTGGCCTGCCTGCCCGGACGCGAGGCAGAATTTCGGGCTGGTTTTGCCCGCGCGCTGGACTACGCCCAGGCCCTGGCGTGCCCGCGCATCCACGTCATGGCCGGCATTGCGCCAACCGGCGCTGAGCCCGCTGCCCTGCAAGCCACCTACAGCGCCAACTTGGCTTGGGCTGCAGACCAAGCCAGTGGCGCAGGCTGTGATGTGCTGATCGAGCCCATCAACACCCGCGACATGCCCGGCTTTTTTCTGCACCACCAAGCAGCAGCGCACACGCTGGTGCAAGAGATTGGCGCGCCGAATTTAAAAGTGCAGTTTGACCTGTACCACTGCCAGATCATGGAGGGCGACGTGGCCACCAAGCTGCGCCACTACCTGCCCACCGGTCGCGTAGGCCACATCCAAATTGCCGGCGTGCCCGAACGCCACGAGCCCAACGTGGGCGAGGTGAATTACGACTACCTGTTTGGCGTGATTGACGCGGTGTCCGCCCAATGCGGCTGGAACGGCTGGGTCGGCTGTGAATACCGACCCGCCCTGGGCGCGGTGGCGGGGGCTACGACGGCGGGCTTGGGCTGGCGCGGCGCGCGGCGCTGAGCGCGCACACGGGAGCAAGGCGCTCCCGCACCTCTGCTACTGCGCCTGAAACCCACTCGCCTTGATGATCTTGGCCCAGGTTTGCGAATAGGCGCGCTCGCGGCTGGCGAGTTGCTGCTGGGGCATAAAGCCCACGCTCAGCCCCATGGCGGTGAGCGGCTCGCGCACTTCGGGCAGGGTCAGCACCTTGGCCAGCGCGTCCGAGAATTTGTCGATGGCGGCCTTGGGCGTCCCGGCCGGGGCAAAAAAGCCGTAATAAGGAACGTCCTCAAAACCGGCCAGACCGAGTTCGGCGAAAGTGGGCACGTCGGGCAGCACCGCCTGGCGCGTGGCGCCCAGCACCGCGACGATGCGCACCTTGCCAGCCT
>CANCJD010000040.1 GCA_947378275.1 Comamonadaceae bacterium
ATGGTGTTCCCCGAGTACTGCGACGTGGCCAACGCCGTGGGCGCGGCCACCGGCGTGGTGGCGCACGCGGTGCGGGTGGAAGTGCACGGCGACGGCAGCGGCGTGTTTCGCCTGCATTCCACCGTGGGCACGCAGCAGTTCACCAACGCCGCGCTCGCCCTGGACGCCGCCACCACCCTGGCCCGCCAAAGCGCCTTAGACGCGGTGCGCGCCATGGGTGCGGCGGACCCACAAGTGCAAATCGGGGTGAGCAAAACTTTCTTCCCCAATGCCGTAGACGACCGTGGCCTGATGGAAGCGGTGGTGCTGGCCGAGGGCATGGGGCGGCCGTGATGGTCTTTGGCAGGAAGTGTCGCTGTTGCAAAACCTTGGGGCGCGCCTTAGGCGTTTAAGCGCAACGACCTAGATCGATTTGCTGGACGATCCTTCGTGCGATTGGCACAGGTAGTTGATCCGCATTTCACCGGGCGTGCCGGGGCGGGGTGGCGCGAAATGGAGGTCTGCTAACGGGAGTTCTACTTCCTGGTGAACGGGCGCACTGGTGGATTCGAAATCGCTGTAATAGGTGTTGGCGGTGTAGGCCAAAAGTCGGCGACTGCAATCGACGTAGCTGACGTACGTGGTTGAAAGGTATTCGGTGTTGTCTGGCCCGAACTGCGTTTGCGACCAGGCGGTCCGCAGATGGGCCTTGATGAGCGGCGTTTGCAAAACGATGCTGGACGCATCCACGTACCAATAGGTGATTTTCTTCAAGTCAGTACTGGTGGTCAGCAGCTTCCAGTCGGCTGCATGCGCTGCAAGCGCCATCGCCCAAAAACACAACGTTGCCACAAATCGCATACCTGGCTCCTTTGTTTGCGGTGCGCACTGGCCTGAACTGCTGGCGCCTGTCTCGATTTTTTATTTTGGCAGCGTTTGCCTATGCTGGCGTGGCCAGGGCTTATGGCCCAGGATTGCAGCCGTTTTTGGCTTTAGTGCACTGGTTTGGGGCGAAATCGGGCCGCGAGCCTTGTAATGTGTGGCCTATGTCTTGCTTGGCTAAGGCACTATGCTCACACCCTGCGATGGTTGCTTTCCCCCGTATGCTCCATATGCCGCGCCACCTGTAAACACCTAAGCCTACCCACCACACCATCCATGTCCATCCACGTCGCCCTGCACCACGTCACCCATTACACCTACGACCGACCGGTGCAGCTCGGCCCCCAGGTCGTTCGTCTGCGTCCAGCGCCACATTGCCGCAGCCGCATCCTGTCTTACAGCCTGCGCATTGAGCCTGAAGACCATTTCATCAACTGGCAGCAAGACCCGTTTGCCAATTACCAGGCGCGTCTGGTGTTTCCGAAAAAGACCACGCAGTTCAAGGTGACGGTGGACTTGGTCACCGAGATGGCGGTGTTCAACCCCTTTGACTTCTTTGTCGAACCCTCGGCCAAAGAGGTGCCTTTCAAGTACAGCGATGCGCTGCAAGACGAGCTTCAGTCGTATTTGGTCAAGCTGCCGCTGGAGCCGCATTTCCAAAAATACCTCGACGGCCAGGACCGCAAGGTCCAGCGCAGCATCGATTTTCTGGTGCAAACCAACCAGCGCCTGCACCAGGACATCAGCTACCTGATCCGCATGGAGCCCGGTGTGCAAACGCCCGAAGAAACGCTGGCCCTGGGCAGCGGCTCCTGCCGCGACTCGGCCTGGCTGCTGGTGCAACTGCTTCGGCACATGGGTCTGGCGGCGCGCTTTGTTTCGGGCTACCTGATTCAGCTCACGCCTGACGTCAAGTCGCTCGACGGCCCCAGCGGCACCGAGGTCGATTTCACCGACCTGCACGCCTGGTGCGAGGTGTATTTGCCGGGCGCAGGCTGGATTGGGCTGGACCCGACCTCGGGCCTGCTGGCTGGCGAAGGCCATATTCCCCTGGCCTGCACGCCCCAGCCCTCGGCGGCCGCGCCCATTGAAGGCCTGATGGACGAGGCCGAAGTTACGTTCCACCACGAGATGAAGGTCACGCGCGTGCACGAGTCGCCGCGTGTGACGCGCCCTTACAGCGACGAACAATGGGCCGCCGTACTGGCTCTGGGTGAGTCGGTGGACGACAAATTGAAGGCCGGCGACGTGCGCCTGACCATGGGCGGCGAGCCCACCTTTGTGGCGGTGAACGACCGCGATGCCCCCGAGTGGAACACCGACGCCCTGGGCCCGACCAAGCGCGGTCTGGCCACCGAGCTGGTGCACAAGCTGCGCCAAGAGTACGGGCAGGGCGGCTTTTTGCACTTTGGTCAAGGCAAGTGGTACCCCGGCGAACAACTGCCGCGCTGGGCGTTAAGCATTTACTGGCGCACCGACGGCAAGCCCTGCTGGAGCGACCCCGCCCTGTTTGCCGATGAACGCGAGCCCAGCGCCTACACCGCAGCGGACGCGCGCCGCTTTATCGATACCCTGGCCACGCGCCTGGCCGTGCCCCAAGACCACATCTTGGCTGGCCATGAAGACGCCTGGTACTACCTGTGGCGCGAACGCCGCCTGCCGGTCAACGTTGATCCCTTTGACGCGCGCCTGGATGATGAGCTGGAGCGCGCGCGCCTGCGCCGCGTCTTCTCGCAAGGCTTGGACGCCGAGGTGGGTTACATCTTGCCGCTGCGCCCCTTTGAGGCCGACCCGGCGCTGGGCGCTGCATCGCGCGCCAAGCGCACCGGGCCAGACCCCCAGTGGCAAAGCGGCCCCTGGTTTGTGCGCGACGAGCGCCTCTACCTCATGCCCGGCGACTCGCCCATGGGCTGGCGCTTGCCGCTGGATTCTTTGCCATGGGTGGCGCCCACCGAGCGGCCCCAGCTTATCGAGCAAGACCCGTTTGCGCCGCGCAGCGCGCTTAAAGCCACGCTGGTGGTGCCAGCGCTGCAAATGCGCCACAAGCCGACAGTTGCCGCCACTGTGGCAAGCATGCCCGAGAAATTCAAGTCCGACGCCAGTGTGGTGCGAACCGCCGTGTGCGTGGAAGTGCGCGACCCGCGCCGCGCCAACGGCCCCCAGGCCGAAGAAAAAGGCAGCGCCAGCGGCGTGTTGTATGTGTTCATGCCGCCGCTGCCCAGGTTGGATGACTATCTGGATTTGGTGGCCGCCGTCGAGGCCACGGCCCAGGAGCTGGGCGTCAAAATCGTGATGGAAGGCTACCCGCCGCCGCGCGATCCGCGCCTCAAGCTCTTGCAAGTTACCCCCGACCCGGGCGTGATTGAGGTCAACATCCACCCCGCACACCACTGGGGCGAAGTGGTGGCGCACACCGAGTTTTTGTACCAAGCGGCCTTTGAGACCCGCCTGTCGGCCGAAAAGTTCATGACCGACGGGCGCCACACCGGTACCGGCGGCGGCAACCACGTGGTCATGGGCGGCGCCACACCCGCCGACAGCCCGTTCTTGCGCCGCCCCACGCTCTTGGCCAGTTTGCTGCTTTACTGGCACAACCACCCCAGCCTGAGTTATTTGTTCAGCGGCATGTTCATCGGCCCGACCAGCCAGGCCCCGCGCGTGGACGAGGCGCGCAACGACCAGATCTATGAGCTGGAAATCGCGCTGCGCGAAATCCACCGCCTGAGCGAGCAGGCCGGTGCGCTTAACCAAGCTATGAGCGCCGCCGGGCCGTCCCAAGGCGCGAATGCCCCCACGGGGGGCAGCGACCCACACGCAGTGGGGGAGCGTGGGGGCGACAGCTATATGCAGCCCTGGCTGCTGGACCGCACCTTGCGCAATATCTTGGTGGACGTGACGGGCAACACCCACCGCAGCGAGTTTTGCATCGACAAAATGTATTCCCCCGACTCATCCACCGGTCGCCTGGGCCTGTTGGAGTTGCGCGCCTTTGAGATGCCGCCGCACGCCCGCATGAGCGTGGTGCAGCAGTTGCTGCTGCGCGCGCTGGTGGCGCGCTTCTGGGACAAACCCTACTTGGCGCCCGTGACCCGCTGGGGCACCGAGTTGCACGACCGCTTTTTGCTGCCGCACTGCGTGCAAGAAGACTTTGACGACGTCATTACCGAGCTGCAAGAGGCCGGCTTTGCCTTTGACGCCGCTTGGTTTGCGCCGCATTTTGAGTTTCGCTTTCCGCTGGTGGGCCAAATCCAAGCCAAGGGCGTGCATGTCGCGCTGCGCCAGGCCTTGGAGCCCTGGCACGTCATGGGTGAAGAAGGCTCGGCCGGCGGCACCGCGCGCTATGTGGATTCGTCTCTGGAGCGGCTGGAAGTCAAGGTGGCTGGCATCAACAGCAGCCGCTACGCGGTCACGGTCAACGGCAACCCCTTGCCCCTGCAGCCGACCGGTGTGGTGGGCGAGTTTGTGGCCAGTGTGCGCTACAAGGCCTGGAACCCGCCTTCGGCCCTGCACCCGTCCATCGCAGTGCACGCGCCGCTGACCTTTGACGTGGTGGATACCTGGATGCAACGCTCCGTGGGCGGCTGCCAGTACTTTGTGTCGCACCCTGGTGGTTTGTCGTACGACACCTTGCCGGTCAATGCCTATGAGGCTGAGAGCCGCCGGCTGGCGCGTTTTGCCCGCATGGGCCATACGCCGGGCGCCATGCAGGTGCCGCCACCCAATGCGGCCCTGGTGCCGAGCGCGGAGTTTCCGTTCACGCTGGACTTGCGGCGTTGCAGGCCTTGAGCGGGTACAAGGCCCCGCCTGGCCAAAGCCCGCAATAATCCTGCCTAGTGGAAAACTACAAAACCTTCTCGCCCCTGTCGGGGTTGGCGCGCGCCGCGTCTGCCGCCCCGGACCTGAGCACCCTGGAGCTGCTGCGCCGGGCCCAGGCCGCGCCGCCTGGCGTGTGGGACGAGTTGCGGGGCGGTCTGGACCTCACGGCGCCGCAGGACGACCCCGACTTTGTGCCCTTGAGTCGGCCTTGGTCTGAGTTTGTGCAGCACCTGGGTCCCCAGGGCCTGGCCGGCCTGAACCCGCGCGTGGCGCAGCTTGAGCGCCAGGTGCGCGACAACGGCATCTCCTACAACGTCTACGCCGACGCTGACCGGCCCCAGCGCCCGTGGTCGCTGGATCTGCTGCCGCTGATGGTGGACGCCCTGAGCTGGCAGCAAATCGAGTCTGGCGTGCTGCAGCGCATGCGCCTGCTCGAACACATCATGGCCGACACCTACGGCCCGCAGCGCCTGCTCAAGACTGGCATGTTGCCCACCGCCCTGGTGCAAGGCCACCCCGGCTATTTGCACGCCATGCAAGGCGTAGCTCCCGTGGGCGGCCAGCATTTGGCGCTCGCCGCCTTTGACCTGGCCCGCGGCCCGGACGGTTGTTGGTGGATGCTGTCGCAGCGCACCGAGGCGCCCTCGGGTCTGGGTTATCTGCTGGAAAACCGGCTGCTGATTTCGCGCCAGTTTCCCCAGGCCTTTGAGACCATGCCAGTGCAGCGTCTGGCCGACGCCTACCGGGGCCTGGTGGATGGACTCAAGCAGCGCTCGCCTGCTGGGGCCGATGCGCACATCGCCTTGCTCACACCCGGCCCCTACAACGAAACCTATTTTGAGCACGCGTATCTGGCGCGCTACCTGGGCCTGACCCTGGTGCAAGGCGGCGACCTGCTGGTGCGCAACCAAAAGCTCTACCTCAAAACCCTGCAAGGCCTGCAGCGCGTACATGGCCTGCTCAAACGCGTGGACGACGCCTGGCTCGACCCGCTGGAGCTGCGTGCCGAGTCCAGCCTGGGTGTGCCGGGCTTGTTGCAAGTGGTGCGCGCGGGCAATGTGCTGCTGGCCAATGCGCCGGGCTCGGGCTTTTTGGAGTCGAGCGCACTTTTGGGCTTTATGCCGGCCCTGGCCAAATCCGTGTTGGGTGAAGAGCTGCGCCTGCCGGCCATTCCGAGCTGGTGGTGCGGCGAGCGCAGCGCCATGCAGCAGGTGCTGCCGCGCATGGGCGACTGCGTCATCAAACCCAGCTACCCGGCGTTTTCGAGCCGCAACAGTTTTGAGCCGGTGCTTGGGAGAACACTGTCGCAGCGCGAGCGCGATGAATGGTCGGGCCGTATTTTTCGCGATGGCGCGGCGCACACGCTTCAGGCGTTTTTACCGATTTCGCACACGCCCGTTTGGCAGGCCGATGCGACAGCGCCGTCTATCGGCGTACGTCCGGTGATATTGCGGGTGTTTGCCTTGGCAGATGCGCACGGCGGTTGGACCGTGCTGCCCGGCGGGCTGGCCCGCCTAGGCACCCGCGAAGGCATTGCGTCTATGCAGCGCGGCGGCAGCAGCGCCGACGTGTGGGTGCTCACTGGCCGCGTGGGCGCGCCCGGTGGCGCTGCAGCGGTGGACAGCCAAAGTCAGAGCCAACGTCAAGGGCAGGGCCAGAGTCAGGCTCCGGGTTCAGGCCAGACGCAAAGCCAAATGGCAAACGGCCCGGCGCCGGACGACACCGCACCCCTGCGGCCATGGCAGCGCACGCCCTCGCTCACACCCACCCTGGCCGCAGGCGTGCTGCGCCAGCGCATCGTGACCAGCCGTGCCGCAGAAAACCTGTTCTGGATGGGCCGCTACACCGAGCGCAGTGAAAACATCTTGCGCCTGACACGCCTTTCGCTCGATGTGCTGGGAAGCGAAGACCAAACCTGCGCGCCCCTGATCGCTTGGCTTAATCAGCTTGCCGTGGCCCACGGTTTGGTGGTGGCGGGCGTGCCCGCAGCCCAGCAGTCACGCCGGGTGTTTGAGCGTTCGTTGGTGGCAGGCCTGTGGGACACGCAGCACACGACGGGCGTGGGCTTTAACCTCAATGCGGTGTTTTTGGCCGGCTCGTGCGTGCGCGAGCGGCTGTCTCCAGAGCACTGGAGCCTGATTGAACAAGCGCAAAACACCTTGCTGCATCCCGACGTGACCGACCGCCACGACCCGGTGCAAGCGCAGCGCGTGCTGGTGCGCACCAGCCAACTCATGGCCGCGCTGACCGGCGCGCAGACCGACCGCATGACGCGCGACGACGGTTGGCGCCTGCTGTCCATTGGCCGCCACATCGAACGCCTGGACTTTTTGGCCCACGCGCTGACCTGTGCCGTGGGCGCCGGTGCGCTGCAAGAGCAGGCCGGTTTTGACGCCGTGCTGGCACTGTTTGACAGCACCATCAGCTTTCACGCCCAGTACCAGCAGTCTCGCACCGTGAGCGCCTTGCTCGAATTGCTGCTGACCAACGCGGATAATCCGCGCGCTTTGGCCTGGGTGGCGCATACGCTGCGCGCGCGCTTGGCGCGCATGGGTGGCCTGGCCGACGGCGGCACTGAGCTGTTGGCCGCGCGCGTGCCCCAACTCGCTAGCGCTGACCTGCGCGCCCTTTGCCCAGACGGCGTGCATACCACGCCTGCCCTATTGACGCTGCTGCAGGACTGCCGCGACACCGCGCGTGCCACCTCGGACAGTCTCAATACCTTGTTCTTTGCCCACAGCGGCGAGTCTTCGCAAAGCGTGGGTGCTTGACATGCTGCTGCGCATCACCCACGAAACCCATTACGACTACGCCCCCGGCGTGGACACGGCGCAGCACATGGCGCATTTGCAGCCGCCAGACACGCCGTACCAAACTTGCCTGAGCCACCGCATCGATGTGGCGCCCCGGTGTGCCGACTTTGACACCCGGCAAGACGCCTTTGGCAACCACCGCAGCTACTGGGCCATGTCGTCCTTTCACCACAGCATGGACGTGAGCGCCCACAGCGAGGTGCGCACCCATGGCCCCCAAGGCGACTTGGTGGACGCCATGGCAAGTGCAAGCGACGCGGCAGGCAGCGCAGGCGCGGACAAAGAAGTGTTGGCGCTGGCGCGCCGCGTTGGCCAGCCCTGGGAGGCTGCGCGCGACTTGTTTTGTTACGCTGCGGGCAAAGCCGGTGACGCGGTCAGCGAGTTCAGCTACCCATCGCATCACGCGCCGGTGGACGCGGCTTTTGCGGCTTATGCCGCCCCCAGCTTCGGTGCCGGACGACCCCTGGCGGCGGCGGCCTGCGAGCTGATGGAGCGCATTCACCGTGATTTTGTGTACGAGGCGCTCAGCACCGAGATCAGCACCCCGGCGTTGGAAGTGCTGGCCGACCGCCGAGGCGTGTGCCAAGACTTCGCCCACGTGCTGCTGGCCTGTTTACGTTCCTTGGGCCTGGCCGCCCGCTATGTGAGCGGCTACATGCTGACCGAGCCGCCACCAGGGCAGCCGCGCCTGACCGGGGCCGACGCGTCGCACGCCTGGGTGGCCGTGTATTTGCCCGACCTCGGTGGCAACCGGGGCTTGCCGCATGGCGGCTGGCTGGACCTGGACCCGACCAACAACCGCGCAGGCCTGGGCACGCCGGGCCAAGACTATGTGCGCCTGGCAGTGGGGCGCGACTTTGCCGACGTCTCGCCCCTGCGCGGTGTGCTGCAAGGCGGTGCCAACCACACGCTGCAGGTGCGGGTGACTGTGGCACCGGCACACGACTGAAAAGGCCTTTGAAAATCCCTTCTGCTACAGTGGTCTTTTAACGGCGTTTGCGCTTGCGGGCTACGCCAAGCCGCCTTTGGCTCGGCCACTGCTCCTGAAATTTGTACCTTATGCGATTTTTAGTTCGGCCTTACCAGGCCGTCAGTATGCTGGCCGCCCTGACCATTGCGGCCGTGCTGCTCACCACGGGCTTGCTGCTGTGGAGCCTGCGCGCGCAAGAGCTCAAGCACGCGCAACTCGAAACGGCCAGTCTGGCCGAAATGCTGATAGACCAGAGTCAGCAACAGCTCGACGCCGTGGACCAGGTGTTGCAAGGCGTTCAAGAGCGGTTGGCGTCGAGCTACGGCAGCCAGGTTCCGCTTGACAGTGAATTGACCCGCTTGCTCCTGGCCACACGCACGGCGGGCCACACCCAAATCAACGCTTTGTTTTTGCTCGACGCCCAGGGCAATTCGGTCAATGCATCCAGACCGCCGGACGCCGATGTCAGCGCAGGCCGCACGGCGGCCTATTTCACGGCATTTGGCGCCGGCCATACCAAGGGCGTGGCCCTGGACCGGCCGCTACGCCATCCTGTCACGGGTCGCTGGACCCTGCGCGTGGCCCGCGCGCTGGAGGCGCCGGGAGGGGATTTTCGGGGTGTCGTGGTGGCTGAGATTGATTTGGCGAGTTTTGAGGCGATTTACTACCGCGCCAAGCTCGACTTCGTTCGCCCCATCGCGATGTACCTTGAAGACGGCACGCTATTGGCAAGTTGGCCCCACCGCGAAAACGACCTGGGCGCCAAGGCGATGGAGCTGAGCCGCCAGCGTTTGACCACATCGGGTGAAGGCGTCCGTACCTTGGTGCACGCCGGGGGCGACGGGACGCGCGTGGTGTTTGCGCTGGGGAGGTTGGCGGCGTTTCCGGTGTTGCTCAGTGTGAGCGACGACGAGGAGCAAAGCTTGGCGTCTTGGCGTGAGGTTGCCGCGCCCATATTGCTTGCGGTTTTGCTTTTGTGCGTTTTCACCTTGTTTGTGGCTATTTTCTTGAGCCAAAAGCTGCTGCGCGAGGCCGCTTTGGCGGCCGCCCTGAGCGAGGCGGACAACCGTTACCTGCACACGGTGGAGTCGGTCAAGGACGCCATTGTGGCGGTGGACGAGACGATGACGATTTGTCTGTTCAACCCGGCGGCCGAGGCCATGTTTGGCTTCTCGCAAGCCGAGGCCGTGGGCCAGCCCTTGGCGCTGTTGATGCCCGCGCACATGCGCCAGCGGCACGACGCGCTGGCCATGGCCTTTGGCAAAACCCAGGACAGCCCGCGTGCCATGGCCGGTCAGCTGGAGATTTTTGGACAGCGGCGCGACGGGAGCGAATTTCCCATTGAGTCGTCCATCTCCAAAACCGAGATCGGCGGCAAGCTGCAGATGACGGCGGTGCTTCGCGACGTGACCGAACAGCGCCGTGTCAGGGGGGAACTGCAGTTCATGAATTCGCAGTTACGCGCCTTGTACGTGGACCAGCAAATCGTGCGCGAGGACGAGCGCACCCGCATTTCGCGCGAATTGCACGACGATCTGGGTCAGCAGCTCACCGGGCTCAAACTCAATTTGCTCTGGCTTGGCACGCGCATGAAAGAGGGGCGGGGCGTAGACCAGGAGCAGCTCGACAACATGCGCCAAACGCTCAACGGCGCCATCAGTTCGGTGCGCCGCTTGTCTTCAGAGCTGCGCCCGGCCATTTTGGACGAGCTTGGATTTGCTGATGCCGTGGCCTGGCAAACCCGCGAACTGGCCAAGCACAGTGGCCTGCACATTGATTTGCGCCTGGGCGAGCCCGGTTTGGTGCAAGGCGAAGTGTTGACCACGGCGCTGTTTCGCATCGTGCAGGAGTCTTTGACGAACGTGGTGCGCCACGCAAAAGCCACCGCCGTGCTAGTGACGCTGGAACAGACCGGTCAAATACTGGTTTTACGCGTTAAAGACAACGGTATCGGCGTGCCCGAGACGCCAAACCTGGGCGGGATTGGCATGGTCAGCATGCGCGAGCGCGCCCGGGCCGTCGGTGCGCAGTTGCGGGTGTTCAGACGCAAAAGCGGTGGCACCACGGTGGAAGTGACACTCGATTTGTCCACGCTGGAGGTGCCAGCATGAATACCCACAAATGGCAGGTGCTGCTGGCAGACGACCACGCCATCATCCGCAATGGATTGAAAAATATTTTGGCCGACACTAGCGACTTTGAGGTCGCTGGCGAAGCCAACAATGGCAACGCCGCGCTCGACATGGTGCGCCAGCGCGACTGGGCGGTGGTGGTGTTGGACATTTCCATGCCTGGGCGCAACGGCTTGGAGCTGATCAAGCTGATCAAGGCTGAACGGCCACGCCTGCCGGTGCTGATCTTCAGCATGCACCATGAAGAGCAATACGCGGTGCGCGCCATCCGTGCCGGCGCACGCGGTTATTTGTCCAAAGACGGCGATATGGACCTGCTGCTGCCAGCCATGCGCCGCTTGGCTCAGGGCGGCATGTACATCAGTCCCAAAGTGGCGGAATTGCTGGCGCTGGACGTGTCGCCTGCCGGCCACGATCTGCCGCACACCGCTTTGAGCAACCGCGAATTTGAGGTGTTTAGCCGCATCGTGCGCGGCGTGACCATGACCGCCATGGCCGAAGAGCTGTCGCTCAGCATCAAGACGGTCAGCACCCACAAGACCAACATCCTCAACAAGATGGGCATGACCAGCCAGGTTGACCTGGTGCGCTACGCGCTAGAGCACCACTTGCTTGACGACTTGTCGAGCGACTCGCCGACCCTCTAAGCCCGCAAGGCTTGCATTCCTAGCGGGACTAGGAATATTCCCAGGCGCGTTTTCATCGCTGTCCGATGGATTTAGACAGCCACCGCAATCAAACTCAGGTCCAGTCTTTGGCATGCATCCGCCTGTCAGAGCCGGATCTCTAACTTTTGACAAGGTGAACACCATGGCACTTCAACTCCACTCTCGATTCGCAACACTCGCAGCGGGCGCTGCCCTTTGTCTGGCGGCGGCGTCAGTCCACGCTGAAGTGGACGTGGAGGCGGCCAAGGCCCTGGCGCGGCAGAACAACTGCCTGAAATGTCATGCCATTGACAAGGACAAAGACGGCCCCTCCTACAAGAGCGTCGCGGAAAAGTTCAAGGGCAAGGCTGGCGCTGAAGCCCGCCTGATTGACCACATCATGTCCGGCGAAAAAGCGAAATTCCCCGATGGCCACGAAGAAGAGCACAAAGTGGTCAAAACATCACCACCCAAAGACATGGCGCAGATCAAGAACTTGGTGCAGTGGATCTTGTCGCAATAAGCGCGCCGCACCTTTTACCTGACCACCTGCTGGAACAAGTTCATGAAAACCATCTCCAAACTGCTCGCCGCCTGCGCCTTGGCAGCCGGTCTGTTCGCTGCGCCCGCCTGGGCCCAAGACAACAAGCTGCCTGAAATCGCCGCAGGCGCCACCAAGTCCGCACTCGCGCAAGATGCACTCAAAAAAGACGCGGTCTGCACCAAGTGCCACGATGAGACCGAAACCGCACCGGTACTGAGTCTGTACCAGACCAAGCATGGTCTGCGTGGTGATCCGCGCACGCCCACGTGCCAGTCCTGCCATGGCGCCAGTGACAAACACGTGTTGGGTGACCCGTCCGTTAAAGGCCGCGCCGCGCCGGACATCGTTTTCAAGAAGGGTGCATTCCCTGCTTCCAGCGCGCAAGTCCAAGGTGAAGCCTGTATCGGCTGCCACAAGTCGGGCAAGCGCGCGCATTGGGAAGGCAGCCAACACCAAAGCCGTGACGTCGCCTGCTCATCCTGTCACGCGGTGCACGTAAAGGCCGATCCAGTGCTGGCCAAACGTACCCAACCAGAAGTGTGCTTCTCCTGCCATAAGTCCGAGCGTGCTCAGACCCACCGCAATTCCACACATCCCTTGGATGCCGGCAAGATGACTTGCTCTGACTGCCATAACCCCCACGGCACAACTGGTCCTAAATTGCTGGTGAAAAACAGCGTGAACGACACCTGCTACACCTGCCATGCCGAAAAACGCGGTCCCTTCCTGTGGGAGCACGCTCCTGTGACTGACGATTGCAGCAACTGCCACACCCCCCACGGTTCGGTCAACGCACCCTTGCTCAAAGCCCGTGCGCCCTTTCTGTGCCAGGAATGCCATAGCGGCGACCACGGTTCCTCAGTACGCAGCGCTTTTGGTTTGGCCAAGGGAAATTTGACTACTGTGAACGGTACACAAGCGCCTGGTAATCAGGCTGCCAACGCGCAGACAGCGGGCCGCGCCTGCCTGAACTGCCACTTGCTGGTGCATGGCTCCAACCATCCTGCCGGCGCGAAATTCCAACGTTGATGCTATTTGAACGGGAATACACATTATGAAAACGTACAACCATCAATTTGTCGTCCGGACTACCGTCCTGGCCGCACATGCCGCGCTGCTTACCCTGGCCATGTTGCCCGCGATGGCCCAGGCCGAAGACGCCACAGTGGCTGAGTTGACACAAGCCGCCAAAACCCTGGAAGTCGGGGTTGCCAACACGGACAAAGGCTCATACAAGTACGGCGAATACAACGGCCTGCAAAAGCAGGGCGTCACCGCTAATCTAGGTATGGATTTGCGGGGCGGCTCCAGTTACGACAGCGGCGCCACGGAGCGCTACCGCATCGTGGGGCAAGACCTCGGATTGGAGTCCCGCAGCCTGAACATGGAGTTCAGCGACCAAGGCAAATACCGCTTTAATTTTGGCTACGACGAGCTGCAGCGTAACCGCTCAGACAGTTACCAAACTCCTTTGTTGGGTGCCGGTACCAGCACGCTGACCTTGCCGTCAAACTGGGTGCGGCCATTGCAGCTCAACGTCAACCCGAACGCAACGACAGCCGTCACCCCCTCGGTCAACGTACTGGCGCTGGATCCAAACTTCATCAATAACGACGCTGTTTATCGCTTTGACAACGCGGCCAATGCCTATTCCGCAGGTCACCCCTCAGCGATTTACGCCCCCACAGCCGGTCAGATTTCGGCCATGCAGGCGACCGCGGCCATTGACAACGCCGATTTTCAAAATGTCAATTTGTCGACCAAACGAACCAAAACCGACATCGGCTTTGGCGCGGAAATTGACGATCACTGGGGCGTAGTCGCCAGTGCACGCCAGGAGTTCAAAAAGGGTCTAAAACCCATGAGTACGGTTTCGCGTAACACGGGTGGGGACATCGCCATGGTGATTCCCGACCTGATTGACACGCGCACCGATCAACTCGACGTAAGCTTGAACTACCGTGACGCCAACAGCTTCATGAGTGTGAATTACTACACCTCGCTGTTTAGCAACAATGTCAAGTCCATGTCTTGGGAGAATTGGGCCACCGCGGACCACACCCTTAACCGGATGAGTAGTGCGCCGGACAACCAGTTCCACCAAATTAGCCTGACCGGAGGCTACGATTTTTCGAAGGCAACCAAACTGGTGGTCAACGCTACCTACGGACGCAGCACTCAGGACGATGCGTACCTGACGACCGGCACCGAATTGGGCTCCGGTTTGCCACAGACATCGTTAGGTGGCTTGGTGGTCAATCGCTCGTTTAGCGCCAAGCTCCACGACAAGACCAGCAAGGACTTGGCCTTGACAGCGGCTTACAAATTTGACGAGCGTGACAACCAGACAGCCGTTAGCAATTATGTGTTCTACGATCCGGGAGAAACCAAGTCGGGTACCTCGGTGTTTAATACGGTCAATCTGGGCTGGGCCCATACCGGTGGTGACTTGGGCTCGGCGGCAAACATCAACGCCAATCGGCCCTACAGCAAGCGCTCTAACCAAGTCAATCTGGATGCGGATTACAAGTTGGCGCAAGGGCAAGCGATCAAAGTCGGGTTTGACGTGCAAAACATCGACCGTTACTGCACGGGTTCATGGATCGATTGCGCCGACGCGGCGACCACCACCGAGAAGACCCTGCGCGCCGAAATCAGAAGTGCATTGAGCGAAGAGGTGAGCGCCAAATTGGGCTACGCCTTCTCAGCCCGCACGGTGGGCAACTACAACTCGAATGCCTTTTTGGCCCTGGTGCCTATGGCCAATCAGATTCCGTCCTCAGCCGCTGCGGCAGGGGTGACGGTCAGTGCGTACCAAGCCATGCTGGCCTTGGGGCTGACGGGCAACGGTGTGTGGATGGGTTACCCCACCTCGTCCCAATTGGCGGCCATGACGCCAACGCAGCTGTATTACTTCAGCTCCACTGGCACCGCCGCTTTGGCTCAGTCGCTGTACGGCAACGTCAACCGCATCAGCGAGTTGGTGGGAATGCGCCGATTCAACATGGCCGATCGCGATCGCAGCAAAGTGCGCAGTTCGGTCAATTGGCAGGCCAGTGAGCGCTTTTCCCTGCAAGGTGGCATTGACTACAACGATGACAACTATGCGAATTCGCAGTACGGTCTGAACAAGGCGCAAACCGCTGCGCTCAACCTTGACGGTGTGTATGTGGCCAGCGAGAACACCACCATCGGATTTTTCGTTAGCACGGAGGAGCAGCGCTCTACCAGCGCCGGCAACTCATTGGCAACGAATAATGCGGGTACTGGCACAAATGCCTATGTTGGCCAGGCCAGCAACACGGCCATCGTAGGCAACGCGAGTTGCGGTGTGGTCAACGGCGTTGCACTCAACACCATCGCACTGCGCAACCAGTACAACAGAGTTGACTCCTGCAACGAATGGTCGGCTGATATGCGTGACCATGTGGACACCGTGGGCTTCAATTACACCCACAAAGGTTTGATGGCAGGCAAGTTCGACCTGACTACCGAGCTGGTCTTCTCCAGCGCGAAGTCGGATATTGCAGTTAACGGTGGCTCGTATGTCAACAACCCAGCTGCAGTCAACGGTTCGCCGACCAATACCACGGCCGCTTTCTACATTGCAGCAACGGCGTTCCCAACGGTCACTTCCAATACGGTGGAGGTCAAGGTCAAAGGCAAATACACCTTTGACAAGTCATCGGCCATGCGCCTGAGCTACACGTACGCGCAAACCAAGGTGGTCGACTGGTCCTATGACAGCATGCAGACGGGCTCAACCGGCTCAGGATTCTTGCCGACCAATGAACTGGCACCTGACTTTACGGTGCAAACCGTCGGTGTGAGCTACGTGTATACCTTCTAAGGCAAACCGCCCGACAAAAACCAACGGGACCCCTCAGGTCCCGTTGGCATTGGATTAACAGCAAGGAGTCAAAAAAAATGGAAAACAAGCCCGGCGCACTCAAACGCTTTTGGACCTTTATCAACAAACCCAGCGCGAAGTATTCCTTGCTGGCGATCTCCGGCCTGTCTTTTGTGATCGGAATTTTGTTCTGGGGCGGTTTTAACACCGGCATGGAAGCCACCAATACCCTGGAGTTTTGCACCACTTGCCATGAGATGCGGGACAACGTCTACCAGGAATACAAAGAAACCATCCACTTCTCTAACCGAACCGGTGTGCGGGCCGTTTGCTCGGACTGCCACGTGCCCAAAGAGTGGACGCATAAAATGATCCGCAAGGCCAAGGCCAGCATGGAAGTGTGGGGTAAGCTTACGGGCTACATTGACACCAAGGAAAAGTTCGAATCGCACCGCATGGAACTGGCAACCCACGAGTGGAACCGCATGAAAGAGAACAATTCCCGCGAATGTCGCAACTGCCACGCCTTTGAGGCCATGAGCCCTGAGCTGCAAAAGCAGACGCCCTACAAAAAGCACATGAAGGCCAAGGAAGAAGGTAAAACCTGTATCGACTGCCACAAAGGTATTGCCCACCACCTGCCCAAAGAATACGTAGACCCCGACGAATAAACCACCACTGCATGCTTTCTGTT
>CANCJD010000041.1 GCA_947378275.1 Comamonadaceae bacterium
GGGCGCGCGCGCCTGGGCGGCACCTGGGATTTGTTTCGCTACCCCGGCGTGCGTTCGGACTCGGACATGCACACCCTGGGCTATGCGTTTAAGCCCTGGACCGGCGCGCAGGCCATTGCCGACGGCCCGTCCATCCTGCAATACATCCAGGACACCGCCGCAGAACATGGGCTGTTGCCCCACATCCGTCTGGGCCATCGGGTGACCGCCGCCACCTGGTCGGGCGCGCAGGCGCGCTGGCTGCTGACGGTGGAGCGGGGCGCAGACCAGGCGCCCCTGCACATGCGCTGCCGCTTTTTGCTGGTATGCAGCGGCTACTACAACTACGCCCACGGCTACACGCCCGCGTTTGTGGGCCAGGACCAATTCGCCGGGCGCGTGGTGCATCCGCAAGACTGGCCGGCCGATCTGGATGTGCGTGATAAGCGCGTGGTGGTCATTGGCAGTGGCGCCACCGCCATGACGCTGGTGCCCGCGCTGGCCCAGCAAGCGGCGCAGGTGACCATGCTGCAGCGTTCGCCTACCTATGTGGTGGCGCGCCCGCGCCGTGATGCGCTGGCCAACGCGCTGCGCCGCGTCTTGCCCGAGCGCATGGCTTATGCGCTCACGCGCTGGAAAAACGTGGGCCTGGGCCTTTTTTTCTACGCGCTGGCCAAGCGCCGGCCCGAACTGGCCAAAGCCCGCATTGTTGAAGCGGCGGCAGCGGCCTTGCCCGCCAGCTTTGACACCCAAACCCACTTCAGCCCGCGCTACAAGCCCTGGGACCAGCGCGTGTGCCTGGTGCCGGGCGGCGATTTGTTTGCGGCGATCCGCAGCGGTAAAGCCGACGTGGTGACCGACACTGTGGCGGCTTTTGAGCCGCAGGGCATCCGCCTGGGTTCGGGCACCTTGCTGGAAGCAGACGTGGTGGTCACCGCCACCGGCCTAGACTTGCTGGGATTTGGCGGCATGGCTTTGAGCGTGGACGGCAAGCCGGTGGAGATCGGCAAAACCATGAGCTACAAGGGCATGATGCTCGCCGGTGTACCCAACCTGGCCTATGTGGTGGGCTACACCAACGCGTCCTGGACGCTCAAGAGCGACCTGACCGGCGCCTTTGTCTGCCGCGTGCTGCGCCAGATGCAGCGCAGCGACGCGCCGGTGTGCGTGCCCGCCATGCCCGGCGCGGACGTGCAGCCGCAGCCCTGGGTGGATTTCAGCTCGGGCTATATCCAGCGCTCGCTCCACCAGTTTCCGGTGCAGGGCAGCTCAACTCCCTGGCGCCTGAACCAGAACTATGTGCGCGACTTGCTGGACCTGCGTTTTGGCCGCCTGGACGACGGCGTGCTGCAGTTTGTGGCCAGCCTGCGCTAGGGGCTGCGCGGCGCCTGTCGCCCGCGCTACAAGGCCGGTCGCCGAAGGGCCAGTGCCAGCAGGTGCGCCCGGCTACAATAAAAAAAGCACGGTCGTTCTTTTTTGTGCTGCAGGGTCTGTAAGCTGGCGTATGCAAGCGGGCGCATAGAATCGTCAGTTGACGTGCACGTAAGGTCCCCTGCGGCGTTGAAGTGCCTTTTTTTATTCTCTGGAGTGGTGATATGAAAGTTTTGGTACCGGTCAAGCGCGTGGTTGATTACAACGTCAAGGTGCGCGTCAAGTCTGACGGCAGCGGCGTCGATATTGCCAACGTCAAGATGAGCATGAACCCCTTTGACGAAATCGCCATCGAAGAGGCGGTGCGTCTGCGTGAAAAAGGCGTGGTCACCGAGGTGATCGCAGTGTCTTGCGGTGTGGCCCAGTGCTCCGAGACCCTGCGCACGGCCATGGCCATTGGCGCCGACCGCGCCATCCTGATTGAGACCAGCGAAGAACTCCAGCCCCTGGCAGTGGCCAAGCTGCTCAAGGCCCTGATGGACAAAGAGCAACCCGGCCTGGTGATTTTGGGCAAACAAGCCATTGACGACGACTGCAACCAGACCGGCCAGATGCTCGCCGCCCTGAGCGACCGCCCCCAAGCCACCTTCGCCAGCAAGGTGGAAGTGGCCGACGGCAAGGTCCAGGTCACGCGTGAAGTCGATGGCGGCTCCGAGACTCTGAGCCTGAGCCTGCCCGCCATCATCACCACCGATTTGCGCCTGAACGAGCCCCGCTACGTGACCTTGCCCAACATCATGAAGGCCAAGAAAAAGCAGCTCGACACCTTCAGCCCCGCCGACCTGGGTGTGGACATTGCCCCGCGCATCAAGACCCTCAAAGTGGTCGAGCCCGCCGCCCGCAGCGCCGGCATCAAGGTGGCTGACGTGGCCACGCTGGTCGACAAGTTGCGCAACGAAGCCAAGGTCATCTAAACACTGCGACGCATTGCCGTCCCTCTCTTGATTCAAAGGATATTTCCATGAGTTCTCTCGTCATCGCTGAACACGACAACAGCAGCATCAAGCCCTCGACCCTGAACACCATCACCGCTGCCGCCCAATGCGGTGGCGACGTGCACGTGCTGGTGGCCGGCCACAACGCCGGTGCGGCTGCAGCGGCCGCCGCCCTGATCGCCGGCGTAGCCAAGGTCATCCACGTGGAAGGCGAAGGCTTTGCCCACGGACTGGCCGAAAACGTGGGCGCCCAGGTGGTGGCCATGGCCAGTGCCTACAGCCACTTGTTGTTCCCCGCGACCGCCTTTGGCAAGAACATTGCTCCGCGCGTAGCCGCCAAGCTCGACGTGGCGCAAGTCTCCGACATCACCAAGGTGGACAGCCCCGACACCTTTGAGCGCCCCATCTACGCCGGTAACGCCATTGCCACCGTGCAAAGCACCGATGCCATCAAGGTCATCACCGTGCGCACCACCGGTTTTGACGCGGCAGCCAGCACCGGCGGTAGCGCCAGCGTGGACACACCAGCCGCGGCTGGCACCAGCGCCGATGTGCATTTCCTGGGGTCAGAAATTGCCCGCAACGACCGCCCCGAATTGACCGCCGCCAAGATCATCGTTTCGGGTGGCCGCGCCCTGGGTTCGAGCGAGAAGTTCATGGAAGTCATGACCCCGCTGGCCGACAAGCTCGGTGCGGCCATGGGCGCGAGCCGCGCTGCGGTGGACGCGGGCTACGCGCCCAACGACTGGCAAGTCGGCCAAACCGGCAAGATCGTGGCGCCCCAGTTGTACGTGGCCTGCGGCATCAGCGGCGCCATCCAGCATTTGGCCGGCATGAAGGACAGCAAGGTCATCGTGGCCATTAACAAGGACGGCGAAGCCCCCATCTTCAGCGTGGCCGACTACGGCCTGGAAGCGGACTTGTTTGTGGCTGTGCCCGAGCTTGTAGCCGCCCTGTAACCTGGCAGGCCGAGGCACCGTACGCGGTGCCTTTTTTTCGCCTGAATTTGGCTTGTTTGGTTCATCTCTCTTTTTTTTCGTCTCTTTTTGGAAGTCCGCCATGAGCTACATCGCCCCCGTCAAAGACATGCTGTTCAATATTGAGCACCTGGCCCGCATCGACCAGATTGCCCAATTGCCCGGTTTTGAGGATGCAGACTTGGATACGGCGCAGGCGGTCTTAGAAGAGGCGGCCAAGTTCAATGAAGGCGTGCTCTCGCCCCTGAACTGGACGGGCGACATCAACCCCACCAGTTGGAAAGACGGCGTAGTGACCGCCACTCCGGGCTTCAAGGAAGCGTTCAAGCAGTTTGCCGAGGGCGGCTGGCAAGGCTTGCAACACCCGGTGGATTTTGGCGGCCAGGGCCTGCCCAAGACCATCGGATCGGTCTGTGGCGAGATGCAAAACTCCGCCAACATGAGCTTTGCGCTGTGCCCCTTGCTGAGCGACGGCGCGATTGAGGCGCTCTTGACGGCAGGATCGGATGAGCTCAAGGCCACTTACCTGGAAAAGCTCATTAGCGGTGAATGGACCGGCACCATGAACCTGACCGAGCCCCAGGCCGGTAGCGACCTGGCCATGGTGCGCACCCGCGCCGAGCCCCAGCCTGACGGCACTTACAAGGTGTTTGGCACCAAGATTTACATCACCTGGGGTGAGCACGACATGGCCGACAACATCGTCCATCTGGTGCTGGCCCGGGTGCAGGGCGCGCCCGAGGGCGTCAAGGGCATCAGCCTGTTTGTGGTGCCCAAGTTCATGGTCAATGGTGACGGCTCGCTGGGTGCGCGCAACGACGTGCATTGCGTGAGCATTGAACACAAGATGGGCATCAAGGCCAGCCCTACGGCGGTGCTGCAATACGGCGACCACGGTGGCGCTGTGGGCTATTTGGTGGGCCAGGAAAACCGCGGCCTGGAATACATGTTCATCATGATGAACGCCGCGCGCTATGGCGTGGGCGTGCAGGGCATTGCGATTGCCGAGCGCGCCTACCAAAAGGCGGCCAGTTTTGCGCGCGACCGGGTGCAAAGCCGCCCGGTCGATGGTTCCATGAACACCAGCGCGCCCATCATCCACCACCCCGATGTGCGCCGCATGCTGATGACCATGCGCGCCTATGTGCAAGGTTGCCGTGCGCTGGCCAGTGTGGCGGCCTCGGCCTTTGATGTGGCACACCACCACCCTGATGCGCAGGCACGCAAAGAGCATCAGACCTTTTATGAGTTCATGGTGCCGCTGATCAAAGGCTTTAGCACCGAGATGAGTCTGGAAGTCACCTCGCTGGCGGTGCAAGTGCACGGCGGCATGGGCTTTATCGAAGAAACCGGTGTGGCCCAGTACTACCGCGACGCCAAGATTTTGACGATTTACGAAGGCACAACCGCCATCCAGGCCAATGACCTGGTGGGGCGCAAAACCTCGCGCGATGGCGGGCAGGCGGCCAAGGCCATTACCGCGCAAATTGCTGTGACCGTGGCCGAGCTGCGCGCCAGCGGCACGCCCGACGCCTTGGCCGTGGCCCTGCGTCTGGATGCAGCCCGCGCCGCCTTGGTGGAAGTGATTGACTTTGTGGCCGGCAACACCAAGGCCAGCCCCAACGCCGTGTTCTCAGGCAGCGTGCCTTACCTGATGCTGGCGGGCAATGTGATGGCCGGCTGGCAAATGGGGCGCGCCTTGCTGGTGGCGCAAAAGGCACTGGCCGAGGGCAAAGAGGCAGCCTTCATGCAAGCCAAGGTGGTGACTGCGCGTTTTTACGCCGACCACATCCTGACCAAGGCCCAAGGCCTGCGCGACAGCATTGTCGAAGGCGCAGACAGCGTGACCGCGCTGGCGCTGGACGCGTTTTAATTTCATCTCTTTTTTTAGTACATATGTCCAAACTTCCTGCCGCTCTGGCACACCTGCCATTCCCGGTGATCGGCTCGCCGCTCTTCATCATCAGCACGCCCAAACTGGTGATTGCCCAGTGCATTGCTGGCGTGGTGGGCTCTATGCCTGCGCTCAACGCGCGCCCGGCTGAGCAACTCGAAGAATGGCTGATCGAAATCACCGAGACGCTGGCCGCCTACAACTTGGCACACCCCGATGCGCCCGCAGCGCCCTTTGCCATCAACCAGATCGTGCACAAGAGCAACGATCGTCTCGATCACGACATGGCGATGTGCGTGAAGTACAAGGTGCCCATCATCATCACCAGCCTGGGCGCGCGCGAAGACATCAACGCCGCAGCGCACTCCTACGGCGGCGTGGTGCTGCACGACGTGATCAACAACAAGCACGCGCACAAAGCCATTGAAAAAGGCGCCGACGGCCTGATCGCCGTGGCCGCAGGCGCCGGTGGCCACGCCGGCCTGAAAAGCCCGTTTGCCCTGATCCAGGAAATTCGTCAGTGGTTTGACGGCCCCTTGGCCTTGAGTGGCTCTATCGCCACCGGTGACGCGGTGCTGGCGGCCCAGGCTATGGGTGCAGACTTTGCCTACATCGGCTCGGCCTTTATCGCGACCGACGAGGCGCGCGCCGCCGAGGCCTACAAGCAAAGCATTGTGGACAGCGACTCAGACGACATCGTCTACAGCAACCTGTTTACCGGCGTGCACGGCAACTACCTGGCGCCCAGCATCCGCAACGCCGGCATGGACCCGGCCAATCTGCCCGAGAGTGATCCCAGCAAGATGAACTTTGGCGGCGACAAGACCAAAGCCTGGAAAGACATCTGGGGCTGCGGCCAAGGCATTGGTGCCATCCACGAGGTGCAATCAACCGCCGACTTTGTCGCCCAGCTCAAGCGCCAGTACGCTGACGCCAAGGAACGGATCGCCTAAGCGGCGCTTAACCGAAAGCTAAAGCGCCCCAGGCGCAAAGCCATCAGCGACACCCGGCCAGACCGGGTGTTTTTCCATCACCTGCGCAAAAGCCGCAGACGCTTCAAAGGCGGCCAGCCACTGCGCCAGTGCGGGCCAATTTTGTTGGGCAAACCAGGCTTTGTCGGTGTGTGCGAATTGGCGCACAAAAGGGGCGATGGCGGCGTCGGCCAGGCCAAAGCGTGGGCCGTTTAGGTAAGCGTTTGCTGCCAGGCGCTGCGCCAAGGCATCCAAAAAAACAGCAGCTTGGGCACGGTGCGCCACGCCATCTTCCAGTCCGTAGCGGTGCGGGTATTTGTAGCGATCCAGGTGGAATTTGAAGTCGCCATCGTTTTGCGCAATCAGCGCCCAGGCGTCTTGGCGGCTCGGTTCGTCTTTGGGCAACCAAGCCTCGGGGTCATGGTGCTCTAAGGCCCAGCGCATGATGTCCAGGCTTTGCTCCAGCACCGCACCGTCGGTCCGCACCAGCACCGGTACCGTGCCTTTGGGCGAGGCTTGCAGCATGGCGGCGGGCTTGTGTTTGAGTTCGATTTCGCGGTGTTCTACCGCCTGACCCGCCACCCGCAAAGCCAGGCGCGCGCGCATGGCGTAGGGGCAGCGGCGAAAGGAATACAAGACGGGCAGGGGAGTAGGCGGATGCGCTTTAGCAGTCGTCATTTGAGTTTCAGGCCAAAGGCATTGTGCGCGCGCAAGTTGCTGCGCTTATTGCGCACAGAGCAGATGGAAGGCCTTTGCATACGGTGTCTCGGGAGGCACTTCTTTCCACAAGCCTTGGCGGGCGACCGACAGCAAGGCTTTACCCTCAGCCATGGGTTCCCAATGGGTACTGATGGAAAGCACCTGGGTGCGGCCCCGTTGGCAGTCGTATTGCACTCGGGCGCGACGCGACAACTCGCCGCCTTCATCGCGCTGCTTCAAATCGGTCAATTCCCATACCTGGCGCACATGCCCATCCCGCAGTACAGAGGCGGGGTCAATATAGAAGCTGCCCTCATCGGTGTCTCCCATCTTGACCCAGTCAGCCTGCGCGCTGTGGCCAAGCAAGATAAGCGCTGCAAGAAAAATTTTTTTCATTCGCAAGATGCCTTTGGTCCGATGGGAAGATGTCTGGTTGGCAAGTCTACTGGCTTGCATTGGTCACTTTTCAGACGTTGTCTTTGGGTCTTAGACGGTGGGCTACGGTACGTTAGCGAAGCACAAAAAGCGATTCAAAGCGGGGGTGGTTTCTGAGTCGCTGATCACCTGAATGTGGGTATTCAAGAGTGTTGGACATCAGATCTCGCAATCCCGGTTCAGGCAAGCCTCATCCGCTGCATGCAATGTTTCGGACTTTCCCTTTAAGAGCGCCAGCATGCTCCTACCGTGCATGGGTTCGACGTCTCTGTCTTGGTAGCGTCCTTGATGTGGCGGGATACCCGCCAACTCCAATAGCGTGGGTGCAATGTCGGTGACGTGTACAAAGCGCTTGCTCAATGCCTGATGGGACATTCCCGCAACACCTGAGACGATCAGCGGCGTACGTAAGGCGCCTTCCCCTGCCCATTGTTTGTAGGTGTTCAACGGTGACACAGCTGCACTGGCCCAACCCGGACCGATAAAGGAGTAAGCCCCTTTTTCCCCGAGCCGTTCCGTCTGGTCGGTCCAGTTGGCCTTAATCCACCACTTGAGCGGTGCAATCTCATACGGGTCTGCTGCTTCTGCCCCATTGTCGGACATGAATATAAATACGGTGTTGTCATAGGCGCCGGTCTTCGTCAGATGTTCGATCAACCGTCCCAGGTGAAAGTCCATCGCCTCTGCCATGCCGGCATAGACTTCCATTCGCCGGGTCTGGTCAAGCTGTGCGGCTTTTGGCAAGGCGTTCCAGTCTGATGTGGTGGCCATATTCACCATCTTGGAGTCTTGCGGAATCAGGTCCAGTGCCGCCACCCGGCTGCGCCGTGCCTCACGCAGCGCATTCCAACCCGAGTCATACAGACCGCGGTAGTGGTCGCTGAACTCTTTGGGGGCTTGCACCGGGATGTGAACCGCTTGGTACGCCACATAAGCAAAGAAAGGTTTGTCGTCTTTTGCCCCGGCGTCGATGAATTCGATGGTCTTGTCGGTGATGAACTTTGATGAGTAGTAGTCCTTGGGAAGTGAGGCTTGCCTGCCGTCAGCAAACCATTCGCCGTTTTCAGTGAATATCCAAGGTTTTTGTTCCCAGTTATCCGAACTTCCATGGGCCTGAATAAAGGACCGATCAAAGCCCCGGTTCGGCGGCAGCGTCGCTGGCTCGTGGCCCAGGTGCCACTTGCCCGCGACGTAGGTGTGGTAGCCCTGTTCCTTGAGCAACTGCGCCACTGTGATGGCGTTGTTGCTCAGATATCCCAAATAACCGGGTTTGCCTCGGAACTCTTGCGGCATCAGGTCCTTCATGGCGCCCAAGCCGTTGCGGTGATTGTCCACACCGGTCAGCAACATTGAGCGCGTGGGAGAGCAGGTCGCCGCCGTATGGAAGTTGGAGAACTTCATACCGGACCGGGCGAGTGCATCGATATTGGGCGTGCGGATTTCGCTGCCGAAAGCACCCACATCAGAAAACCCCCAGTCGTCACCGACCAGCAAAACAATGTTGGGTGCTTTGGCTGCTTTTTGTGCGCCACCTGCAGCCATCGCGCAAGCCATGAGGAAGGCTGCACCAACAAGTTCGAATGTTCGGACTTTTTTCATGGTTCTGATGCGAATATGGGGAGGCTATACCCGCCCCATCCATGGATGGAATCGTCCCAGCGGGTCGTACTTGGCGCGTACCTGGTCCAGGCGGACCATATTGGCGTCGGACACAAATCGCGCTGGGCGGCGCGCCAAGTTTTCGTCCGCCAGTTGGATGCCACGGCTCCACGGCTCCAAGGCTTTCATGTGGTCGGTGGCCCAGTTGGCATAGTTGGATTCATCCACGCCTTTGCCCAAGCCGCAATACAACGCAAGATAGGTGCGGTGTTCCTGCGAAAACGCCATGTCGGGGCGCTGCACGGGGCCGTTCCAGTTGAGCCACAGCACGTGGCTGGGGTGTGGGGGCTGGGTGTCCGCAATGTTGCGTATCTCCGGCAGTAGCGGATCGATGGGCGTATCCATCCACATGTTGTCGGCGCTCCAGCGGGTGTTGGACAGGAACAAGGTTTTCTCGCCCGCCTTCATCATGAAATTCAGCGACATGGGCAGTAGCGGCAGCGTAAAGCTGGCCTTGGCGCGCACTGGACTATTCGACATGAAGGCCACCATCTCACGCGCTTCTTTCCAACTATCAGCCATCACGGGCGCCACAATCTCCATGCCATGGGCATTGATGACGGCGGCCTTGGGGTTCATGACGATCTGGAATTCAACATTGGGCGACACCGAAGGCCCCACGTGATCGGCCCAGGCCAATACCTCTTCGAGGTACTTGATGCGAAACACCTGCAACTTCATGCCGATGAACTTTGCGCGCTGGTGCAGCTTCAGGTGAAAGCGCACCACCACGCCAAAAAAGCCCGGGCCTGCACCGCGCGCTGCCCAAAAAAGGTCGGCATTTTCGGATGCATTGGCGTGGACTAGCGTTCCGTCAGCCAGCACCACATCAATACCGATCACGTTTTGACAGCCCACGCCCACGTTGCGGCTGTTCCAGCCAAAACCACCTTGCAGCAGAAAGCCCCCAAGTCCCACGGTCCATGCGTGTGCCGTAGGGAAGAACAGCTTGTGCGGCACCAGGGCCAAGTTCAGCTCGCCTGCAAGAACCGCCGGGCCAATCGTGGCCGTCATTTTGGTGGGGTTGACTTCAATCGACTTCAACCGCGAGAGGTCCAGCATCAAGCCGCCCTCGCGGATATGGTTTTGCGCCCAACTGTGTCCTCCGGAACACAGGCCGATGCGCATCTCGGCAAGTGCAGCTTGTCGCACGGCAGAAACGACATCGTCCACGTTATTGGCCTGCACGACGATTTCCGGGCGGCGGCCGGGATCGCGCGCGGTAAAGCTCGTGCCCAGGACTGCTTTTTCAAAACCGGGGTCGCCGCGGCGCAAAGTGGTGCCGTGTGTAGATGTCTTTTGCATGTGAAATACCTCAGTTCTTGTGTCCGGGGCCGAACTTTGCGTAAAGGTCGGGCAAGATACCCGCGAGATGGTTCATTTCTTGGGCGCAATGCACCAGCAGCTCCACGGCCATGTTGTCGGTCAACGGCGCGAACTTTGCGGCGACCCGGCCAAGCAGTGCTCCAGCGGCGCCTGGCATGCCGCGTGGGCGGATGTTGGCGCCGGCCAGCCAAAAACGAGAACGCATTTCAGAACCACCCGGGACGGGGCGCACATGGTGGATGAGCCAGCCGGTCTCCATCGGTGTGCCGGCCATCGAACCGCGTGCGCAGATAGCCACCTCTCCGTCGCGCTGGAGGCGTGCCTCGTCGAGTCCCAGACTGGCCGGGGATACGAATCGAATAGCCAGACTCAGCCGCTGGTTGCCCACGTACTCGACCACGTGCGAGGTGCGTCCAACATAGTGGTTCAAGTCGCTTCGGCCATCGGCCCAGGCCGCGTGCATGTGTGCGCGCGGGTGCCACAGCTTGTAGCGTTGTGCTTCGCTGCCATGCCATGCAAACCACCAGTTCCACATCGCAGGCGTCACGCCAGGCATATCGGTGCGTACAAAGACGCGGAACGCTCCGTCAGGGCTGACGGTGACACCGTTTTCTACCGGCCAGTAGCCCGGGGTTTGTAACTCCGGCGCACTTTCCATGGGTGGCAGCAGGTCAACGGTCTGCAAGCCCACCGCAATGGCTTCGCGCACATGCGCTGGCAAGGGCGCCATGTCGGGCTGGTAAAAACGGGCGTAGGGGCTGGTCGCCCGTTCGTGGGCGGTGTATCCGAGGTGGACAGATTCTGGGTGTGGCACGAATGGCTCTTTCTAAAAAGAGCATTAATTATGCTGCAAGGCATAATTAAATCCGAGCTATCGTTTACCCTAGGTGGCTAACAGCAGCGGCCCCAAAACTTGGAAGAGCAATTCGCCATGGCGTTCGACGTAGTCCTTGGCATGCACATCCACTCCATAGGCGTCGCGAATAATCTCTGCATCCATAAATGGGAAATTCATGATGCCCAGAATCATCGGAACCACGTGTTCCACTGCAGGTTCGCGGGTTCCGCTAAGGCGCGCCAAGCCCTCAATCAGCGTCTTGCCCATGGCGTAGCCGGGTGCGAGGAGGTGGGTGCTTAGCCAGCGGGCCCGCGCTCCGCCTTTGCCAGTCTCGTCAACCACAATGTGCACCAACTCGGGGTAGCGTGAGGCAAAAAGCACCAGTTGTCGGGCCACCATCCGAAGCAAATCAGGCGCTGAAGCCGTTGCGGCCAAGGCGCCCTGAAATTGCACCACTTCCGCGCGCAAATTCGCCACTGCGTCGTCCAATGCCGCCTCCCACAACACATCCTTGGACGCATAGTGGTAATGCACCAGTGGCTTGGCGACTCCCGCCATTCGGGCGATTTCCACAATGCTCACACCATTAAAGCCCGCCCGGGCAAAGGCCTTGAGTGCCGCCCTGCGAATATCCAATGCGGCATCGACGCTGGATTTGCTTGGTCGCCCGGGCTTTCGTGGCTTGGGCGGGGTGGAATTCGTTTTTGCCATGGTGGGGAACTTTAACTGAAGCACTTTCGTGGTGCCACGCAAGGCAAGGTTGTCGATATGCGCTTGCGATTACCGCCAAAGCAGCCATGCGTGGATGACGGCTCTCGGCCCCATTCAGCCCATGCTGCAGAGGTTCAAACCCAGGCCCCTCGCGTTTTCTTCGCCTTCCGGGTCTCCAGCGCAGTAACGCTTAGTGTTCCCGCGGCGCGCCGTCATCGGCCACCCGCCCAATATGCGTTTGCGCCCGGCCCTTGGCCAGCAGCCACTGCCTTTGCCGCTCCCGTGCGCTGTCTTTTTGTGTGTCTGTGCTGGTGGTAAAGCAGCGCGGGCAGCTCACGCCCAGTTCAAACTCAGGTGATTCCAGTGCGCCTTCGGGCAAGGGCTGGCGGCAGCAGCGGCAGAGCTGATGCGCGCCGGGGTGCAGTCCGTGGCCGACCGAGACGCGTTCGTCAAACACAAAGCATTCGCCCCGCCACAGGCTTTGCGCCTCGGGCACGGTTTCCAGGTATTTCAGGATGCCGCCTTGCAGGTGAAACACCTCGTCAAAGCCCTGGGCGCGTAGCAAGGCGGTGGACTTTTCGCAGCGGATGCCGCCTGTGCAAAACATGGCGACCTTCGGCTTCTTGCCATCGCGCGCCTGCAGCGCTGTGGTTTGCTCTACCCAGGCTGGTAACTCCGAGAATGTCTTGATGCGCGGATCCAGCGCCCCGGCGAAAGTGCCAATGTCCACCTCGTAGTCGTTGCGCGTGTCCACCAGCACCACCTCGGGGTCGCTGATCATGGCGTTCCAATGCTCGGGCTTGACGTAAGTGCCCGCGCCCGTGGTGGGGCTGATGCCGGGCACGCCCATGGTCACGATCTCTTTTTTCAGCCGCACCTTCATGCGGTGAAAGGGCGCCGTGTCCGACCACGACTCTTTGTGCACCAGCGTGGCAAACGCCGGGTCGGCGCGCAGATAGGCCAGCACCGCGCGCACATCGTCGGGCGCGCCGGCTATCGTGCTGTTGATGCCCTCGCGCGCCAGCAAAACCATGCCTTTGACTTCGCGCGCGAGGCACAAGTCAAGCAAGGCCGCGCGGCGCTGGGCGTAGTCCGGCAATTCCACAAACAGGTAGAAGGCAGCAGTCAGGTAGCGCGCGGCGGGTATGGGCAAGGTCATGGGGGGCTGGGTGATGTGAGGCGTGAGTATGCCGGTTTGGAAGGCGTGGGGTCGCTACGCCGCAACGTCGATCAGCAAGGCCAGGTCGATCCATGCTCCGGCACCAGCGCGCGCCATTGGAGCTCGCGCTCAATGCGGATGCGCAGCGCGTCCGAGGCTGCCAGTTCGCCATGCACCACGTACACCTGGTCGGGCGGCTGCGGGCAGGTGCGCATCCAGTCCATCAGTTGCTGCGCATCGGCGTGGGCGGACGCCGATGCGAGTTGCACCACTTCAGCCCGTACGTCCACGTCGTGGCCGTGGATGCGTACGCTGCGTGCGCCGCTGGCCAGAGTGGCGCCGCGTGTGCCGGGTGCCTGGTAGCCCGTCAAGATCACCATATTGCGTTGATCGCCCACGTGCTGCTCCAAGTGGTGCAGCACGCGCCCGCCGGTGGCCATGCCGCTGGCCGACAAAATCACCATCGGGCCGTGGCGCGCAGAAAGCGCCTTGGATTCTTCCGGGGTCGAGACCATGGTGGCGCAGTTCGCCATGGCGCGCACTTCTTCGCGGCTCAGGCGGTATTCGCCCTGGTGTTGGGCAAAAGAGTGGGTAGCGTGTACCGCCATGGGGCTGTCCAAAAAAATAGGCAAGCCGTGGGGAACTACGCCCTGGCCCTTGAGTTGGGCAATGGCGTGCAGGACCGCTTGGGCGCGGCCCACCGCAAATACCGGCACCACCGCTTTGCCACCCCGCGCCACCAGACGCGCCAGTGCGGGGCCGAGTTCGGCCAGCAGGTTTTCTTGCGGGTGAATGCGGTCGCCATAGGTGGATTCCACCACCAGCGTGTCGGCGGCGGGCAGGGGGTCGGGCGGCAGCATCACCGCGTCGTTGGGGCGCCCCACGTCGCCCGAGAAAAACAGGCGCCGCCCCGCCACCTCTACCAAGATGCCCGAGGCCCCCACGATGTGCCCGGCCGGCTGAAAGGTAATTTTCCAACCGGGCAGGGGCGTGAAGGCCTGGCGCTGCGGCGTGGCCTTGATCAGCGGCAGGCAGTCCAGCGCGTCTTGGCGGGTGTAGAGCGGCAGGGCCGGGGCGTGTTTGGAAAATCCGTGGCGGTTGGCAAACGCCGCGTCTTCTTCTTGCAGGTGGCCGCTGTCGGGCAACAAAATCGCGCACAGATCGCGCGTGCCCGCGCTGGCGTAGACCGGCCCGTGAAAGCCGCTCTTGACCAGTAAGGGCAAGTATCCGCTGTGGTCCAAATGCGCGTGCGTGAGCAACACGGCGTGGATGTCGCCGGGCGCCACGGGCAGCGGGCTGCGGTTGCGCAAGCGCAGCTGCTTGTAACCCTGAAACAAGCCGCAGTCCACCAGTACGTTGACGCCTTGGTGGTGGATCAAGAATTTGGAGCCAGTCACGGTGTCGGCGCCGCCCAGAAAGCTGATTTGCACGCCCATAGCGCTCCTCGTCGGCAAACCCGGCCCGCCCACGGAGCACAAAAAAGCCGCCAGGTCCTTTATAGACCGGGCGGCTTGAGCGCGCAGCGCTATCGCGCTAGGCTTTGGCTTGGATCAACTAAAAAAGCCCTTGAGCTTGTCTTTCCAGCTATCGCCTGAGGGCGAATGCTTACTGCCGCCTTTTTTGAACGAGTCTTCCAACTCGCGCAGCAGCTTGCGCTGGGCTTCGTTGAGCTTGACCGGTGTTTCCACCGTGATGTGGCAATACAAGTCACCGGGGTAGCTCGAACGCACGCCCTTGATGCCCTTGCCTCGCAGTCGAAACTGCTTGCCGGTTTGGGTGCCTTCGGGCAGGTCGATGGCTGCTTTGCCTTGCAGCGTGGGCACGTCAATCTCGCCGCCCAGCGCTGCCGTGACCATGCCCACGGGCACGGTGCAATGCAGGTCGTCGCCATCGCGCTCAAAGATGTCGTGCTTTTTCAGGCGGATTTCGATGTACAGGTCGCCCGCCGGGCCGCCATTGGTGCCCGCCTCGCCGTTGCCCGCGCTACGGATGCGCATGCCCGCGTCGATGCCCGCCGGAATTTTGACTTCCAGGGTTTTCTGGCGTTTGATCTTGCCCTGGCCCGAGCAGGCGTTGCAGGGGTCCGAAATGATCTTGCCCACGCCACGGCAGGTAGGGCAAGGTTGTTGCACGCTGAAGAATCCCTGGCGCATTTGCACCGCACCGGCACCGCCGCAGGTGCCGCAGGGCTTGATTTGGGTACCGGGCTTGGCGCCCGAGCCGGCGCAAACTTCGCAGTTCTCTTGGGTCGGAATACGGATCTGCGCATCCTTGCCGTTGGCCGCCTCTTCCAGCGTCAGTTCCATGGCGTAGCTCAGGTCGCCGCCACGAAACACCTGGCGGCCGCCACCAGCGCGACCACGTTGCTGGCCAAACATGTCACCAAAAATGTCACCAAACGCTTCGGCAAATCCGCCAAAGCCTTCTCCGCCACCCCCGCGCATATTCGGGTCGACACCCGCGTGGCCATGCTGGTCGTAGGCGGCGCGCTTTTGAGGGTCCGACAGCATCTCGTAGGCTTCTTTGGCCTCTTTGAACTTGCCTTCGGCCTCTTTGGACGCTTCCCCCTGGTTGCGGTCAGGGTGGAACTTCATTGCCAGCTTGCGGTAGGACTTTTTAATTTCCTCGTCTGACGCGTTCTTGGGCACGCCCAGAATCTCGTAAAAATCTCTTTTGGCCATGGCGAATTGGTGCTCCGTAGCAACAGAAAAGCCGCGTTGAACTCCGAATGGCGTTCAACGCGGCAGGTTTTCAAGCAGCCCAGGCTGCCTGGGGCTTAGCCCTTTTTGACTTCCTTGACTTCCGCGTCGACCACGTTGTCGTCCGCGGGAGCAGCGCCTTCGGCAGGGCCTGCAGCGGCGCCACCTTGGGCGGCCTCTTTGGCTTGCATGTCGGCATAGACTTTTTCACCCAGTTTTTGGCTGGCAGTCATCAGCGCGGCGCTCTTGGCAGCGATGCTGTCTTTGTCGTCGCTCTTGATGACGGCTTCCAGGTCCTTGATGGCGGCTTCGATCTTTTCCTTTTCGCCCGCGTCGAGCTTGTCGCCGTATTCGGCCAGGCTCTTCTTGACGCTGTGCACATTGGCGTCAGCTTCGTTCTTGGTCTGGATCAGTTCGAGCTTTTTCTTGTCGTCGGCGGCGTT
>CANCJD010000042.1 GCA_947378275.1 Comamonadaceae bacterium
ACAAAGAGGCGCGCGAGCAACTGCTCGACATCTTCCGCGACACGGCCGACTACTGGGGGGAGCGGAAGATTCCGTTCCGATGCTTCTATTCTTTTCTGTAGCCCGTTCTGCGCAAACCAGCCAAGCAGAACGGGCGAATCAGGCAAACAACGAATCCACCCCCGCGCTTACGCCCGGACCCGATTCGGTCAATAGCGGCGAAAAACTGCCGAGCGATTTTTTGCTCGATGTGTCGCCCCTGGCGCTGCGCATGAGCAGCCCGTTTAACGCGGGATACTGGCTCGCAGCCGCCTAAGCGCCAAGCGCATCGGCTTTGGCCGAAGCAAAAAAGCCCGCAACTGCGGGCTTTTTTATGGGTGACGGTGCGGTTTAGCCGCCGCCTGATCAGTCTTCTTGCATGTGTACCGAGCGCACGATAGGTTCTAAACGTGCCTTTTCGCTGGCCAGAAATTTGACGAAGTCGGCGCGGCTGCCGCCCATTGGGTCAATGCCCTGGGGTATGAAGCGGGCGCGCACTTCGGGCGATTGCAGGGCAGCAGCCACCGCGTGGTTCATTTTTTCCAAGATCTCCTCAGGTGTCCCTTTGGGCGCAAAAATGCCCGACCAGTGCCCGATGAAGACTTCTGGGTAACCCAGCTCTTTGGTTGTAGGAATGTCAGGCAGTGCGGCAATGCGGCGACTCCAAGTGGACGCCAAAGGCCGCAACCGGCCCGCTTTGATTTGCGGCAGGACCACCACGCTGGCCTCAGAGGTCGCGTCCACTTGTTTGCCCATGACTGCCACCACGCCCTCGGAGCCACTCTTGTAAGGAACAATCTGGATGTTGGCGTGGGTTTTGAGGCGCAGCATTTCTGCCACAAAGTGCGGCGTGCTGCCGGTACCAGCCGTCGAAAAATTAATGCCTGCGCCTTGTTTTGACAAAGCGACCAGGCCTTTCAAATCTTTGACCGGAGAGTCTGCGGCCACCACGATCACCGAGGGGCTCACGGCCATTAAAGCCACAGGTACCAGGTCTTCTGGCTGGTACGGCATTTTGGACTTGATCAGGCTGTTGGTAATCACGCCGCCTGCCGGCGCCAAAAACGTATACCCGTCCGGCGCGGCCTTAGCCACCAGATCAGCGCCAAGCACGGAGCCTGCGCCCGGTTTGTTTTCAACCACCACCGTTTGGCCCAGTTGCTTGGACACGCCTTCGGCCACCGCGCGCGCCACCAAGTCGTTGGCGCCGCCGGGCCCAAAGGGCACTACAAACTTGATGACCCTTGAGGGCCAGATGTCTGCGCTGGCGGCACCGGCAAACACGACACACAGCAGGGCAGCGCAGACTTGGCGCGTGTGGAGGAAATTACCAAAGGTTTTCATAAGGAGGACTTTACTAGTGAACAAGACCACGCTCAGGTTTTCAATTGGCCCCTTGGGGCAGCGCCTATTGATGCGCGCGTTGGACAAGGTAGCGGCGTTGGTCGCTGGCAGCACTAGAGCTGCTGCACCAGCGCCACGTACTCAGCCACCGGAATTTCTTGCGCCCGGCGCTGCACATCGAAACTGCCGGCAAAGTTTTTGGCCTCCAGCCAGCGGCCCAGGGTGTGGCGAATCAGCTTGCGGCGCTGGCTGAAAGCCACTTGTACCAGTTCGCTGAACAAAGGAATGTTGATGGCCGGTGGCGCGGCCAGCGGCACCATACGCACTACGGCGCTGTCCACCCGCGGGGGCGGATCAAAACTCTCGGGCGGCACGAACAACACGTCTTCCAGAGCGTAGCGCCACTGCAGCATCACGCTCAGGCGGCTGAAGTCCGAGGTGTCGGGCGCGGCGACCATGCGGTCGATCACTTCTTTTTGCAGCATGAAATGCTGGTCTTGCACCAAGTCCACAAACTGCAGCAAATGAAACAGGATGGGCGTGGAGATGTTGTAGGGCAGGTTGCCCACCACCCGCATTTTGGGCAGCGCGCTGAGCGCGTCTGGCACGGCTAGGTCCCCCACCCAAGGCCCGCGGGCTAGCTGATCAAAGTCAACGCGCAGCACGTCGGCCTCGATCACCGTGAGCTGCGGGTGAGCGCGCAAGCGGCTCGCCAGATCGCGGTCAAGCTCAATGACGGTCAGCGCACCCAGTCGCTCTACCAGGGGCTGCGTGAGCGCAGCCAGGCCGGGACCAATTTCCACCACGTGCTGGCCCGGCACCGGGGCGATGGCGTCAACGATGGCGTCAATGATGCCGCCGTCAGACAAAAAATGCTGTCCAAAGCGCTTGCGGGCAATGTGTTGCATTAGAACGTGACCCCAAAGGCCGCCAGAGCGCTAAAAGAACGGGCCACTCAGTTGGGCTCCCGGATTTCGACAAAAGCGCGGTTGCGGATGTCGCGCTCCCATGTTTGGTAAGCCTCTTCGGTGCGCTTTGCGCGCAGCTCGGCGCGCATTTGTTCGCGCAACTGCGCCGGGGTCAACTCGACCGCGCGCCGCTCCATCACCTGGATCAGGTGTACGCCAAAGCGTGACACGATGGGCGTGCCAATCTCGCGTTCCTTCAGGCGGCCCATGGCTTCTTCAAATTCGGGCACAAACATGCCGGGGCTGGCCCAGCCCAGGTCACCGCCTTGCGCCGCGCTGCCGTCTTGGGAAAGCTCGCGCGCGGCGGCCTCAAAACTGGTGCTGCCCGTCAAAATGCGCTGGCGCACCTGGGCGAGCTGCGCCAGCGCCTGGGTTTGGGTGAGTTGCGGGCTCAGGCGCAGCAAAATATGGCGGGCACGGGTTTGCGCCACGGTTTGCACCAGACTGCCGGCGCGGCGCTCCACCACTTGGAGCAAATGAAAACCAGCGTCCGAACGCACTGGCTCCGACACCTGGCCCACGCCCAGCGACTGGATGGCATTCACAAACAGCGCCGGGTAGCGGTCCGCGCGGCGCAGGCCGAGCTGGCCGCCGTTGTTGCGGTCGGCGTCTGACAGTTCTTTGACCAGGGCGTCAAATTTGTCACCCGCTCGGATGCGCGCCAGCACCTGCTGCGCCTGGGCTTGCGCCTGGGCCACCTGGGTCGGGCTCGGGTTCTCGGGCAGCGCCACCAGAAAATTTGCCAGGTTGATTTCTTGCGCCATCGGGTCGGTGTTGGCGGCCTGGCGCGCAGCCAGGGCGTTTTCTACCTCCGTGTCGGTGACGCGCACACGGCCTTCGACCTCGCGCTCATGCAAGCGGCTCAGAACGATCTGGTCACGAATTTGGGCGCGAAAGGCCGGCTGCGCCACGCCGCGCTGCTCTAAGGTCTGGCGAAACTGGGCCAGCTCCATCTGGTTTTGGGCTGCGAGGTTGGCTTCGGCCTGGTCAATGGCGCCGGCTTCCGCACGCAAACCCATGTCGCGGGCCACTTGCAATTGCGCACGCTCATTGACCATGCGCTCTAACACTGCGCTGCGCAATTGAGCCGCAGGTGGCAGCGGCTGGCCCTGCTGGACACGCTGCTCTGTCACTTGCTTGATTTGGGCTTGCAATTCGGCGTTGGTGATGGGCTCGGAATTGACCAGCGCCACAATAAAGTCAGCGGCTTGGCTGCCTTGCGCCACAGCTGCGCCCGGGCCGGTGGCGAGCAGCGCAAGAACAGTGGCCGCAATAGCCCAAAAATGCAGTTTCATGGTGGTCAGTCGCTTAATCGTAGATTCGGTTTGCGTTACCGGACGCGCTGGGGTCGCGCAGGTTTTGGTAGCGTGAAATATTGGAGGTGAGGGTCTTTTCCGGGCTCAGGCCCACGCGGGTAAAGCCCACAAACTCAAGCTGAAACATCAGGCGCTGATTGGCGGTCTCGGTGCTGGTTTGCACCCGCTCCACCACCATCCGGCCGATCCAGCAGCCTGCATCGTACTCGACCCCCAGCACGCTATCGACCAGACGGCCCTCGCGCAGGCTGTAGTTCAGGCGGCCCAAAGCGTAGTAGCGACCTTCGCCCTGGCCCTGGCCGGCGCCTAGGTTCTGGCCTCGGTCGCCCCATAGGTCGTTGAGTGGCCACTGCCAGCTCGTGTCGATTTGTTCACTTTGGTCCCGCAAAAACCGGTAGGCCACATTGAGCATGCGGTAATTGGACGGGTTGTAGCGCATTCCGAGCACCGAGCGCACGGACTGGTCGGTGCGGCCGTTGTACTGCACGGTGGAGTCCACCACCCAGCGCTCGGTCAGGTTGACGGCGCCACCCAACAAGATATCACTCACCCCCGAGGCGGCACTGGCACTGCCCGAGTTGAGGGTGACAAGCTGGTCTTCAAAGCGCAGGCGCTGGGCTACGCCAAAGCGCGCCAGTTGGGCACCGTTGTCGGGGTCAATGTAGCGTGTGGTCAGGCCCAGGGTGAGCAGGTTGTTGTCCGATATCTTGTCGTTGCCAACAAAGGCGTTCTCGGTGTAAATGGTGGCAAAGTTAAAGTCATTGGCGCCCGTATCGTAGTTGGGCAACATAGTTTGGTCGCGAAAGGGCGTGTAGACGTAAAAAGCGCGTGGCTCCAGGGTTTGCACCAAGTTGCGGCCCAAGACCGTGGCTTCGCGTTCAAACACCAGGCCGCTGTCCAGGCTAAAGGTGGGTACGGTGCTGTCGGCGCTTTGCCGGCCCGCATATACGGCGTCAAACTGGTAGCCGGTGGTGTGCAGTTGCAGCTTGGGAGTGAAAAAGCCCGCCGGCCGGACCATGGGGTAACTGGCCTGCACCAAACCAAAAACACGTTGGACGTTGGGCTGCCCCGTAAGGGTGCGGTCGGCCTGGAATTGCGTCAGGTCCGCGTCCACAGACCAGTCCACGCCCCGGTCGTTGTATTGCGCATAGCGCCCGGTCCACTGGGGCACCCGGTCATAAGGTGGGACGATGGGCGCCGTTGGGTCTTGCAGGGTTTGCCACTTCAGCACCTTGAATGCGGACGAAAAATCGCCCCGACCCCAAGACGCAGTCAGGTCGGCGGGCAACAGGCGCTGCGTAGCCCCACCAATCGCACTGCCGTTGTTGACCGCGCTGCTATTGGTGAAATCACGCCAGTAGTTGTCGTCGCTTACCCGGTTGATGTTGGTCGCCACGGTCACGCCGCCGATGGGCGAATCCACGCTCCCGGTGTGGGTGACTGAGGCGCCCCAGCGGTCGGCGTTGCGCAGCTTGTCGGTGGGCATGTAGCTCAGGTTCAGCGCGCCAGAGTAGCTGGGCTCGAGGTAGCGGAACTGGGTATTGAGGTTGACGCCACGTGCGGTCATAAACGTTGGCGTGATGGTGGCATCGCGGTTGGGCGCAATATTGAGGTAGTACGGGGTCGAGACTTCAAGGCCGTTGGCGTTGTCCAGGCCAATGGCAGGCGGCAACATGCCGCTTTTGCGTTTTTCCGACAAGGGGAAGCTGATCGGCAGCACGTGCAGCAGCGGAAAGCCTTTGAAGCTCAGGGTCGCACTTTGCGCAAGACCAATGTCTTCGTCGTTGTCGATGTCAATGCGCGCGGCGTTCAACACCCAGTCGGGCAGCCAATCGGGGCCGGGCTTGCGTTTGCAGGTGGTGTAACTGGCTTGGTGCACCGTCATGTGGGTGCTGTCAATAAACTCGGCGCGCGCGGCCTGACCGTGGGCACCGTTTTGGGCAAATTCATAACGAGGCGCAGTGAAAAAGCCCTCAAAGGCGTCCACTTCGAGCTCTAGATAGGGGCCTTGGTAGATATTGCCGTTGCGCCGCACCCATACATTGCCCGTGGCGCGCGCCGTGTCGGTGGGCATGTCGTAGTCGAGCCGATCGGCGCGGATGATGGTGCCGGCCTTGCGCAGTTCGGCGTCACCCTCCAGCGTGGCGTCTTGGTCGGTGCGACTGGTCAGGCGATCCCCCTGCAACAGCACGGGCGCGCGGCGCGCCTGCTCAGGGCTCAGCGCCTGGCCAGAAGGCAACCCGGGGCCTACTTGTGGCGCCGGAATCTGCGCCAGCGCGACGCCACTCCAGGCCGCGGCCAACATGCACGCCCGTCCCACCGCCACCCGCAGGCCGGTGCCCGGCGGCTTGGGGGCCGCGTCGCGCGCAAAAGTAGGCATGGGTGAAAAAGGACCAGTCTCAAAAAGATAGAAAATGGATTATCCATGAGCACCATCACCTCTGCCCCACGCCCCCAGCCCACACCCGAGCCTGTGTTGTGGTCCGACCCCGAACGCCAAGTCCAGTTTCAGGCTTGGCTGGCCGGCGTACAAACGCGCTTTGCGCTGCGGCCCGAGAGCCTGCGCCTGGCCTCGGCCGACGCCAGCTTTCGCCGCTATTTGCGCATCGACACCGAAGGCGGCGCCCACGGCGACAGCCTGATCACCATGGACGCGCCGCCCGACAAGGAAAACAGCGCGCCCTTTGTGCAGGTTGCGCAACTGCTGCACGACGCCGGCATACGCGCACCCGAAGTGCTGGACTGGCACCAGGCCCACGGCTTTTTGTTGCTCAACGACCTGGGTGCCCGCACCATGATGCAGGTCATCGACCCGGCCGCCCCGCCGCCGCTGGACCTGTATTTGCAGGCGGTTGACACCTTAATCACCTGGCAAAAAGCCTCGCGCGTCGGCGTGCTACCGCCCTACGACCACGCGCTTTTGCGCCGCGAGCTCGAACTGTTCCCCCAGTGGTACATCGCCCAGCACCGCCAAGTGGCGCTGGACGACGCGCAGCGCAAGGTGCTGGACGCCGCGTTTGAGACCATCATCACTGAAAACCTGGCTTGGCCGAGTGTTTACGTGCACCGCGACTTTATGCCTCGGAATTTGATGGCCCCCACGCTTGTCGCTGCGCGTACTGCGCTGCCCCCCGAGGGGGCGCTCGCCCGCTTGGGGCGGCCCGGCGCTGGCGAGATGGCCCCCAAGAACGGCAGCTTCCTGGGCGTACTCGATTTCCAGGACGCGGTCTACGGCCCGATCACTTACGACATCGCGAGCTTGGTGCGTGACGCTTTTCTGAGCTGGGACGAGGACTTTTGCCTGGACGTGGTGGTGCGCTACTGGCAACGGGCGCGCCAGGCCGGGCTGCCGGTGGGCGACGACTTTGGCGTGTTTTACCGCGCGGTGGAATGGATGGGCTTGCAGCGCCACCTCAAGATCGCCGGCATCTTTGCACGCCTGTCCTTGCGCGACGGCAAACCGCATTACCTGGCCGACACGCCGCGCTTTATCGGCTACATCCGTGCCACCTGCGCGCGCTACCGCGAACTCAAACCCTTGCTGCGCCTGATTGACAAGTTGGAGGGGATTGAAGAGCCCAACGTCTTTGGCTTTGGCCGCAGTCCCGGAGCCGCGTAGACATGCCGCGCTTTTTTTGCCCGGCGCCGCTGCACACCGGTGATTCTCTGGAACTGCCCGCAGGTGCCGCCCGCCACGTGCAAGTGCTGCGCCTGCAGCCTGGCGACAGCATCACCCTGTTCAACCACGGCCCCGGCTGGGCACAGGGCAGCGCTGGCAGCCCGGGCGGCGAGTTTGAGGCCACCGTCACGCAGATGGGGCGCAGCCACGTGCAAGTGCAAGTGGGCGCGCACCACGCGGTGGAACGCGAGGCCACGCGCGCGGTGCATATTGCCATCGCCATGCCCGCCAACGACCGCATGGACTGGCTGGTCGAAAAAGCCACTGAGCTCGGCGTGGCCAGCATCCAGCCACTCATGAGCGAGCGCAGCGTGCTGCGCCTCTCAGGCGAGCGGGCTGACAAGAAAACTGCGCACTGGCAAAGCGTGGCGGTGTCGGCTTGCGAGCAGTGCGGCGGCAACCGCGTGCCGCTGCTGCACCCGGTGGCCACACTGGCGCATTGGCTGCGCGATCTGCCAGCCAATGCCGCCGGGGCGGATGCCACGTCTGCAGCACGTTTGTTGTTGTCCTTGCGCGAGGGTTCGCGCCCGCTGCGCGATTGGCTTGCCGCCGACGCAGCCCCGGCGGCTATTTTCTTGTCCGGGCCCGAAGGCGGCCTGAGCGCTGCCGAAGAAGACGCGGCGCTTGCCTGCGGCTTTGCCCCGGTGTCCTTGGGTGCGCGCGTGTTGCGCGCCGAAACTGCGGCGCTTACCGCCTTGGCCTTGCTGGTTTAGGCGTCCAACAAACGCTCAAGCCCCAAAACGCAGCGCCAGCCACGCCTGCAGCGCGGCAAACACAGGCGCGGGGTCGGACTCGTTGAAGATCTCGTGGTACAGCCCGTCAAAGCACTGGCTGGTCAGCACGCCAGCGGGAGCAAGGGCTGCGAAGGCGCGGCTGCCTGCGGGGTTCACCAATCGATCCTGACCCGCGTAGATCAGCAAGGTGGGCACCGTCCATTGGCGGGCCAGCGCAAGCGTCTGGGCGCCGGCCGTGGCAATGAACAGCGCCAGCCGGGCGCAAATGCGGTCGTGCACCAACGGGTCGGCGCGGTAGGCGGCCACCACGGCGGCGTCGTGCGACAGGAAGGTGGCGTCCAGCCCGTTGCCCACGCGCAAGTTAGGCGCGATCTTCGGCAGCGTCGCCAACAACAATTTTTGCAAGGCGTTCAGGCCCGGATCCAGCGCCGGGCTGGACAAGACCAGCGCGTCCACCGCGCGCAGTTTGAGCGACACAAAGCGCGCCGCGATCAGCCCACCCAGACTGTGGCCGAGCAACACCAGCGGCAGGCCCGGGGCCATGACTGCGCGGCTGCGGTCGATCACCGTGGCCAGGTCGTCAAGCAGGCGGTGCTCGTCGGGCAGGCTGCCGGGCGCACCGCTGGACAAACCGTGGCCGCACAAATCAAAGGCGCGCACCGCAAAACCCCAGCCATTGAGCTGCTGCGCCACGTGCTCGTAGCGCCCGCAGTGTTCCCCCAGGCCGTGGACAATGAGCACCAGCGCGCGCGGCGTGGTGCCCTCGGGCAGCGGCCAGTCGCGCAGCGCCAGGGTGGCGCCGTGGGGGGTGGTGATTTCAGACAAGTGGGCGGTGCTCATAACGGGGCCTTCAAGACAAGGTTTTCAGGGAAAGCTGGCGATCACCTGCGCTACCGCCGCGGTGAGTTTTTTGGCATAGGGCACGTGCAAGAACTCGTTGGGTCCGTGGGCATTGCTCTTGGGGCCGAGCACGCCGCAGACCATCATTTGCGCCTTGGGAAAACCGGTGCTCAGCATGTTCATGAGCGGAATCGTGCCGCCCTGGCCGATGTAGCCGCAAGGCGCGCCAAAGTGCGCATTGGACGCGGCGTTCAGCGCCTGCTCAAACCAGGGTGCGGTGCTGGGCGCGTTCCAGCCGGTGGCGCCTCCGCCGCCCTCAAAGGTCACTTTGGCCTGGTAGGGCGCGTTGTCTTCGAGCAGGGCTTTGAGTTCTTGCACGGCACTGGCCGCCTCCACCAGCGGGGGCAGGCGCAGCGAGAGCTTGAAGGCGGTGTAGGGACGCAGCACGTTGCCGGCGTTTTTCATCTCCGGAAAACCGTCGGCGCCGGTCACGCTGAGCGTGGGCAGCCAGGTGCGGTTGAGCAGGGCTTGCAGCGGGTCGGTGGTGGTGGGCAGCGCAAACTGGCTGGCGCCGCCGCAGTCGTAATGTGCCCACGGAAAGCGCTTGTACAACTCATCACCCAAGATGTCGGCCGTGGCCTGGGCTTGGGCCATGCGTTCGGGCGGCACCGGGCAATAGAAGCTTTCGGGCAGCAGGCGACCGGTGGCGCTGTCTTCCAGGCGGTCAAGCACGTGGCGCAGGATGCGAAAGCTCGACGGCACCACGCCGCTGGCGTCGCCCGAATGCACGCCTTCGGTCAATATTTCGACCTTGAGCACGCCGCTGGCCATGCCGCGCAGGCTGTTGGTCAGCCAGAGCTGGTCGTAGTTGCCCGCGCCCGAATCCAGGCACACCACCAGACCCACATCGCCCAGGCGCGTGCGCAGCGCGTCCACATAAGGCAGCAGGTCGTACGAGCCGCTTTCTTCGCAGGTCTCGATCAGGCCAATGATGCGCGGGTGCGCCACTTTTTGGCTTTGCAGCGCCTGGATGGCGGCAATGGCCGCATAGGCCGCGTAGCCGTCATCAGCGCCACCGCGGCCATACAACTTGCCGTCTTGGTACTTGGGCGTCCAGGGGCCCAAGTCGCTGCGCCAGCCGGAAAACTCGGGCTGCTTGTCCAGGTGGCCGTACATGAGCACGGTCTGACTGCTCACGCCCTCTTGGGCGCTGCGGGTGGACGCCACTTCAAACAGCAGCACTGGCGTGCGGCCGGGCAGACGCACCACTTCGAGCGTGAGGCCGGCTACTTTTTGCGCCTCAATCCACTGCGCGGTGTTGCGCACCACGGTTTCCAGAAAGCCGTGGGCGGCCCAGTCGGCGTCAAAGGCGGGGGACTTGGCGGGAATGGCGATGTACTCGCTCAAGCGCTCCACAATGTCGCTGTCCCAGGCTTGGCTCACCTGCTCTAGGGCTTGGGCGGTATTGAGGGCGGTGTCGGGCAGGCGGGCGGTCATGGGGGGAAATCTCCTTGCGGGGCTGCGCGATGGGCGCGTCGGGTCATACAGTGCAGGCCGCCCATGATGCCATGCTCGGGCGCTATCCTGCGCGCACTTTCTAACCTGGAGGCCCCACGCCATGAACACCGCAACGCACCACTCTTTTGCGCCAGACACGCTGCAGGTACTGGCCTTTGACATTTTTGGCACCGTGGTGGACTGGCACGGAAGCATCGTGCTGGAGATGCAGCACCTGTACCCGCAGGTGGACGGAGACGCCTTTGCGCTCGCCTGGCGCGACGGCTACGCGCCCGCCATGGCGCGGGTGATGTCGGGTGAGGTGCCCTGGACGCTGATTGACGATCTGCACCGGCAAATCCTGGACGCCATCCTGCCCCAGTTTGGCCTGGCGCACCTGGATGAGCCTGAGCGCGCACAGCTCAACCAAGTCTGGCACCGACTGGCCGCCTGGCCCGATGTGGTGGCCGGCCTTGCGCGCCTGAAGGCCAAGTACATCCTGTGCACCCTGTCCAATGGCAACCTCAATCTGCTCACCCGGCTGTCCAAGCAGGCCGCGCTGCCCTGGGACTGCATTCTGAGCGCCGAAAATTTCCACGCCTACAAGCCCGACCCGCGCACCTACGGCGGCGTGGCGCGGGTGTTTGGCGTGGCACCCGGGCAGGTGATGCTGGTGGCCACGCACCATGACGACCTGGCCGCCGCCCGCGCTTGCGGTCTGCGCACTGCCTACATTGAGCGGCCTCTGGAATGCGGGGCCAAGCAGCCCAAAGACGGGCAAGCGGTGGCCGCCAACGACCTGCACGCAAGAGACCTGCTGACGCTGGCTACCTTACTGGGCTGTTAAGCGGCGCGGCACTAGTGGCCCAAGCGCCAGCGACGGGCCTCGTTCGCGCGCAGGCCTGAAATTCAGATCGCGTCAGCGCGCGAGCTTGTACACCGAAGTGCCGGCCCGCCAGTTCGGCATAAAACGCACGGTTTGCCCGTCTTGCAAACCAAAACTGTCCACCACGCGCAGGCCCGCGCGCTGCGCCAGTTGGCCCAGGTCGGCATGGGTGCCGACGCGGATATTGGGCGTGTCGTACCACTGGTAGGGCAGGCGCTTGGTCACCGGCATGCGCCCCGCCAGCACGCTCAGGCGGTTGGGCCAGTGCGCAAAATTGGGGAACGCCACGATGCCAATGCGCCCCACGCGCGCGGTCTCACGCAGCATCACCTCGGCGTTGCGCAGGTGTTGCAGCGTGTCGATTTGCAGCACCACGTCAAACGAAGCATCGTCAAACATGGCCAGACCCTCGTCGAGGTTGAGCTGGATGACGTTGACGCCGCGCTGCACGCAGGCCAGCACATTGGCGTCGTCAATTTCCACACCATAACCGGTGCAACCACGCGTGGCCTGCAGGTGCGCCAGCATGGCGCCGTCGCCGCAGCCCAGATCGAGCACGCGCGCGCCCTGGGGCACGAGCTGCGCCAGCGCGTGTTGGATGCTTTGGTCGCTCATACGCCCACCTCTTGCGCCACGTTGTTGAAATAGGCCCGCACCACGCCGTGGTAGCGCGCGTCGTCCAGCAAAAAGGCATCGTGCCCGTGCGGCGCGTCGATTTCGGCGTAACTCACCTCGCGCTGGTTGTCCAGCAGCGCCTTGACGATCTCGCGGCTACGCGCCGGTGCAAAGCGCCAGTCGGTGGCAAAACTTACCAGCAAGAATTTGGCTTTGGCCGCAGACAGCGCCTTGGTCAGGCTGCCACCATGCGCAAGCGCCGGGTCGAAATAGTCCAGCGCCCGGGTGATCAGCAAATAGGTGTTGGCGTCAAAGTAATCGGCAAACTTGTCGCCTTGGTAGCGCAAATAACTCTCTATCTGAAACTCCACCTCTTGCGTGCTATAGAGATAAGCCCCCACGCTTGCCACTTCGTGTGTTGCGCTGCCCCCCGAGGGGGTGCTCGCCAGCTTGGGGCGGCCCGGCGCTGACTCGGTAGCCCCCTCGTTGGCGCCAGCCACCGCGCTTCTAAGTTGCCGCCCAAACTTCTCATTCATCACATCGTCGCTCAGGTAGGTGATGTGGCCGATCATGCGGGCGATGCGCAGGCCGCGCTTGGGCACCACGCTGTGCTGGTAGAAGTTGCCACCATGGAAATCGGGGTCGGTGACGATGGCGCGGCGGGCCACTTCGTTGAAGGCGATGTTCTCGGCCGTCAGATTGGGCGCGCTGGCAATCACCACCGCGTGGCGCAGGCGATCCGGGTATTGCAGCGTCCAGCCCAGCGCCTGCATGCCGCCCAGGCTGCCGCCCATGACAGCCGCGAGCGTCTCGATGCCCAGGCGGTCGAGCAGCAGCGCTTGCGCCTTGACCCAGTCTTCCACCGTAACCACCGGAAAGTCTGCGCCATAGACCTGGCCATCGGCGCGGTCCGGGTTGGGATGCATCGGGCCGGTCGAGCCAAAGCACGAGCCCAAATTGTTGATGCCGATAACAAAAAAGCGGTCGGTGTCGAGCGGCTTGCCCGGGCCGATCATGCTGTCCCACCAGCCCTCAGATTTGGCCTGCCCCTCATAGACACCGGCCACATGGTGCGAGGCGTTCAGTGCGTGGCATACCAACACTGCATTGGAGCGGTCGGCATTCAAGCGGCCGTAGGTCTCAAAGCTCAGGTCGTAGGCGCGGATGGACGCACCGCTGGTCAGCGCCAGCGGCTCGGCGAAATGCATCGATTGGGGTGTGGCGATCAGCATAAAAAAACCCGGCAACGCCAAACGCGGGGCCGGGTCAAGAGAGTGATCGCGGGGGTCCGGGTTTAGCTGTATTTATTAAGCGCCCGCAAGCTGGAGCAAATTGGCGCTGTGGGGGAAAGTATAGCAACGCGCCGTTTTTAGCCCGCCACCAGCGCTACCACGCCCAGCGCGGCAAACACCAAGGCCGAGACGATATGCACCAAACGCATGGGCACCAGGCGCGTCATGCGTTCGCCCAGCCAGACCACCGGCGCATTGGCCAGCATCATACCCAGGGTGGTGCCGGCCACCACATGGAAATACGCGTCGTAGCGTGCAGCCAGCATTACCGTGGCGATTTGCGTCTTGTCGCCCATCTCCGCCAGAAAAAACGCCACCACCGTGGTGCCAAACACGCCCCAGCGCGGCGCGGCGTCGGTGTCCTCTTCATCGATCTTGTCAGGAATCAGCATCCACACCGCCATGCCGATAAAGGACGCCGCCAGCACCCAGCGCAAGACCTGCGGCCCAACAAAACTCGTGACCCAGGCGCCCACCGCACCGGCCAGACCGTGGTTCACCAAGGTGGCCACCAAAATACCCAAAACGATGGGCCAGGGCTTGCGAAAACGCACCGCCAAAATCAGCGCCAAAAGTTGTGTCTTGTCGCCCATTTCGGCCAGAGCGACGATGCCGGTTGATACTAAAAATGCTTCCATGCGCCGATGTTACCCATTCGGCAAAGGCACAGATGCACCACAAAACAGCAACAGGCCAAACCATGGCGTAAATTTTGCTTACTTTCGGTGCAAAATTTTGCTAGCCGCTAAATTTGCACCAATTACAAGCATTTATTCTCAAAGGTTGACTATGGAAGCACTAAAACAGGGCGCAGATGCTTTGTTCATTCTCTTGGGCGCAGTCATGGTGCTCGCCATGCACGCCGGTTTTGCGTTTTTGGAGCTGGGCACGGTACGGCGCAAAAACCAGGTCAACGCCCTGGTCAAAATCCTGGCCGACTTTTCGGTCTCCACCATTGCCTACTTTTTAGTCGGCTACACCGTGGCTTACGGCACGCATTTTTTTGTGGGCGCCGAGCAGCTTGCTGCCAAAAGCGGTTTCGAACTGGTGAAGTTCTTTTTCCTGCTCACTTTTGCAGCCGCCATCCCGGCCATTATTTCGGGGGGCATCGCCGAGCGGGCCAAGTTCTGGCCCCAGCTCATGGCTACCGCCGTAATCGTGGGCGTGGTCTATCCGATGTTTGAGGGCGTCGCCTGGAACCAGCACTTTGGCGTGCAAGCCTGGATACTGGCCCGCACTGGCGCCGAATTCCATGACTTCGCCGGCAGCGTGGTGGTGCATGCCGTGGGCGGCTGGATTGCGCTGGGCGCGGTGCTCTTGCTGGGCGCGCGCAGCAACCGCTACCGCAAGGACGGCGCCATTTCCGCGCACCTGCCATCGAGCATCCCGTTTCTGGCGCTGGGCGCCTGGATTTTGACGGTGGGCTGGTTTGGTTTTAACGTGATGAGCGCCCAAACCCTGGACAAGATTTCAGGCCTGGTGGCGGTCAACTCCCTCATGGCCATGGTCGGCGGCACGCTGGCCGCGCTGGTGGTGGGCAAAAACGACCCCGGCTTTTTGCACAACGGCCCGTTGGCCGGACTGGTGGCCGTGTGCGCGGGCTCGGACCTGATGCATCCACTGGGCGCGCTGGTGGTGGGCGGCATTGCCGGCGCCATCTTTGTGTTCATGTTCACGCTCACGCAAAACAAATGGAAGATCGACGACGTGCTGGGCGTCTGGCCCTTGCACGGCCTGTGCGGCACCTGGGGCGGCGTGGCGGCAGGCATTTTTGGCAGCCAGGCGCTGGGCGGCTTGGGCGGTGTGTCGCTACAGGCGCAACTGATAGGCACCGCCCTGGGCGTGGTCTGGGCGCTGGCCGGTGGCTTTGCGGTCTACGGCGTGCTCAAAATGACGGTGGGTTTGCGCATGAGCCAGGAAGAAGAGTTTGACGGTGCCGACTTGTCCACCCACAAAATCAGCGCATCGCCCGAGCGCGAATCGAACTGGTAAGACTGCGAAACTGCAAAAGTGGCGCAAAAAAGTGACTTTTGTCAGCAAAAAGCCTGCTTTGGTGGGCCAAATTGCAAAAATTTACTACATACCGTGTGAATAAGCGCATAATGATCCCGCTTTGCCGACTTAACGGCATAGCAGGTTTGCGGTGTTTGGTCAGTTTCGCGTCTGCTCTAAGTCTTTATTGGTTTGTTGATTGCGGTTTTGGACTCCATCGCGTTTTGAGTTATTTTGAGGAGTCCT
>CANCJD010000043.1 GCA_947378275.1 Comamonadaceae bacterium
GGATGAACCATAAAAAAAGGCCGGAACCCTTGATTTCATTGGGTTTCCGGCCATTTTCGATGGTGCGCGGGGCGGGACTCGAACCCGCACAGTATTGCTACCGTCAGGACCTAAACCTGGTGCGTCTACCAATTTCGCCACCCGCGCAGTAAAAAATCAGGGTCTAACCTGTCCAGGCGCGCCCTGGGGCGCCGTGTCTGGGTTAGACCTTTGAAATCGGTCAGCCGGCTATTTTAGCCTGCGTCGGCACAGCCTCGCGGTGTACCCGAAACCAGGCCGCGTACATGGCCGGCAGCGCTAGCAAGGTCAGCACCGTGGCCACGATCAGGCCGCCCATGATGGCCACCGCCATCGGCCCCCAGAACACAGAGCGCGACAGCGGAATCATGGCCAGAACGGCGGCAGCGGCGGTGAGCACGATGGGGCGCAAGCGGCGCACCGCCGACTCCACAATCGCATCCCAGGCCGGCACGCCGTTGGCGCGGTCTTGCTCAATCTGGTCGATCAGGATGACTGAATTGCGCTGAATCATGCCCATGAGCGCGATGACGCCCAAGAGCGCCACAAAGCCAAACGGCCGGCCCGAAATCAGCAGCGCTGCGGCCACACCGGCAATGCCCAAGGGGCCGGTCAAAAACACCAGCATGGCGCGGCTGAAACTGTGCAATTGCAACATCAACAGGGTGAAGGTGATGAACAGCATGATGGGCACGCCTGCGGCAATCGAGCTGGAGCCCTTGCTGCTTTCGGCCACGGCGCCGGCCACTTCGATGCGGTACGGCGCATTGCCGCCGGACTTCCAGGTGGCTTCGAGGCGGTTGAGCTCGGGCAGCAACTGGGCGGTGACGGTGGCGCCTTGCAGGCCTTCCACGATGTCGCCTTGCACCGTGATCGCGTAATCACGGCCATCGCGCCAGAGCACGCCAGGCTCCCAGGCAAAGCTGGGTTTGGCGATTTGCGTCAAGGGGATGGACTTGCCGCTGGCCGTGGGCAAATAGGCGTTGCCGATGTCAGAAATCGCGTTGCGCTCATTCAAGGGCCCACGCAAGACGATGTCGATCAGCTTGTCGCCCTCGCGGAATTGGCCGACCGTGCTGCCTGAGAGCAGTATCTTGGAGGCCTGCGCGATGGACTGGCTGGTCACGCCCAGCGCGCGCGCCTTGGCCTGGTCCACTTCCAGGCGCAGCACTTTGACCGGTTCGTTCCAGTTGTCGTTAACACCGCGCATATTGGTGTTGGCGCGCAGCGCGGTCTTGACCTCGTTGGCGCGTTGGCGCAGCACCTCGGGGTTCTGGCCGATTACGCGAAACTGCACCGGATAGGCCACCGGCGGGCCATTGGGCAATATCTTGACCCGGGCCCGCACCTCGGGAAACTCCTGGCCCATCAGCGCGGGCAGCTTGATGCGCAATGATTCGCGCACTTTCAGGTCCTTGGGCAAGATGATGAGTTGCGACACGTTGGTCTGCTGGAAGATCGAATCCAGCGGCAAATAAAAGCGCGGTACGCCCGAGCCGATCCAGGTGGTGACACTTTGCACGCCGGCCTCTTGCATCATGCGGGCCTCCACGCGGGCAGTGGTGGCCTCGTTGGCGGCAAAGGAGGTGCCCTCGGGGTACCACAGCTCGAGCAAGACTTCGGGGCGGCTCGAGTCTGGGAAGAACTGCTGCTGCACCTTGCCCATGCCCACCATGCCCAGCCCGAAGGTGGCCAGCATCAGCCCAATCGTGATCCAGCGGTGCAAGATGCACCAGTTCACTGCCCGGCGAAAGGCGTTGTAAAACGGCGTGTCGTAGAGCGCGTTTTCATCTTCCTCGTCCACGGCGTGGGCCGGGGTCTTGAGCAGCAAGGTACCCAAATAGGGCACGAAGTACACCGACACCAGCCAACTGAGCATCAGCGCCAAGCCTGTGACGCCAAAAATCGCGAAGGTGTATTCCCCGGTCACCGACTTGGCAATGCCAATAGGCAAAAAGCCCACCGCAGTGATCAAGGTGCCGGTCAGCATGGGCATGGCGGTAATTTCATACGCAAAGGTGGCAGCACGCACCTTGTCGTAGCCTTGTTCGAGCTTGCGCACCATCATTTCCACCGCAATGATGGCGTCGTCCACCAGCAGCCCCAGCGAAATGATGAGCGAGCCCAGCGAAATTTTGTGCAGTCCAATGCCCCAGTAATACATGCCCAAAAACGTCACCGCCAGCACCAACGGAATGGTGATACCCACCACCAGGCCCGGGCGCACATCGACGTAATAGCGCTGGAACCAGCGCTGCTTGCCGGGGCGCTTGTGAAAGCCCAGAGCGACAAAACTCACGGCCAGCACGATCACAATGGCCTCTATCAGCGCGCGCACAAATTCGTTGACCGAACCCGCCACGGCGGTGGGCTGGTCTTGCACCTCCACCAGGCGCAGGCCTGCGGGCAGCGCGGTGTTGATGGCTGCAGTCGACGCCTTGAGCGCTTTGCCCATGGCGATGATGTCGCCGCCCTTGCTCATGGAAATACCCAGGCCCAACACCTGCTTGCCCTGGAAGTGCAATTTGACGCCGGCGGGGTCAATCACACCGCGTTTGATTTCGGCAATATCGCCCAAATGCAGCTGGCTGCCCGAGCTACCGCGAATCGGCATGGCGCGCAGTTCTTGTACCGCCTCAAACTGACCGGCCACCCGCACCTGCACCACGTCCAGCGGGGTTTGCACCGCTCCTGCGCTCTCGATGGCGTTTTGCTGACCCAGCTGCGCCAGCACCTGGTTCATGTCCAAGCCGAGTTGCGCCAGGCGCTTTTGCGAAATTTCGATGTAGATTTTTTCGTCCTGCACGCCAAACAGGTCTACCTTGTTCACGTCGGGCACGCGCAGCAGTTTTTGGCGGATATCGTCAGCAGCGTCCTTCGCTTCCAGGTCCGAAAATCCGTCGGCTTCCAGCGCGTAAATCACACCGTAGACGTCACCAAATTCGTCGTTAAAAAAAGGCCCTTGCACGCCCGCAGGCAGGGTGTAGCGCATGTCACCGAGCTTTTTGCGCACCACGTACCAGAGGTTGGGCACCTCGGCGGCTTTGGTCGAATCCTTGACTTCAAAGAAGAGGGTGGTCTCGCCCGGCTTGGAAAAGCTGCGAATCTTGTAGGCAAACGGCACTTCCTGTAGTGCCCGCTCCATCTTGTCAGTGACCTGTTCGGCCATTTGCTGCGCCGTGGCGCCCGGCCAGTAAGCGCGTACCACCATGGCCCGAAAGGTGAATGGCGGGTCTTCGTCCTGCCCGAGCTGAAAGTACGAGGCCATGCCCAGCACCAACAGCACCAGCATCAGATAACGGGTCAGCGCGCTGTGTTCCAGCGCCCATCGCGACAGATTGAAACCTGCTTTGGGGGTGTCTTGTTTCATGCCAGGCTCACTTTGCTGCCGACGCGGGGGTCGATGCGGGTGGCGCAGAAGCGTCCGCCTTTTCGCGATAAATCGCCACTTTTTGCCCCGGTGAGAGCACATGCACACCTGCTGCCACCACCTCCATACCCGGCTGCAAGCCGCTGGCCACGACCACGTCGTTGCCATCGGCCGTGGCAATGGCAATGGGCTGCAGGCGCACCGTCATGCTGGCGCGCTCAAGCACCCACACCGCCACCGCCGTACCGTCATGCTGCAGCGCGCTGGTGGGCAGCTTGATCACGGCCGGGCCGGAACGGTCCAAGGCCTGCGGCAGCACTGACACCGTCGTGCCCAGCGGCAGCAGGTCGGCACCGGCAAGCGCCACCTTCACCACAAAAGTCCGGGTCACCGGGTCAGCGCTGGCCGACACCTCGCGCACTCGGCCTTGGTAAACAGAGGCGCTGGCCCAGGCCCGCACTTCCACGGCCGAGCCCAGTTTCATCTGGCCCACTTTGTCTTCCGGCACCGAGAACACCACGTCGCGCGCGCCGTCCTGGGCAATGCGCACCACCGGCGTACCGGCAGCCAGCACCTGACCGGGTTCGGCGTCCACCGAGGTGACGACACCTGCGGCGTCAGCCACCAGCGTGGTGTAGGCGCTTTGGTTGCCCTGGGCGGCGAACTGTGCCTGCGCCTGGTCCAACTGCGACTGGGCGGCCTTGAGGGCCACGTCGCGCCGCTCGATTTCGGCGGCACTGATGAAATTTTGGTCACGCAGGTCTTTAAAACGCTTGAAATCGGCCGCGGCCAAATCACGGTTGGCCACGGCCGCCGCGAGTTGGGCACGCGCCGCGTCCACCGAAAGCTTGAAATCTTGCGCATCCAACTGCGCCAGCGCCTGGCCCGCGCTCACGTGCTGACCGGCTTCCACCATGCGGCGCAATAGCTTGCCGCTGACCCGAAAGCCCAGGCGCGACTCGGTGCGGGGCCGCACTTCAGCGGCATATTCAGCACCCGAACGGATGCCGTCGGCAGCTACCACCACCACCTTGACGGCGCGCACCGGCTCCTCAGGGGGCGCTGGTTTGCTGCAAGCAGCCAGGGCGGCGGCGGCCGCAATCACAGCAAATCGGACGATAAAGGAGGTTGTGTTCATAAAAGCGATGCAAGCACGTTGGGAAAAGCGGGGGCGTGATGGCACATCAGGGAATAATGACCAGCGGGTTATTAATTTTAGCGCACCCCCACTCCGTGCCCAATTTTCGACATTTACCCCTGCGGCTGGCGCGGCCTTTCGCCGTTGCCGCAAAGGCAAAATGCCGCCATGCCGCTGCCCCCTGCCCCTGCCACGACGCCCATCGCCCATTACGAAAACTTTCCGGTGGCCTCGTGGCTGTGCCCCGCGCACCTGCGCACGCCCATTGCCGCGATCTACCACTTTGCCCGCACGGCCGACGACCTGGCCGACGAAGGTGACGCCAGCGCCGCGCAGCGCTTGGATGATTTACAGGCCTACCGCGCAGCGCTTGTGCTGGCTTGCGCGGGCCAGCTGACCGCCGACGGGCGCTGGGCTTGGGTGTTTGGGCCGCTGGGCCAAGCCATCACCGCCCACCATTTGCCGCCCGAACTGCTGCATGCGCTGTTGGACGCCTTTGTGCAAGACATCGAAAAAACCCGCGACGGCACCGGCTACGCCAACGAGGCCGCGCTGCTGGACTATTGCCAGCGCTCGGCCAACCCGGTGGGGCGTTTGCTGCTGCATTTGTATGGTGTGGCGGACGCGCAGGCGCTGGCCTGGAGCGACGGCATTTGCAGCGCCCTGCAACTCATCAACTTCTGGCAAGACCCCAGCCGCGACCTGCCGCGCGGGCGCTGTTATTTTCCGCAAGACGCGTGCGCCCAATGGACTCTGACCCCGGTGGACCTGCAAGACCCAGCTCAGGCGCGCCGCGCCGACGCGCTAATCGCCCACTGCGCCCACAGCGCGCGCAGCCGCATGGAAGGCAGTGCCGCGCTGGTGCACCGGGTGCCCGGGCGCGCCGGGTGGGAGCTGCGCCTGGTGGTGCAAGGCGGCTTGCGCATATTGGACAAGGTGGAAGCCCTGGGCGGCCAGGTGCTGCACACGCGCCCGCGCCTGCGGCCCTGGGACGCGCCGCTGCTGCTTTGGCGCGCGCTGTGGATGTGAGCCCGGGGGATGAAAACGCCTGAGCGACAATAGGACGATGACACCGGCGCAGTACGTTGAACAAAAGGCTGCTGCCTCGGGCAGCAGTTTCTATTACGCATTCCTGTTTTTGCCTGCGCCCCGGCGTGCGGCGATTACGGCGTTTTACGCCTTTTGCCGCGAGGTGGACGACGTAGTAGACGACGCAGTGGACCTGGGCGTTGCCGCCACCAAGCTCGCGTGGTGGAGCACCGAAGTGGCCCAGGCCTACGCCGGTCGCCCCAGCCATCCGGTCATGCAGGCACTTATGCCGCACACGGCCGCCTATGGCATCGCCCAACACCATTTGCAAAGCGTGATTGAAGGCTGCCAGATGGACCTGGAGCAAACCCGCTACCTGGACTACCCCAATCTGCAGCGTTACTGCCACTTGGTGGCCGGCGTGGTGGGCGAAGTGGCTGCCGCCATTTTTGGCCAAACCCAGGCGCAAACCACCACCTACGCCCACACCTTGGGCCAGGCCTTGCAACTGACCAACATCATCCGCGACGTGGGTGAAGATGCGCAGCGCGGGCGCATTTACCTGCCGGTTAACGAGTTGCAGCGCTTTGACGTCAAGGCACACGAGATTCTCAAGCGCCTGCCGTCCGAGCGCTTTCAGGCGCTGATGGCCTTTCAGGCCCAGCGCGCCCACGCCCTGTACGACGAGGCCTTCGCCCTGCTGCCCGAGGCCGACCACCGCAGCCAAAAGCCCGGCCTGATGATGGCCAGCATTTACCGCAGCCTGCTGCGCGAGATCGAATTCCAGCACTTTCCGGTGCTGCAGCAGCGGGTGCGGCTCACGCCCTTGCGCAAACTCTGGCTGGCCTGGAAAGTCCAGGCACTGGGACGGCTTTGAAAAGCAAAAAGGTCTGTGTTGTCGGCGCCGGTTGGGCCGGCCTGGCTGCGGCAGTGGGCGCCACCCAAGGCGGACACAGGGTGACGGTGCTGGAAGCCACGCGCACCCTGGGCGGGCGGGCCCGCACGCTGGCGCCAGACGTGACGCACCACCTGCCCGACGGCAGCACGCCGACGCTGGACAATGGCCAGCACATCTTGATTGGCGGCTACCGCGAAACCTTGGGCCTGCTGCGCACCGTCGGATTGGACCCAGCCGCGCTGCTGCTGCGCCTGCCCCTGACGCTGCAGTTTGCGGACGGCAGCGGCTTGCGCTTGCCCGACTGGCCCCAGCCCTGGAACCAGATCGCTGGGGTGCTGGGCGCGCGCGGCTGGAGCCTGGGTGACAAATGGTCGCTCTTGAAAGCGCTGCGGCGCTGGCAGCGTAACCATTTTCAATGCAACGCTGCGGCCACCGTAGCCGAACTGTGCGTGGGCATCCGCCCGCGGGTGATGGACAGTTTCATCGAGCCCTTGTGTATTTCTGCCCTGAACACTCCAGCGCAGCAAGCCAGCGGCCAGGTCTTCTTGACCGTGCTGTGCGACACGCTCAAGCCGGTGATCCCCCCCAAAGTGCCCGAAGGTGCAGCGCCGGGAACAGCCGCTGAGCGGCCCTGGGCCGGCTCGGACCTGCTGCTACCACGCGCCGACCTCTCGGCCTTGTTTCCGCAAGCGGCGGCGCGCTGGCTCCAAGCCCGTGGCGGCGAAGTGCGCCTTGGCGCGCGCGCGCCCACGCCGCGTTGGGCGGCGGGCCAGTGGTACGTGGGCGAAGAGGTGTTTGACGCCGTGGTCTGGGCGACCGCACCCGCGCAGGCGGTGCAAGCCCTGGCCGAATATGCGCCCGAGGCGCCCAAAAATCTGGCCCTGTACCTGCAGCGCTGGCTGCGTCCGGCCCAAAACCTGAAATACGAAGCCATTGCCACCGTCTACGCCCACGCCGAAGGGCTGGTGCTGCCCGCGCCCATGCTGGCCCTGACCAGCAGCCCGCAGTTGCCAGCGCAGTTTGTGTTTGACCGGGGCCAGTTGGGCGCCCCCCCCGGTTTGATGGCCTTTGTGGCCAGTGCTGCCCTTGGCACGCACGACGCTATTGAAGAACAGGTGCTGGCCCAGGGGAACAAGCAGCTCGAACATTTGCTGGGCGGCCAGCGCCTGGTGCCGGTGCAAACCGTGGTGGAAAAGCGCGCCACCCTGGCCTGCACGCCCCGGCTGGCGCGCCCGCCCCAGCGCATCGCGCCTGGCTTGCTGGCCTGCGGCGACTATCTGTATGCGCCCTACCCTTCCACCCTGGAAGGCGCAGTGCGCAGCGGCCTGATGGCAGCTCTGGCGCTGGACGAGGCCGACGGCTTTTCCTGGAAACCCTAAAGACGCCCGGCGTGCGTCGCGCACCGGACTGCGGCGGCAAACTCTCAGGGTCTTGCCCTATGTTTCGTGGGGCCCAGAGCCACTAGCATCATGGTCTTTTTTGCACTACGCCTGAAGCGCGCGACCATGAAAATCTTCCTCAAACTCCTGGCTACCGCCCTGGTTTTGCTGCTGGCTGGCAGCGCCTGGTACCTGCACAGCAAACAACCGGTGCGCGACGGCAGTATCGACCTGCGTGGCCTGCAGCAATCCGTGACCGTGCGCTACGACGAACGCGGCGTGCCCCACATCACCGCGCAAAACGAGCCCGACCTGTACCGTGCGCTGGGCTACGTCCATGCCCAGGACCGCCTGTTCCAGATGGAAATGGTGCGCCGTCTGGCGATGGGCGAACTCGCCGAAGTCCTGGGGCCCAAGCTGCTCGACACCGACCGCCTGTTTCGCACCCTGGGTATCCGCGAACACGCGCAGCAAGTAGCGCAGACCCTGGACATGGGCACACCGGCCAACCAGACGCTGGCCGCTTACTTGGACGGCATCAACCAATTCCAGGCCGGCCACCCCGCGCCGCTGGAGTTTGATTTGCTGGGCATTCCCAAGCGCCCTTTCACGCCCCAGGACACGCTGGCCGTGTCGGGCTACCTGGCGTACAGCTTTGCAGCGGCCTTCAAAACCGAGCCGGTGATGACGCTGATCCGCGACCAGTTGGGGCCCAATTACCTGCGTATTTTTGACCTCGACTGGCATCCCCAGGGCGTGGTCAAAACCGCCGCGTCGGCCCAACCCAGCACCAAAACCGCACTGGGCCCGGCCGACTGGCAAGGCCTGGGCCAGCTCGCGGCGCTGAGCCAAAGCGCGCTGGAACAAGCCGGCGTGCCCGCCTTTGAAGGCAGCAACGCCTGGGCCATTGACGGCCGCCACACCGCCAGCGGCAAACCGATCCTCGCGGGGGACCCGCATATTGCGTATTCGGCGCCTTCGGTCTGGTACGAGGCGCACCTGAGCAGCCCAGGTTTTGAGTTGTATGGCCACTACCAAGCGCTCAACCCGGTGGCACTGCTCGGCCACAACGCCGAATTCGGCTGGAGCCTGACCATGTTCCAGAACGACGACATTGACCTGGTGGCCGAAAAGGTGAACCCGGCCAACGCGGATGAAGTTTGGAGCCACGGCAAATGGGTCAAACTCACCGAGCGTTCTGAGACCATTGCCGTCAAAGGCCAGGCGCCCGTGGAGCTGCACCTGCGCCGCTCACCCCACGGCCCGCTGATCAACGACGCCTACAAAGACACGCTGGGCACCACGCCGATTGCCATGTGGTGGGCCTTTCTGGAAACTGAAAACCCACTCATCGACGCTTTTTACGAACTCAACCGCGCCAACACCCGGGACAAGGCACGCGCAGCAGCCAGCAAAATCCACGCCCCCGGCCTGAACGTGGTCTGGGCCAACGACCAAGGCGACATTGGCTGGTGGGCCGCGGCCAAGTTGCCCATTCGCCCCAAGGGCGTGAATCCCACTTTTATTCTGGACGCGGCCAAGGGCGAGGCAGACAAACCCGGTTTCTACCCCTTCAAGGACAACCCGCAAGAAGAAAACCCGGCGCGCGGCTTCATCGTCTCGGCAAACCACCAGCCCGCAGGTGCACGCACCGTACCGGGCTACTACAACCCGCCGGGCCGTGCCCGGCGCCTGACGCAACTCCTGCAAGACGCCAAGGCCCCGGCAGACATGGCTTTGGCGCAAACAATGCAGCTCGACACGCAAACCGGCTTTGCGTCCCAAGTGCTTGATGGCTTGCTGCCGGTGCTGGGCGAAGTCGTCACCGACCCGCAAGAACGCGCCTTGCTGCAAACGCTGAAAGCCTGGGACGGCCAGTTTGCCCTGGACCGCCTGGCGCCCACGCTGTGGAGCCAGCTGCTGTATGAAGTGGCGCACGCCTCCCTGGCCGACGAGCTGGGCGAAGTCCAGTTCAAAGCCTTGCTGCGCACCCGCGCATTGGACGAAGCGCTGCCCCGCCTGCTGGCTGACGCCAACTCTCCATGGTGGGATGTGCGCGGCACGCCTGCGGTCGAAACCCGCACCGACACCGTGAAGGCAGCCTGGCAAGCCACATTGGTGCACCTGAAAAACACCTACGGCCCCGACACCCACCAGTGGGTCTGGGGCAAAACCCACACCCTGACGCACAAGCATCCTCTGGGCCAGCAAAAGCCGCTAGACAAACTCTTTGATGTCGGCCCCCTGCCCGTTCCTGGCGGACGGGAAGTACCCAACAACCTGTCGGGCCCCCTATTGCCTGCGCCCTGGGCGGTGAGCTACGGCCCGTCTACCCGGCGCGTGGTGGACTTTGCCGACGCCAGCCAAGCGCTGGGCATCAACCCAGTGGGCCAAAGCGGCGTGCTATTCGACGCCCACTACGCCGACCAGGCCAAGGCTTTCGCCCGGGGTCAATATGTGCGCCAGTATTTGTCGGTGGGCGACGTGAACGCCCACACCCGCAGCACATTGCAACTGCGCGCGGTGCCTTAGGGCACGGGGATCGGGCGGCGCGGGCTAGGTCGCCAGCCCCAAGGCCGCGCACAACTGCGCCATATCGGTCATGGTCAGGTGCGGGGGGTGCGGATGGCTCCAGACCTTGGCATCGCGGTTCAGCCACGCGGCTTGCATTCCGGCGTCCAGCGCGCCTACTACGTCCAGGTGTGCGTCGTCGCCCACGTGCAGCACTTCGTCAGGCGCGCACTGCAGCGCGCGCGCCGCGGCATGAAAAATGTCAATGTGCGGCTTGGCCACACCGCACGACTGGGCGCTGACGCTGCCCACAAAATACGCACCCAAACCGACACGGTGCACATCGGCATTGCCGTTGGACACCGCCAGCACCGGAAAGCGCGCCGCCAATGCCGCCAGTGCGCCCAAGGCGTCCGGGTAGAGTGTGACGCGCTGGCGCTCGGCAAAAAACACCTCAAACGCAGGGTGCGCCAGCGCCGTGTCCTCGCCCGCTTGGCCCAGCGCGCGCTGCAGGTACAAGCGGCGCAAAGCGCTGAAATCGTGGGCCACTTCGGGGTGCGCCAGGTTGACTGCCTTGCGCAACTGGCTGCGCGTGGCGCTGTCGCGCAGCAGCGTGGACGTGGCGGGGGCATGCTGGGCCAGCCAGTCGGCCAGCGCCTGTTCGGCACGCACGATGGTGGGCTCTACCGGCCACAGCGTGTCGTCCAGGTCCAGGGTAATGGCTTTGATTTTGGAAACATGGAGCATAGGTGGGCGAGAATACCCCATGCCTTTTTCCAAAGAACCCCCATTTACCCACGGCCAGGTACCCCGCACCGCCGTCTTGTATTGCAACCTGGGCACGCCTGACGCACCCACAGCACCCGCAGTGCGTCGCTACCTGGCCGAGTTCTTGAGCGACCAGCGCGTGGTCGAAATCCCGCGTCTGCTGTGGCTGCTGATCTTGCACGGCATCATCCTGCGCTTTCGCCCGGCCAAATCGGCGGCCAAATACGCCAGCATCTGGACGCCTGAGGGATCGCCGCTCAAGATCGGCACCGAAAAGCAGGCCAAACTGCTGCAGGGCTGGCTCGGCGAGCAAGGCGAAAAAGTCGTGGTGCGCTGGGCCATGCGCTATGGCAGCACCTCGATTGCCTCGCAGCTTGACGCGCTCAAGGCCGAAGGTGTGACCCGCGTGCTGGTGCTGCCGGCTTATCCCCAGTATTCGGCCACCACCACGGCCAGTCTGTTTGACGCGGTCTACACCTGGGCCGCCAAAATTCGCAGCATCCCCGAGCTGCGTTTTATCAACCACTACCACGACCACCCCGCTTACATCGAAGCGCTGGCCGCCAGCGTGCGCAACTACTGGCTGGGCAAAACCCGCCCGGACGTGCTGGTCATGAGCTTTCACGGTGTGCCCGAGCGCACGCTGGCGCTGGGCGACCAATACCACTGCGAATGCTTCAAGACCGCGCGCCTGCTGGCTGAGGCCCTGGGTTTGTCCAAGGACCAGTACAAAGTCACATTCCAAAGCCGCCTGGGCCGTGCCAAATGGCTGGAACCCTATACCGAGCCCACGCTGATTGCCATGGCGCAGGCCGGCGTGCAGCGGGTGGACGTGGTGTGCCCCGGCTTTACCAGCGACTGCCTGGAAACGCTGGAAGAAATCAATATGGAAGCGCGCGAAGCCTTTTTGCACGCCGGGGGCAAGTCCTTTGGCTACATCCCCTGTCTGAACGACGACCCGGCTGGCGTCACCGCGTTGGGCGCCGTAGCGCAGCAGCACCTGGCGGGCTGGAACACCCAAGAGCTGGCCGACCCGCGCACACTGGCGGCCTCCCGCGCCACCGCCTTGGCCTTGGGCGCCAAGCAATAAGTCCGGCGCGCAACACACCAGCACGATGGCGATTGTTTTAGCCCCGATGGAGGGCCTGCTGGACTTTGTGCTGCGCGACATCCTGACCCGGGTGGGCGGCATTGACCGCTGCGTGTCCGAATTCATCCGCGTGACCAACACCTTGCTGCCCGAGCGCGCCTTTGTGCGCGTGGTGCCCGAGCTGCTGACCGGGGGCTGCACGCTCTCGGGCGTGCCAGTGCGGCCCCAGTTATTGGGGTCAGACCCCCATTGCCTGGCCGACAATGCGGCGCGCGTGGTGGGCCTGGGCGCCGATGGCGTGGACCTGAACTTTGGCTGCCCGGCCAAGGTCGTCAACCGCCATGGCGGGGGTGCGGCCTTGCTGGAAGACCCGGAGCTGCTGTTCAAGATTGTGTCCGCCGTGCGCCGCGCCGTGCCGGCGCACCAGGTGGTTTCGGCCAAGATGCGCCTGGGTTTTCATGACGACAGCCGGGCCGAGGAATGCGCGCTGGCTTTAGAAGCCGGGGGCGCGGGCGAGATTGCGGTGCATGCCCGCACCCGCGCCGACGCCTACCGCCCGCCCGCCTACTGGGGCCGCATTGCCGACATTGCCGCCGTGGTGCGCACGCCACTGGTGGCCAATGGCGAGATCTGGAACGTGCAAGACGCGCAGGCCTGCCGCGCAGAATCGGGCTGCCACACGCTGATGCTGGGGCGCGGCATCGTCAGCTACCCCGGCTTGGCGCATGCCATTGCGCAGGCTGACGGCCAAGACGCCGCCACGCACGCGACGCAATGGCAGGCGCTGCACCCGCACATCGCCGCCTTTTGGCAACTGGTGCGCGCCACGCTGGAACGCCGCCAACAGGCCGGGCGCCTGAAGCAATGGCTCAATTTTTTGCGCCGCCACTATCCGCAGGCGCAAGTGGCCTACGACGCGCTCAAGGCGGTGAACGACGTGGCGGTGATTGACGCTTGGGTGGCCGGCTTGGGTCTTCAGAGCGCCACCACATCCTCGTAGTAATAAAACGCGTCGCAGCACCCCGCCCAGTAGCGGTTGGTGGACTTACGGGCGCCCATGCCGATCACGCGGCGACCGGCGGCTTTGAGTTTGTGGGCCAGAGGCATGAAGTCGCTGTCGCCGCCGATGATGACGAACTGGGCGATGTTGGCAAAGCGGGCGCTGTCTTCCAAGGCGTCCAGGCACAGGCGAATGTCGGCGCCATTTTTGGCCGATGCGCCGGGTGGAAACAGTTGCACCAAATCAATGGCGGCGCCCAGCAACGCTTCGCGGTAGCGGCCAAAGTATTGCCAGTTGCAATAGGCACGGTTGATGGCAAGGGGCCCCAGCGTGGCGGCAAAGTCCACCAGTTTTTGCACCTGCACCAAAGGCTCTTGCGCCTTGAAGCGCCCGTCGGGCGTGTTGTAGGCGCCGTCGCCCTGGCGGTCTTCCACCAGGCGGGCGTGCAGGTTCTCAAAGTCCCAGTACACCGCCACAGAAGCCGCGGCCGGAACAGTAGCTTGCGTCATCAAGGGGCTGCCACGCAGGTTTGGGTTTGCTCGCCCAGGCCGTGCACGCCCAAGCGCATTTGGTCACCGGCTTTGAGGTACCAGGGGCTGGGCTTTTGGCCCAGACCCACGCCTGCGGGCGTGCCCGTGCTGATCAGATCGCCGGGGTGCAGGGTCATGAACTGGCTGATGTAGCTGATGAGCTTGGGAATGCCAAAAATCAGGTTGGACGTGCTGCCGTCTTGCACGCGCCGGCCGTTTACTTCGAGCCACAGGCCCAGGGAGTGCACGTCGCCCAGCTCGTCGGGCGTGACCAGCCAGGGGCCGATGGGTGAGAAGGTGTCGCAGCCCTTGCCCTTGTCCCACTGGCCGCCGCGCTCAAGCTGGAATTCGCGCTCGGACAGATCGTTGACCAGCACAAAGCCCGCCACATGCGCCATGGCATCGGCCTCGCTCACATAGCTGGCTTTGCTGCCGATGACGACACCCAGCTCCACTTCCCAGTCGGTCTTGACCGAGCCGCGCGGAATGGTGACCGGGTCATTGGGACCCGTGATTGAGCTGGTGGCTTTGAGAAACAGCACCGGCTCTTTGGGCGGCTCCATGCCGCTTTCTTTGGCGTGATCGGCGTAGTTCAGGCCCACGCAAACGATTTTTCCGATGTTGGCCACTGGGCAGCCCAGGCGCGGCGTGCCGTCCACCACCGGCAGCGCGTCCATATCGAGCGCCTGCAGCGCAGCCAGGGTGCGCGGCGACAGGTGGGCGGCGTCCAGGTCGGCAAACAGCATGGACAGATCGCGCAGGCGGCCATCAGAGCCGACAGCGCCGGCTTTTTCTTGGCCTGCGGGGCCGTAACGGAGGAGTTTCATGGTTCGCCCTTGGTTAAAAGCACCGATTGTGCCTGTGGCCGGTGCCACGGGTTTGCGTCATCGCCGTGCGCGCCAGCGGCGCATCCCAGCCGCGATTTACCCCCACTTTGGGGTAACTGGGGCCAAGGTGTGGAAACCCCTACTGGCGTTGCGGCGCCAATGCACGCACACTGGGTCGCAACTATTTTTTACATCAAAGGACTATTGCCATGCAACACTTTGCCCGCCGCATCCTGATTCAAGCCGCCCTGGTGGCCACCGCTGCACTTTCCAGCAGTCTGGCGCTGGCGCAGAACCCCATCGTCATCAAGTTCAGCCACGTGGTGGCGCCCGACACGCCCAAGGGCAAAGGCGCACAGCGCTTTAAAGAGCTAGCCGAGCAACGCACCAGCGGGCGCGTCAAAGTTGAGCTCTACCCTAACAGCCAGCTGTACAAAGACAAGGAAGAACTCGAAGCCCTGCAACTGGGTTCGGTGCAGATGCTGGCGCCTTCGCTGGCCAAGTTTGGGCCCTTGGGGCTCAAAGAATTCGAGGTATTTGACCTGCCCTTCCTGTTCAAGGACACCAGCGCATTTCGCGCCATCACCGACGGCCCCCTGGGCGCCGAGCTCTTCAAAAAGCTCGAAGGCAAAGGAATTCAGGGCCTGGCCTATTGGGACAACGGCTTTCACATCATGAGCGACAACAAGCCGCTGCATGCGGTGGCCGATTTCAAGGGCCAAAAAATGCGCATCCAAAGCTCCAAGGTGCTGGACGCCCAAATGCGCGCGCTGGGTGCGATTCCGCAGGTCATGGCGTTTAGCGAGCTGTACCAGGCGCT
>CANCJD010000044.1 GCA_947378275.1 Comamonadaceae bacterium
GCCACGTCGGGGTAGCAGGCCAGGCCTTCGACTTCGCGGCGGGTCGGATGAACCGGCCAAATCTGCCCGGCAAACCCGAGTTTTCGGCACTGGCGGATCGCCTCGGCTGCCGAGGCGCCACCGAACACCGCAATATGGCGTGGCGAGAACAGGCGCTGCAACTGGGCGCGGGCGGCGCTGTCTTGCAGCGCGTTTTCCGCAGCCGCGCTCACGCGCCGTGCACGCGCAGCATGGCGCGCGAGATGATGTGGCGCTGGATTTCGCTGGTGCCGTCCCAAATGCGTTCGACCCGCGCGTCGCGCCAGTAGCGCTCGATGGGCAACTGGTTCATCAGGCCCATGCCACCAAAGATTTGCAGTGCGTTGTCGGTCACCCGCGCCAGCGCCTCGGAGGCAAACAGCTTAGCCATGGCCGCGTCCGAATCGGTCATGGTGCCCTGGTCGCATTTCCAGGCGGCTTGCAGCGTCAAAAGTTCAGCCGCAGCCAGTTCGGTGGCCATGTCGGCGAGCTTGAAGCCCGTGCCTTGGAACTTGCCAATGGGCTGGCCAAACTGCTTGCGCGTGGCGGCCCATTCCGTGGCCATTTCCATGACCCGCTGGCCCCGGCCCACGCTGGTAGCGGCCACGGTCAGACGGGTGGCGCCCAGCCATTCGCCCATCAGGTCAAAGCCCGCGCCTTCAGCGCCCAGGCGTTTGTAGGCGGGCACGCGGCAGTCGGTAAAAAACAGCTCGCACTGGTGGTAGCCCCGGTGCGAGACGCAGGCTGGGCCCCGGCGCACGGTCAGCCCCGGCGAATTCAGGTCCACAAGGAAGCCGGTGATTTTTTTCTTGGGGCCGTGCTTGGTGTCCTCGACCCCGGTGGCGGCAAACAGCACCACAAAGTCGCTCATGTCGGCGTGGCTGATGAAGTGCTTGGTGCCGTTGATCAGGTAGTCGGCGTCCTCCCCGCTGCCGTCGCGCGTGGCCCGGGTTTGCATGCCGCGCACGTCCGAGCCGGCGTTGGGCTCGGTCATGGCCAGGCAGTCGTGGCGCTCGCCGCGGATGGTGGGCAGCAAATATTCTTCAATCTGCGCGCCCTGGCAAGCGCGCAAGATGTTGCTTGGGCGGGCAATGAGCATTTGCAGGCCATACGACGCGCGCCCGAGTTCGTGCTCCATCAGCGTGATGCTGAAGTTGTCCAGCCCGCCGCCGCCGAGTTCGGCCGGCATATTGGCGGCGTACAAACCCACCTCAATCGCCTTGGCCTGGATGGACTGCGCCAGCTCGGGCGCAATGGCGTCGGTGCGCTCCACTTCGTCCTCATAAGGGTAAAGCTCTTTTTCGACAAAGGCGCGCACCGTGTCCACGATCATGGTGTGTTCGCTGCTGAGTTGGAAATGCATGGCAGGGGTCTTTCAGAGATTCAGGTGGCTTGTATCAGGCCGTTTTGCGGCGAATGCCCATGGGCTTTCCCACCTGGGGCGGCGTGGGCAGGGTGGCGTGGGCTTTGGCAATGGCTTGCAGGCGCGCCTGCAAATCGGCGGGCATGGGCGTGGAGCGGCCCTGGGCCATGTCCACATGCACCAGCATTTGCTCGGCCGTGGCCAGCAGGTCGCCGGTGGTGGCGTGGTACATCGCATGGAAGATGTGCAAGCGCTTGTCGTCATGGTCGAGCAGTTGCAGCGTCAGGCGCAGAGGCTCGCCCTCGGCCACTTCCTTCATGTTGTGGATATGGGTTTCTACGGTGTAGAGCGACTGGCCGCCCTGGTTGCGGTAGGCCTCGTCAATGCCCACAAAGCGAAAAAACGCGTCCGAGTTGTCCCCAAACACCAGCAAGTAACAAGACTCGCTCATGTGGCCGTTGTAGTCCACCCATTCGGGCAGCACGGTGGGGCGGTACTGGCACAGGGGCGCGTCTATGGGCGCAGCCGGGTTCCACGGTGGCGCGGGCGTGCCTTCGAGCGGGGTACTCAGGCCGTGAGATTTTTTGGTGGGGGCGTCAGGGACGGTTATGGACATAAAAAAATAGTTCTGGGTTTCAGGGTGGGGCCAGCAACACGATTTTTCCGACAAAGTCTTTTGCAGCAAAGGCGGCCTGGGCCAAGGCAATGTCGCGCAGCGCGAAGGTCTGGGCCACCACTGGCGCAATCTCGCCGCGCTCGATATAGCCCACCAAGTTCTCAAAAATGCGGTCAACCTGAAAGGTGCAACCCACCAGCGTGAGGTCTTTGAGGTACAGGGTGCGTAAATCCAGGGCCACCACCGGCCCGGCAATCGCGCCCGAGGTGGCGTAGCGGCCGCCGCGCCGCAATACATCAAGCAACACGGGCCACTGCGCGCCACCCACCAGATCGATGACCACGTCCACGCTCTCGGCGCCCAAGGCTTGCGCCAGATCGGCGTCACGCGCCAGGCATTCGGCCGCGCCCAGGGCACGCACGGCGGCGTGTTTGTCGGTGCCCGCCACGGCCACCACGTGTGCGCCCCGGCGGTGCGCAAGCTGCACCGCCGCGCTGCCCACGCCGCCCGAAGCACCGGTCACCAGCACGCGTTCACCGGCCTTGACGCCCGCGCGGTCCACCAGATTTTCGGCAGTGGAATAGGCGCACGGAAAAGACGCCAGTTCGGTGTCGCTCAAGGCGCTGTGCACCGCCACGGCGGCGTCTGCGGGCACGCGGGTGTATTGGGCAAATCCGCCATCGCATTCCGAGCCAAAGTACCAGCAGGCATACGGCTGGTCGTCGGAATAGGCGCGCAATATGGGTCGCACCAGCACACGCTGGCCCAGGCGCGCAGCGTCCACGCCCGGCCCCACGGCGGCAATATGGCCGCAGCAGTCGGCGCCCTGAATGCGCGGAAAAGCCATGGGCGTGCCGCCCCAGCTCGGGTCCGCGTCTTGCGCGCTGTCAAAGGCGGCGGCGCCGTCCTCGGTGGCCTTGGCTGCGGTTTTGGAATACCAGCCCACGCGGGTGTTGATGTCGGTGTTGTTGACCGCACTGGCCGCCACGCGGACCAGCACCTCGCCTGCGCGCGGCAGGGGCAAGGGCAAGTCACTGCGGTAGTGCAAGACCTCGGGGCCGCCAAAGGCGGTCAACACCACGCCGTGCATGGTGGCGGGCAAAGGGGCTTGGGCGGTCATGGTTTATTTGGGCTGCGGCAGCGCCATCACCCGCCCGACCTGGGCCGGGCGCGCTAGCAGCGCGTGCTGGGCGGCCAGTGGCTGCAAATACGCGGCCACCTGGGGCGCAAAAGCCGTGGCGCGCGGACCGGCCATGTCTACGTTGAGCAGCATCTGCTCGGTCAGCGCCAGCACTTGCGTGCCGCCTGCGGGGTGCAGACTCAGGGCCACGTGCAGGCGCTTGGCGTCCAGGCCCAGCATCTGCAGGCGCACTTCCACGGCGGCACCTTGCTTGACCTCGTGCACGTAATTGATATGCGCCTCCAGCGTGAACCACGAGTGGCCTGTGGCTTTGCGCCCCGCCTCGTCCAGACCGGCCAGGTCCATCAGCGCGTCTACCGCGCTGCTGAACAGCACCATGTAATAGCCGTCACGCAAGTGGCCGTTGAAGTCCACCCACGCGGGGCCAATGGTGCAGCGGTAAATTACCGGCAGCGCCGGGGCGCTGGTGGCCTCAGGCATCGGGCGCGATTCCGTGTTTGATTTTGGTGGCGCGCACCGCTTCTTGCACCGCCATCAGGCAGTCGTCGCGGTAGCGTTCCCAGTCGGCAATGCTGCGGGTGCCGAGCTGTTCCACGCTGCCTTCGGCCACGGCGTCGAGCAGGCTGTCGGTGAGCTCGGGGGCCTCCAACTTGGTCCACGGTAATTTCAGCGCCGGGCCAAACTGGGCCATAAAGTGGCGCATGCCCGCGTCGCCGCCGGCCAGGGTGTAGATCAAAAAGCTGCCCATAAAGGACCAGCGCATGCCCGCGCCAAAGCGAATCGCATCGTCAATCTCGCCCGTGGTGGCCACGCCGTCGTTGACCAAATGCAGGGACTCGCGCCACATGGCTTCTAAGAGCCGGTCGGCGATAAAGCCGGGCACCTCTTTGCGCACGTGCAGCGGGCGCATGCCCAAACTGCGGTAGACCTGCATGGCGGCTTGCACAGCTTCGGGCGCGGTGTTGACGCCGCCCACCACTTCGACCAGCGGCAGCAAATACACCGGGTTGAACGGGTGGCCCACCACGCAGCGCTCGGGGTGCTGGGCATGGGCATAAAAGTCGGTGGGCAACAGGCCCGAGGTGCTCGAACCAATCAGCACATTGGGGCGCGCTGCTGCGGTAATTTGCGCGTGCAGCGACAGTTTGAGGTCTTGGCGCTCGGGCGCGCTTTCTTGAATGAAGTCGGCGTGCGCCACGCATTCTTCAACAGTGGCGACAAATTTGAGGCGGTCTTGCGAGGCGCCAGGCGCCAGGCCTTGGGCGGTGAGCGCGCCCCAGGCTTTGGCGGTGCGCTCGCGCAAGGCGGCTTCGGCGCCGGGGGCCGGGTCCCAGGCGATCACGTCCAGGCCATGGGCCAGGGCGCGCGCCACCCAGCCGCTGCCGATGACGCCGGTGCCCAGGGCTGCGAAGGTTTTGATGTCGGTGATGAAGTTCATGGTGTCTTAGGGTTTGCGTTGAGTTGCGGTAGATAGAGCGGATCAAGCGCGTTTCTTGAGGCCCATTTTTTCACGACCCTGGGCGGGCGTCATGGGCGTGCCGCCCAGGCGGGTGATGATTTCCACCACGCGCTCAGTGAGCGAGCCATTGGTGGCCAGCACGCCTTTGTCCAGCCACAGGTTGTCTTCCAAGCCCACACGCACATTGCCACCGAGCAGCATGGCCTGCGCGGCCATGGGCATTTGGGCGCGGCCAATGCCAAAGCCCGACCACACCACGCCCGGCGGCAGGTTGTCCACCATGGCTTTCATAGTCGTGGTGTCGGCCGGTGCGCCCCAGGGAATGCCCAGGCACAACTGGAACAGCGGGTTGTCGAGCAAGCCCTCTTTCATCATTTGCTTGGCAAACCACAGGTGGCCGGTGTCAAAAATCTCCAGCTCGGCTTTGACGCCCAACTCGGTAATGCGCTTGGCGCCCGCGCGCAGCGCCACCGGGGTGGACACGTAAATCGTGTCGCCATCGCCAAAGTTCAGCGTGCCGCAGTCCAGGGTGCAAATCTCGGGCAGCAGTTGCTCGACGTGGATCAAGCGCGCCATGGGGCCAATCAGGTCGGTGTTGGGGCCAAAGCGGGTGGGCGTCTCGCCAGGTCCGATCTCCAGGTCGCCGCCCATGCCCGCAGTGAGGTTGACGATGATGTCCACGCCCGAGTCGCGGATGCGGTCCATCACTTCGGCGTACAAGGCCGGGTCGCGGCTGAACTGGCCGGTCTCGGGGTTGCGCACGTGGCAGTGCACCACAGTGGCACCAGCCTTGGCCGCCTCGACTGCGGCGGCGGCAATTTGCGTGGGGGTGACGGGCACGTGCGGGCTTTTGCCAGCGGTGTCGCCCGCGCCGGTCAGGGCGCAGGTAATGATGACGTTGGGGTTCATGTTTTGTACTCCGGTTCTTCGTGGTCAAGGATGTCTTTGAGCGCCGCAAAGTGCAGCGCGCTAAAGGCGGTGGGGTAATCGTTCCACTGCGCGCAGGCCAGCGCAGCCATTGGCTCGGGAATCAGCGCCAGTGACCGGCCCGTGGACAGGGCCAGCACTTGCAGCTTGGCGGCTTTTTCAAGGTAATAGAGTTCGTCCAGCGCCTGCGCCACCGTGGGGCCGACCACGATCACGCCGTGGTTGCCCATGAACAGCACGCTTTTGCCCGCGCCCAGCAGGCCGGCCACGCGCTGGCCTTCGCTGGCATCCAGCGCCATGCCGGCGTAGTCGCGGTCGTAGGCAATGCGGCCATGAAAGCGGCAGGCGTTTTGGTCCAGCGCCAGCCATTCAAAGTCTTGCAGGCAACACAGCGTGGTGGCGTAAGGCATGTGCGTATGCAAAATGCAGCGCGCTTGCGGCAGGCGCTGGTGCAACTCGGCGTGCAAATGCCAGGCGGTCGGGTCTGCGCCCTTGGCGGCTGGTGCGCCCGCACTCTGGCGGGCGTCTACCCGCAGCAAGTCACTGGCGCGGATGCGCGAAAAGTGGCTGCCCGCCGGGTTGAGCAAAAACTGCGCGCCGTCGTCGCTGAGCGCCAGGCTGAAATGGTTGGCAATCGACTCGTGCATGTCCCAGCGCGCCGCCCATCGAAAGGCCGCAGCCAGGTCGATGCGCGCAGAAGTCTCGTTGGGCAGTGCGGTCATGCGTCCAGTCGAAAAAATGGGGCCGGTCGGGCCAGCGTGTTGGCGCACTGTAGCCCGCAAGCGGGCATATTTATGGCACTTAGACGACGTTTTTTCGGCTTTTTGCGACGATTCAAGTCGCAATCTTGGAAACCATGGGCGTGGCGTGCAATTGCATGCCCAATGCCGCCACCACTTTGAGGATGGTGGCGAACTCCGGATTGCCGGTCGGCGAAAGCGCCTTGTACAGGCTCTCGCGGCCCAAGCCTGCGTCGCGCGCGACCTGGCTCATGCCCTTGGCGCGGGCAATGTCGCCCAGTGCGGCGGCTACCAGCATGGGGTCCCCTTCTTCCAGTGCGGCTTCCAGATAAGCGGCGCGGTCTCCTTCGGTGCGCAGGTGATCGGCCGGATCCCAGGCCGTAGTGGCCAGGGGGGCTTTGGTCGTCAGATGGGTTTTGGCCATTTTTTACTCCTCCAGCTCGCGTGCGAGCAACTTGGCATTTCGGATATCCCGCTCTTGGCTTGATTTGGAGCCGCCCGCCAGCAAAACGACGTACACATCCGCCTTTTGCACAAAATACACACGGTAACCGGGCCCATGGTCAATTCGCAGTTCGCAAACGCCTTCGCCCACAGGCTTCACGTCCCCCGGGTTTCCCAGCGAAAGGCGACGAATGCGAATATCGATGCGAGCTTTGGCCGCGCGGTCACGCAAAGCCGCAAACCAATCGGCGTACTTGTGGGTTTGGCGGACTTCAAGCATGGCTTCACTGTATCACATGGGATACGAACTGGCCACTATGTTTAGGTCGCTTTTGGGCCACCGCCTGCCCGGCGGCTGTGTCACCATCGGCGCTTTCGCATTTGCGCATTTTTTTGATTCAACGCCGCACCATGAACACCCCGAGCAAAAAATCCCTTACCTGGCCCCTGGCCTCGCTGCTCAGTGGCGTGAGCATGCTGGTGGTGGGGATTGCGCTGCTGACGGTGGCCATTGGCGCGCAGGCGGGCTTGGCCAAGTATTCGGGCTTGGTGACGGGCATGATCATGTCGGCTTACTTTGCCGGCTTTGTGTATGGCACTTACGCCTGCCCGGCGCTCATCCGCCGCGTGGGCTACATCCGCGCGTTTGCGGTGATGGCCTCGGTGGCGTCCGCCGTGCCGGTGTTGCACGCGATTTGGACCAATCCTTGGTTTTGGGGCCTGCTGCGCTTTGTGACCGGCGTGTGCATCGTGGGCTTGTACGTGGTGATTGAGAGCTGGCTCAACGTGGTGGCCGACCGCGAGAGCCGGGGCAAGGTGTTTGCCGCGTATATGGCGGTGAGTGGCGTGTCCACGGCCTTGGGCCAGTGGCTGATTTTGGTGGGCGACCGATTTGGTTTTGTGCCGTTTGCGCTGGTGTCTATTCTGTTTTCGTTTGCGCTCATTCCCACCACGCTGACCACCATCCGCGAGCCGCGCCAGACCGAAGCGCCGTCCATGAACCTGGTGTCCTTGTTTGTGATCTCACCCATAGGCGCGATTGCATCCATGGGCTCGGGCCTGATCAACGGCACGTTTTACAGCCTGGGCAATGTATTTGGCAAAGGCGTGGGTTTTAGTGACAACCGCACGGCGGCTTTCATGGCCATCACGATTTTGAGCGGCGCGGCCTTTCAGTGGCCGGTGGGGCATTTGTCCGACCGTTACGACCGGCGCTGGATTTTGTTCTGGATTTGTGTGGTGTCGGCGGTGCTGGCAGCAGTAGGCTTTTATTTGGCGCGCGAATACGAGAACTTTTTGATTTTGCTGGGCGTCTTGTACGGCGCCATGTCGTTTGCCATCTACGGCCTGAGCGTGGCGCACACCAACGATTTGATCGAACCGTCCAAGGTGCTGGAAACCACCGGCGGCTTGCTGCTGCTCTACGGCATTGGCGCAACCATGGGCCCCACGCTGGCCGGTGGCCTGATGGACGTGCTCGGGCCCGAAAGCCTGATGCTCTACTTTGCCATCGTGCTCACGCTTTTGGCGGGTGTGGTTTGGTACTACACGGCGCAGCAGCAACGCTCTGCGCGCATGCCGGCGCACCGCTCCGACTACGTGATGATGGACGCCAGCTCGCAAGCGGTGCTGCAGATGGACCCGCGCGGCCAGACCCAGGCCGAACACGACTAAGCGGCACAAGAAGCGCGCTCGGCGCCGCGCGCCTGTCAATTACACAAATTGCGCGCGGGCATGTACCGGCTACGTGGCGGGCCATGCTGGATTAGTATCGTGACGGGACCATCTACCAACACCCTCAGGACTGCCCGCCGTGACCGCTATTGACATCCTCTCTTCAGCCACCCCGCCCCAAGTTGTAATGCGCCAAGACGGCGCAACCACCATACTGCCCGCGCTGTGGCTGCGCGCCCGCAGCTACGACCCCAGCCAGCGCGACCTCGTCACCGGCCAGCGCCTGATGAACCCGCACCAGTTGCCTACCAATCTGCAACTCACCGAAGCCACGTGGAACGCGGACCGCTCACAACTGCACCTGGCGTTTAGCGACGGCTTTGCCGGTGACTTTGACCCGCAAGAGCTGATTGCGGGCACGGTAATTTCTGAAGAATGCCCCGCGCCCCAGCCCTGGACGTCTGACCTGTCGCCCCCGCCCATCTACGCCTGGAGCGACTTAGCGCAAGACGCGGTGTTGCACCGCGCGCTGCGCGACTTCATCACCCGCGGCTTTTTGCTGGTGCACGGCAGCCCCACCCAGGCCGACTCAATTCTGGAAGTGGCGCGGCGCTTTGGCTATGTGCGCGACACCAACTTTGGTGCGTTTTTTGAGGTTTATTCCCGCCCCGGCTCCAACGACCTGGCCTACCGTCCGGTGCCTTTGGGCCCGCACACCGACAACCCCTACCGCGACCCGGTGCCCGGCATCCAGGTGCTGCAATGCCTACAAAACGAAACCTCGGGCGGCCTGTCCACCTTGGTCGATAGCCTGGCCGTGGCCGCCCAGGTGCGCGCCGAAGACCCCGAAGGCTTTGCGCTGCTCAGCAAGGTGCCGGTGCGCTTTGAATACCGCGACGGCGACAAGGCGCACCTGGTGGCGGTTACGCCCCTGATTGAGCTTGACGGCCAAGGCCAAATGACGGGCGTGCACTACAGCCCGCGCCTGGACGATATTCCCCTCATGTCCGAGGCCGACACCCAGCGCTACCATGCCACGCGCAAGCGCTTGGGCGAGTTGTTTGAAGACCCGCGCTACGAGCTGCGCTTTCGGCTGGACCCGGGCTGGTTCATGATGTTTGACAACAACCGCGTCTTGCACGGCCGCACCGCGTTTGATCCGTCCGAGGGCCACCGCCAACTGCAAGGCTGCTACATTGACCGCGACGGCCCGCGCAGCACCTACCGCGTGCTGAGCCGCCGCTTCGGGGCCTGAACGCCCCGCCTTTTTGAACCCCACTTTTGATTGAGGCCTTGCCATGAAACAGGTTGCATTTATCCAGATGAAAGACGGCACGGCCGAGGAATACCAGTTCTTGCAGGGGCTGGAGCACGACTACATTCGCGGCCTGCCCGATCGCCTGTTGACCGCGCTCGAAGGCCTGGGCGACTCTTTGCAGGGTTACCAGATCAGCCGCCTGGAGCATTCACTGCAAAGCGCCACCCGAGCTGAGGCCGATGGCGCCGACATTGACATGGTGGTGGCCGCCCTGGTGCACGACATTGGCGATGCGCTGGCGCCTGAGAACCACTCGCAAATGGCTGCGGCCATCCTGCGCCCCTATGTGCGCGCCGAGGTGACCTGGGTGATTGAAATGCACGGCCTGTTTCAAATGAAGTACTACGCGCACCACTACGGCAACAACCCCGACGGCTACCTGGCCTACGCCGACCACAAGTGGTTTGACAGCTGCGCTCGCTTTTGCGAACTCTACGACCAGGCCGCCTTTGACCCGGCCTACCCCACCAAACCGCTGTCTTACTTTGCGCCGATGCTGCGGGAGGTGTTTGGGCGCAAGGCCTTTGATCCGAACGTGGTTCAAGAAGCCGCCTGAACAAGGGATGGGGGCGTATCCCCTCCAATGTCAACCTGCACAACGCCCGCTCATAGGAACGGGATTTGACGCGGACAGGCGCACCCCCCTCACGCAAACACCCCATGCAAGTACCACTGCGCCGCGTCCTTGCCGCCAGTGCCTTCTTTGCCCCCCAGCCGATCGCAATAAATCCACAGCAAGCCGTGGCGCTGGCTGCGGGCGACAAAGTAGTCGCGCAGAGCCGGGGTTTCGCCTTCTAGCCATCCGGCTTCGAGCCGCTGCGGGCCGGCCAACAAGGCCAACGGGCCGTGGAACTGGGGTTGCGCGTGTTGCACTTGCAGGCTTTGCGGCGTGGCCAGCAGCCAACTGGGGTAGAGCGCGCCGGGTTCGGGCGATAGCTGCAAATTGGTGGTGGGGCGGGCGACGGACGTCACGGCGCGCACGCCCTTTTTTTCTGCGCGCAGCGCCGTATCCGGGGCCGCGCAGGGCTGCCAGTGCTGCATGCGTTCGGGCCGGTGTTCGGCTTGGGTGCTGGCGCACAGCACCTGCTCGGGCCCCAGGCGAGCGGCCACGCGCTCGAGCATGTGGTGCAGGCTGTCGCCGCTGCGCACATCGTCGGCCAGCAGGCTGTGGCTTTCGCCCGAGAGCGGCTGGGTGGCCAGGGTGCGCAGGCGCAAATACAGCACCGGCGCGGGCAGCACCACGCGCGCTAGTTGCTCGGCCAGCAGGCGCTCCAGGTGGCGCAGGTCTTGGGTGGCCTGGGCGGTGCGCAGCTCCAGGCGGCCGTAGCCGCTGGCGTCGTGGTGGGCGTCCACGTGCAGCGCGTTAGAGCGGCGCGCGTCGAGTTGCCAGCGCAGCTCTAGCACCAGCACGCCACGCTGGCGCGCGCGCAGCCATTCCAGCAACTGCGCCAGCAGGCGGCGCGCGCCAAACAGCAGCGCAGACGCCGACTCCACCTGCGCGGCCAGTTCCAGCGGCGCGTCAAACACCTCGGGCAGGCGCAGCCAGGGGTACACCTCGGCTTGCAGGCCATAGGCGCGGTCCAGCGCGGCCAGCAGCTCGGCCCCAAAGCGGCGCGCCAGGCCCGCGCGCGGCAGGGCGCGCAACTGACCCCAGGTGCGGCAACCCAGGCGCTCCAAGGTGGGCAGATGGGCGCGGGCAGCGGGCAAAGCGGCCAGCGGCAAGGCGTCGGTGCGGAGCGCGTCGCCCTGCATGTGCAGGCCGGGGCCGTCCAATTTCCCGCCCTCGCCATTGGCACTCGGCGCGCCAGCCGCTTCAGCCTCCGGGGCCGCCGCCCACAAACGCCCCAGCGCCACCAACGCCGTCGGACCTTGGGCGCAGATTAGCGGCGCCAGCGTGGGCGTGAGCAGCTGCTGCAACAAGGCGTTGCGCCCGCCAAACAGGCGCTCGCTGCCCGAGATTTCGAGCACCAGCGCGCCGTCCAGCTCGGCCACCCAGGGCGTGAGCTGCAGGGCGCGCCAGGCCAGCGCGGTAAGCGGGTCGGTCAGGATGGCGGGGGGGCTCACAGCCTCGGGCAGCGCGGGGCGCAGGCGCAGCGCTAGCCAATGTGGCGACATGCGTTGTGGCATGTCAGGCGGCATAAGTGGAGACGTGTACGGCGGCGTATCCGGCTTTGGCGCCAGGCTTGGTGCAAGCGCGTGCGTATCCACAGCACAGCCCTCACAGGGCGCGGCCAGCCGTGCGGCTGGTGGCTTGCGTGGGCACAAGCGCCCGCACCCGCGCTGCGGGCTGGGGCGCAGCTTGCGGTGCCGGGTCGGGTTGCTGCCAATGGGCCACCGCCAGCAACTGGCGCAGCGCAGGCGTGCGGGCCGCCAAGTGCAGGCTGTGGTCTAGCGGCGGGCCCCGGCGCTTGAGCAGTTCCACGCACAAACCGCCATCGGCGTCGGCTGAGAGTTGCAGCCGCAGCACGGCGGGCGAGGCGTCTTGGCGGGCCTGGTCGTTGCGCATGACAAACAGCAGCTTGTGGTGTTCGGCCGCCGCTAGGTGCAGGCGGCGCAGTTGGTCGGTGCGCGCCTGGGGCAACCAGGCCAGCACCGCGTCCACCGGCGCGCAGCGCAGCGCCTGCTCGGTGGCCCACAGGGGCGTGGCGCTGGCGCTCTTAGCGACTGGCGCAGACCCCGGCGGCAGCTTGAACCACAGAAGGCGACGCGCTGCTAGCCCCTGGGCGGCCAGGGCGGGCACAAAAGGCAGGTGCGGCGGCGCCACCAGCACCACCGGCCCGGTGCCGCAGCGCGCCAGCGCCGGGGCCAGCAAGCGCCATTCGTTGTGCACGCCCGGCGCCTGCAGCAGCTCGGTCAGCGCCCCTACCGGCCAGCCGCCGCCGGGCAAATGCAGGTCCAAAAGCGCCTCGCCCGTGGCCACGGTGCGCTGGGGCGCCAGCGCCAAGGCGTGGGCGCGCCAGACGTCGGCGTGCAGCGCGTCCAGCGCGTCAGCGGCAGGTGCGCTGTCGTCAAAAAACTCCGCAAAGGCTTGTTGGGCGACCATTTTTTCCAAAATACTGTTGTTATGAACAGTATATGGTGAATGGCTTTGCGGTGCCCTTTTGCCGCAACTTGTGCCGCAAATTTGGAGGCGGCGTTTAGTCGGAGCTAGCCGTTTTGGCGTGCCTGCGGTGGTTGCAGGCGTCGTGGCTGATGGCCAGGTTGTCTTGGTGGCTGCTGCCGCCCTCGCTCAAAGGCCGGATGTGCTCCAGCGTGGCGTCGCCCGGCAGCACGTGCTGGCCGCACATCCAGCAAGGCACCACGCCATGCAACTGGCGCGCCACGGTTTTGTAAATCTTGTCGCGGGTGAGGGACAGGCGGCTCATAGTTGAAAGTTCCTCTGCGGGCGGTTGTAGGTTTCCATATTAGCCCCACAATTCACCCACCTTGACCCACCCCGCCCCCTTGTCCACCGAGTCCTCCCCGCCCACCCACCCGCCGCGTCTGCAGCCAGGCTTTGTCGCGTTTCACAGCAACCGCGCTGAAAACCTGGCCGAGGTGGTGGCTTCGTGGTTGCAGCGTTCGCCTTTGCCGCCGCTGACCGAAGAGGTGATCCTGGTGCAAAGCAACGGCATGGCCGAGTGGATGAAGATGGAGTTGGCGCGCCACGGCGGCGTGTGCGCGGCCACGCGGGTGGAGCTGCCTTCGCGCTTTTTGTGGCGCACCTACCGCCAGGTGCTGGGCGCGCACGCGGTGCCCAGCGATTCGCCGCTGGACAAACTGCCCATGGGCTGGCGATTGATGCAGTTGCTGCCGGGTTTGCTGGGTGCGCCCGCCATGGCGAGCGTGTTTGCGCCGGTGGCCAGTTTCTTGCAGGGCGACGAACCCGAGCGCATGCTGCAGCTCGCCACCCAACTGGCCGATTTGTACGACCAGTACCAAAACTACCGCAGCGACTGGCTGGAAGCCTGGGCCGCAGGCCACGACCACGTGCTGCTGGCCAACGGAGTGGCCCAGGCCCTGGCGCCCGACCAGCTTTGGCAAAGCGCGCTGTGGCGCGCGCTCTTGGCCACGCTCAGCGCGGCCGAGCAGCAATGCATCCGCCCGCGCCTGCACCAGCAGGTCTTGCAGCGCCTGGCCAGTGGTGCGCCGCTGGAGCAGCCGGTAGCCCAGCGCGTGACCGCCTTTGGCATGAGCCAGATGCCTGCGGCCACCCTGCAGGCGCTGGCCGCGCTGGCGCCGCACAGCCAGGTGATCTTGGCCATTCCCAATCCCTGCCGCTACTACTGGGGCGACATCATGGACGGGCGCGAACTGCTGCGCTCGCTGCGCCGGCGCCAGCCCCTGCGCAAAGCCCAAGCGCTGGACGAGGTGCCGCTGCAAGACATGCACGCCCACGCCCACCCGCTCTTAGCCGCCTGGGGCCGCCAAAGCCGCGACTTTGTGCGCCAGCTTGACGTTTTTGACGACGCCGAACACAGCAAACAACAATTCGCCGTGGCCAAGATCGACTACTTTGACGACAGCGACGAAGGCCCCCACACGCCGCTCTTGCAGCAGGTGCAAAACCGCATCCGCGACCTGGTGCCCTTGCACGAGCACCCGCAGTGCGCCATTGACCCGCAAGACCGCTCCATCGTTTTTCACAGCGCGCACAGCGCGGTGCGCGAGCTTGAAGTGCTGCACGACCAGCTCTTGCAGGCGCTGGCCCAGCCCCCAGCGCACGCGGGCCAAGCGCCTTTGAACCCGCGCGACATCATCGTCATGGTGCCCGACATCGAGGCGCTGGCCCCGGCCATCCGCGCGGTGTTTGGCCAGTACAAGCGCGGCGACGCGCGCCATATTCCCTTTGACATTGCTGACATGGGCGCCCAAGCCAGCAGCCCGCTGATTGCCGCCGTGGCCTGGCTCTTGCGCCTGCCCGCGCAGCGCTGCCGCATGAGCGAGCTGGTCGATCTGCTGGAAGTGCCGGCCGTGGCCGCGCGCTTTGGCATTGCACCCGAATCGCTGCCCCAGCTCACGCAGTGGATGGCGGGCGCGGGCATCCGCTGGGGCCTGAACGCCGAGCACCGCGCAGACTTGGGGCTGGACGCCTGTGGCGAGCAAAACAGCGCCTGGTTTGGCCTGCGCCGCATGCTGCTGGGTTATGCCAGCGGCGCCCAGCCGGTGGACGCCCCGCTGCCCAGCCTGCAAACCATTGCGCCTTACGCCGAAGTGGGCGGCCTGGACGCCGAACTGGCCGGCGCGTTGGCGCAACTGCTGCACGCGCTGCTGCACTGGTGGGCGGTGGCCAGCACCAGCGCAACACCCCAGGAATGGGTGATGCACTGCCAAACCCTGCTCGCCGACTTGGTGCAAGCCGACACCGAAGCCGACCGCCTGGCCTTGGCTGCGCTGCACGACGGCCTGCAGGCCTGGCAGCGCGCCTGCGAACAAGCCCAGTTTGAGCAAAGCGTGCCGCTGGCCGTGGTGCGCGCGGCCTGGCTGCAGGCGCTGGAGCTGCCCCAGGCCAAGCAGCGCTTTCGGGCCGGGGGCATTACCTTTTGCACGCTCATGCCCATGCGCGCCATTCCGTTTGAAGTGGTGTGCCTGCTGGGCATGAACGACGGCGACTACCCCCGGCGCAG
>CANCJD010000045.1 GCA_947378275.1 Comamonadaceae bacterium
GCCCATGTGTTTGTGGGCCTGACCACGCAGGGCAAAGGCGAGTCGGCCAAGATTGCCAAAAACTTCGGCAAGCACGGCTTTACCAGCCTGGACCTGACGCACGACGAGCTGGCCAAAGAGCACATCCGCCACATGGTGGGCGGCCACTCGGGTCTGGCGCAGGACGAGCGCGTTTTGCGCTTCATCTTCCCCGAGCGGCCAGGCGCGCTGATGAAGTTTTTGAGTCTGATGCGCCCGGGCTGGAACATCAGCCTCTTTCACTACCGCAACCAGGGCGCGGACTATGGCCGCATTTTGGTAGGCCTGCAGGTGCCCAAGGCGGATAACAAGGCTTTTGCCCAGTTTTTGCTGGCACTGGGTTACCCGTACGTGGAGGAGACCGACAACCCGGTTTACCGCTTGTTTTTGCAAACCCCGGCCAGCGCCGCTGCCAAGAGCGCCAAGCGCTGACCCGCCATGGCTGTAACGCTGGACGGCAAACTGGTGGTGGCGATTTCGAGCCGCGCGCTGTTTGACTTTGAAGAGGAAAACCAGCTCTTCGAGCAAGGCGACGACCGCGCCTATATGCGCCTGCAGCTTGAACGTCTGGACGTACCGGCCAAACCGGGAGTGGCGTTTTCGCTGGTCCAAAAGCTGCTGGCCTTTAACACCGAGGCCGCGCAGCGGGTGGAAGTGGTGATCTTGTCGCGCAACGACCCGGTCAGCGGCCTGCGCGTGATGCGCTCGGCTGCGCACTACGCGCTGCCCATCATCCGCTGCACCTTCACGCGGGGCGAGTCGCCCTGGCGTTATCTGAAGCCGCTCAAGGCCAATCTTTTTTTGAGCACGCATTTAAGCGACGTGCGCAGCGCACTGGACGCTGGCGTGCCCGCAGCGCAGGTGTATCCGCAGTCGGCCCACGCCAGCAGCGCGCACCCGCATGAGGTGCGCATTGCCTTTGACGGCGACGCGGTGCTGTTTAGCGACGAGGCCGAGCGCGTGTACCAAGACCAGGGGCTGAACGCCTTTCAGCAACATGAGTCTGACAAAGCCGCCCTGCCCCTGCCGGACGGCCCGTTCAAGCCGCTCTTGGTGGCGCTGCACGTCTTGCAGCAGGCCGCGCAACCAGAGATGCGCATACGCACCGCGCTGGTCACCGCGCGCAGCGCCCCGGCGCACGAGCGCGCGATTCGCACGCTGATGGACTGGAACATCGAGGTGGACGAGGCCATGTTTTTGGGCGGGCTGGACAAGGGCGCGTTTTTGCGCGAATTTGAGCCCGACTTCTTTTTTGACGACCAGACCGGCCACATCGAATCGGCCTCGCTCCATGTGCCCTCGGGCCATGTGGCCAGCGGCGTGCGCAACTAAGCCTTGACGGGACCACGATGAACCCCCTGCCCCAAACCTTCCCGGCGCCCGGCGCCAGCAGTTGGAGCCGCACCATGCGGCAAGTGCGCCGCGTTTGGGCGCTGTCCTGGCCCTACTTTTTCTCCGAAGAAAAATGGCGCGCGCGCCTGCTGCTGGCGGCCATCGTGGCGCTGAACTTGGCGCTGGTGTATATGGCGGTGCTGTTCAACGACTGGAACAAGCTCTTTTACGATTCACTGCAAGAAAAAAACCAGCCGGTGTTCTGGACGCAACTGGGGCGCTTTAGCTACCTGGCGTTTGGGTTCATCGTGATTGCGGTTTACAAGTTTTACCTCACGCAATTGCTGGAAATGCGCTGGCGCAGTTGGATGACGCGCAGCACCTTGCAGCGTTGGCTCTCGGGCCAGGCCTTCTACCGGCTGGAACTGGCCCGCTTCGGCAAGGCCGACCCGGCCATCGACGCCACCCCGGACAACCCGGACCAGCGCATTGCCGAAGACGTCAACCAGTTCACGTCCTTGACCTTGGGCTTGTCCATGGGCTTGCTCAATTCGGTGGTGACGCTGGCCAGTTTTGTAGGCATTTTGTGGGGCCTCTCGGGCGGCTTTGCGTTTAGCGCGGGTGGGCAGGAATACAACATTCCCGGCTTTATGGTCTGGATGGCGCTGCTGTATTGCGCGGCGGGCAGCTGGCTGACGCACCGCATTGGCCGGCCGCAAATTCCGCTGAACTTTGCGCAGCAGCGGGTGGAGGCCGACTTTCGCCACCACATGATCCGGGTGCGCGAGTACAGCGAGTCAATTGCGCTCGATGGTGGCGAAAGCGTGGAGCGCAGCCAATTGGAGGGCCGGTTTGGCGCGGTGCTGGACAACTACCTGCGGCTGATCCGGGCGCAGAAAAACCTGGTCTGGTTCACCAGTTTTTTTGGCCAGGCGGCGGTCGTTTTTCCGTTTGTGGTGGCCGCACCCCGCTTTTTTAGCGGCGCCATTCAGCTCGGCGAGCTGATGCAAATATCGAGCGCCTTTGGCCAGGTGCAAGGCGCCTTAAGTTGGTTTGTGGACAGCTACCCCAGCCTGGCAACCTGGCGCGCCACCACCGACCGCTTGACGCACTTTGAAGCATCGCTGCAAAGCCTGGAAGCTGCCGCCCCTGCCTTGACGACAGCCCCGGCCAACGAACTGCGCACGCAGGATTTGAATGTGGCCTTGCCCAGCGGCGTGGCGCTCTTGGCGCACACCGCCTTGCAGGCGCACGCCGGTGAACGGGTGCTGCTGCAGGGGCCGTCGGGCGCGGGAAAGTCCACGCTGTTTCGGGCGCTGGCCGGCATCTGGCCTTTTGCCAGCGGCACGGTGGCGCGCCCCGTTGAAGCGATGTTTATCCCGCAGCGGCCTTACTTTCCTAACGGACCGCTGCGCGATGCGCTGGCTTACCCCGAATTGCCCGCGCGCTACAGCGAGACCCAGCTGCACGACGCGCTGCAATGGGCGCTGCTGCCCGACTTGGCCGACAAGCTCGATCAGGCCGACCTGTGGGGCCAAAAACTCTCAGGCGGCGAGCAGCAGCGCCTGGCGCTAGCACGGGTGTTTTTAAAGAAGCCGCAATGGGTGTTTGCCGACGAGGCCACCAGCGCGCTGGACGCCGATACCGAGGCCACGCTCTACCAGCGCCTGGTGGACTTGCTGGCTGCGCGCAACGGGGGTTTGGTGTCGATTGCGCACCGGCCGGGGGTGGCGCGGTTTCATACCAAGAGTTGGGTTTTGGAGCCTGCGGCTGGCGGCGCAGGCTCGCGGTTTGAGGTGGTGGAAAAGGCGCTTTAACTTTCTCTTTCACTTTAACTTCCGTCCCCCCCCTATCCCCCCAACCCGCTTTCCACCCCCGCAGGGTGGAAAGGGGGAGCCAAGTCAACATTTGATTTCGTCGCTTCGGCTAGCCTTCTACTGGCGTGGCATCGGTGAAGCGCGCGCGGTCATAGTGGCCTGTGGTGCGCTAGCCGAAGCGAAAAAACAAAATGTGGCTGTTCGCTCCCCCTTTCCACCCCGCGGGGGTGGAAAGGGGGTCGGGGGGATAGGGGGGGATAAACCACCCACCTGGCGAGGGTAAAAAGAGAGTGAGGGAAAAACCTCACCGAAAACCAGCATCCCGAAACGCCGCAAATCCCTTGGCCCGCAACTCACAGGCCGGGCAAGTGGCGCAGCCATAGCCCCAGGCGTGGCGCTGACTGCGTTCGCCCAAATAGCAGGTGTGGGTGTGCTCCACGATCAAATCCACCAACGCCTTGCCGCCGCCTTGTGCGTCAGCCTGCGCACCCAAGTCGTTCGCCATACACCACGTGGCCGCTTTGTCGATCCACATGAGCGGGGTCTCGATCAGAAAGCGCCTGTCCATGCCCAGCGAGAGCGCGAGTTGCATGGCTTTCATGGTGTCGTCGCGGCAGTCGGGGTAGCCTGAAAAATCGGTCTCGCACACGCCGGTGACGATCACCTGCAGGCCCCGGCGGTAGGCCAGGGCTGCGGCCAGCGTCAAAAACAGCAGATTGCGCCCGGGCACAAAGCTGTTGGGCAGGCCGCTGGCTTCCATGGCGATGGCGGTGTCGCGGGTAAGCGAAGTCTCACTCACCTCGCCCAGCACGGCCAGGTCAAGCAAATGGTCTTGGCCGAGTTTGGCCGCCCAGGCTGGGAAGCGTGCGCGCAGTTCGCGCAGCACGTTCAGGCGGGCGTCGAGCTCGATGTGGTGGCGCTGGCCGTAGTCGAAGGCCACGGTTTCCACGCGTTCGTACTTGGATAGCGCATAGGCCAGGCAGGTGGTGGAGTCTTGACCTCCGGAAAACAAAACAAGGGCGGTGGTGTGCATAGGCGGCGATCTTAGAACAGGGGTGCTGCCCCTGCGGGCAGGTTTCAGGGCCAACGCGTTTTACGGCAGACGCTTGGACAGGGTTTCGAGCTGCGCCGACAGCTCGCGCACCGCCTGGGTGAGCGCCAACAACTCCTGCTCTTTGAGGATGTCGATTTTTTCATGCAGCAGCTCAATTTCCAGTTCGGCCTTGACGTTGATTTCGTAGTCGCTTTGGGCGTGGCGGCGGTCAAGTTCAGACTGGCGGTTCTGGCTCATCATGATGGCCGGGGCCGTATACGCGGCTTGAAACGACAGCAGCAAATTGAGCAGGATGAAGGGATACGGATCCCAGGAATTGGCGCCCACCAGCACGTTGCCAGTGATCCACATCACGATGGCGGTACTTTGCAGCACGATAAAGCGCCAGGAACCAATGGTGGCGGCCACGCCGTCGGCCAGGCGCTGGCCCCGGGTCAGGGGCGGCGCCTCCAGGTGGTCGGCGATCAGCGCGGGCAGTGGCAAGGTGGCATCTGCCCGGCGGCGATGCGCGCGACGGTGGGCGCGCAGCAAGGCGAGTTGGGCGCGGTCTTGCTGGGTGGTGGCGTCGCTGGGCGGAAAACTGGTGGCAGGACGGGGCTCAGGCGGCGTGGAGCGGGAACCAGAATGCATGACTTCTCCAAAAACAAGGTGTCTGCATTGTGACGACCGAAGACCGAGGTTTGGTAAAACGCAGGCCATCTGCCTGCATGAATGACCTGCGGCAGGCTCAGGCGCGGCCAAGGCTGCGCATAATTGGGCGCAATTCGCCGTCAACATTCCCCCACTATGCAGCCTCAACCCCCATTCGCCCTGTCCATGCTTGATCTGGTGGCCGTGCGTGAAGGCGCCAGCGTGGGCCAGGCGCTGACCACCGCGCTGGCCACCGCCCAACATGCTGAGCGGCTGGGTTTTACCCGTTACTGGGTCGCTGAACACCACAATATGCAGGGCATTGCCAGTTCTGCCACTGCCGTACTGGTGGGCTATCTGGCCGGTGGCACGCAGCGTATCCGGGTGGGTTCGGGCGGCATCATGCTGCCCAACCATGCGCCGCTGGTGGTGGCCGAGGCTTTTGGCACGCTGGCCGCGCTGTACCCCGACCGCATTGACCTGGGCCTGGGCCGCGCGCCGGGCACCGACCCGGCCACCATGCGCGCCCTGCGCCGTGACCGTCCCGAGACGGAAGCCGACTTTCCACGCGACGTAGCAGAGTTGCAGCGCCTGCTGGGGCCCGCGCAGCCCGGCCAACGCATTGTGGCGATGCCGGGTGCGGGCACGCAGGTGCCCATCTGGTTGCTGGGCTCAAGCCTGTTTTCTGCGCAACTGGCGGCCCAGCGCGGCTTGCCCTATGCGTTTGCATCGCACTTTGCGCCGCGCCTGCTGCACCAGGCGGTGGACTTGTACCGCCAGCTGTTTCAGCCGTCCGAGCATTTGGCCCAACCCTATGTCGCCATCGGCGTGCCACTGGTGGCCGCGCCAACCGACGAAGAAGCCGAGTTTTTGGCCAGCAGCGTTTACCAACGGGTGCTGGGCATCTTGCGCGGCGACCGGCGGCAGTTGCAGGCCCCGACCGCGCACTTTATGGCGCAATGCAGCCCGCAAGAGCGCGCCGCGATTGGCGACTTTTTGGGTGCTGCCGTGGTGGGCGGGCCCGAAACCGTGGGCGCGGGCCTGAACCAGCTCGCGCAGGCGACCGGAGCCGATGAGTTGATGGTGGTGTGCGATGTGTTTGACACCCCGCTGCGCCTGCGCTCGCTGGACATTGCGGCACAAGCCGTGGGCTTGACCGCCTAAACCTCTTCAACACCCAGACGCAAAAAAGGGGCTGAAATCAGCCCCTTTTTCTTTAAGCAAGCTGCTGCTTACTTGGCTTGGGCTTCGATCGCGATGTCGATGCGCACGTCGTCACCCACGTAGGGCGCGTATTTGCCCGCATTGAATTCGCTGCGCTTGATCGTGACAAAAGCGTTGGCGCCCATGGCGGGCACTTTCATCATCGGGTGGGGCATGGCCTGAAAGGACGTGACCGTAAGCGTGACGGGCTTGGTCACGCCTTTGATGGTGAGCTGGCCTTCGATGGCTGCGGGCTTGTCGCCTTCAAACACCACTTTGGTGGACTTGAAAGTGGCTTTGGGGAACTTGGCGGTGTCCAGGAAGTCTTCGCCCTGAATGTGGCCGTTGAAGTCAGCAAAGCCGGTATTCACGGTGGTGGTGTCGATGGCAATATCAACCGAACCCGTTTTGGCTTGGGCGTCAAACACCACGGTGCCGGTGGTCTTGCCAAAGCTGCTGAGCTGGGTGGAGTAACCAAAATGCGAATACGAAAAACGCGGGAAAGTGTGCGAACCGTCCACCGTGTAGGTGACTGGTGCGGCCATGGCCGAGCCAGCTGCCAAAGTGACCAAGGCCAAAGCGGCGCTGATTTGTTTGAATGATTTCATAAAGATACTCCTGTTAAAAAAACGTTATTTGCCCGTGAGAGCGGTGATTTGGAAACTGACCAAGATTTCGTTGGCCACGACATCGAATTTGGACCACATGCCTTCGCCAATGGCGTAGTCGGCGCGTTGCAAAGTAAAGCTGCCGGTTAAGACGCCCAGCTTGCCTTGGGGCGTGTGCTTCATGGGGAATTTCACATCACGGGCATGGCCCTTGATGGTGAGCGTGCCCAGCACCTCGTACACATTGGGCGCGGTCTGTTTGACCTGCTTGGCGACGAACACGGCTTTGGGAAAAGCCGATGTGTTGAACCACGATTTGCCCACCACCTCTTGGTCGGCTTCGCCAGAGCCGGTGTCAACGCTGGCGAGATCGATCTCGATACTGGCCTTGGTTTGCTCGGGCTTGGCCGGGTCAAAACTGAGCTGCGGGCTGAACTTGGCAAAGTGCCCGTCCATGCCTACGCCCATTTGCTTGTAGCTGAAACTGACCTTGCTTTTGTCCAACTGCACCGCTTGGTAGGGCGCGGCTTGAACGGCTGCGGCCAGCGCCAGAGTGGTGGTCACTACAAAAGCAGACCGGCCGAAAAATGTTGAAATTTGGGACATAGCAGTTTCTTTAAATTTTGGAATTGGCACGGGCGGGCAGCATGCGGCGCAAGATGTCGTCCTTGTGCACCAGGTGATGAAATAGCGCCGCCGCCGCGTGGCCGCCAATCAGCAGCAAGAGGCCAATGTTCAGCGCCGAGTGCAGTTCGGCCAGTTGCTTGCCCAACGCCTTGTCGCGGCCAATCAGGTCGGGCAGGGGCAGCACGCCAAACCACACGGTCTGCACGCCCTTGGCCGAGCTCATGAGCCAACCACTCAAGGGGATCACGATCATCAAGACATAAAGCACCAAGTGGCCGGTGTGGGCCAGCGCCTGCTGCAGGCCCGACATGCCCAGCGAATAGGCAGGTGGACGGTGCGTCACGCGCCACAGCAGGCGCAGCCACACCAGCAGAAACACCGTAACGCCCGCCCATTTGTGCCAGGAGTAAAACTGCAGCTTCTCTGGCGACAGCGGCAAATCAGACATGTAAAAACCCAAGGCCAGTAAGCCAAAAATCATGAGCGCCATGAGCCAGTGCAGGCCCTTGGCGGTAGTGGTGTAGTGCGTGTTCATGGTGGTCATTTTTTAGTGAAAGGCGTAGCCGTCCATGGCGATCACATAGTCGCTGATGCCACGGTAAAAGGCTTGGGGCTGGGCTTTGGCACCCGCTGCGCCCAAGGCGGTAAACAAAGGCAACAAATGGTCTTCGCTCGGGTGGGCACGCGCGCCGCTGGCGCTGGCCTGGCGGTAGTTCAACAGGGACGCTACGTCTTTGCCCACCATGTGCTGGTGCACCCAGTCGGCAAAGTCTTGCACGTAAACGGGCGTTTGGCCGCCTGCCATGCGCGCCATCTGGTAATCACGCAGGTTGTGGGTGACGTTGCCCGATGCCACGATCAAAATGTTCTGCTCGGCCAAAGCCGCGAGTGCCTGGCCAATGCGGTAGGCGTGTTCGGGGCCGGCATGGGTTTGCACCGACAGGGGAATGACCGGAATGTCGGCGTCGGGAAACATCTGACGCAAGGGGATCCATGCGCCATGGTCCAGGCCACGTCGGGCGTCTTCTTGCACCTCAAAGCCGTTCGCCTGTAAGGCCGCCACGACCTGTTTGGCCGCCTCGGGGCAACCGGTGGCGGGATAGCGAATGTCGTATAGGCGCGAGTCAAAGCCGCCAAAGTCGTAAATGGTCTCTAACTGCGTGCCCGTGCCCACGGTGGGGACCGCAGTTTCCCAATGCGGGCTGACCACCACGATGGCGCGCGGCGCGCCAAAGGACTGCGCCAGCTGCGTCATGGCAGCGCCAGCGGCTCTCGGCTGCAGGGCAAAGGTGGGCGCGCCATGGGGAACAAAGAGGACGTTGCGTAAGGTTTGCATGGTGTGTGTGCTTTCGGTGAGGTGAATGTAGACGCCTCAGAACGATAGATAAAGTAGCTAATCAACAATTACTTGTTGCACAATACGCAACAATGGACAAACTCGATGCAATGCAAACCTTTGTGCGGGTCGCCGAGGCCGGTAGCTTTACGGCGGTGGCCGACCAGCTGCAAGTTGCCCGCTCGGCAGTGACCCGCCAAATTGCAGCCCTGGAAAAACACCTAGGCGCCAAACTGATGACGCGCAGCACCCGCAGCTTGACGCTCACTGCCGCCGGTGCGGCCTATCTGGAAAAGTGCCGCGTCATCCTGAACCTGGTGGACGTGGCCGAGTCCCGCCTGGCCGAAGAAAAGGCGGTACCCCGGGGCCGCATACGCCTGGCGCTGCCGCTGAGCTTTGGCCTGCAACGCCTGATGCCCGCATTGCTGGAATTCGCCCAGGCACAACCGCACATCGAGCTGCTGCTGAATTTTTCGGACCAGCGCGCCAACCTGGTCGAAGAAGGCATTGACCTGGCCATCCGCATTACCGCCGACCTGCAACCCGGTGACATCGTGCGCAAGCTCGGCCAATGCCGCTTGCTGACCGTGGCCGCCCCCGCCTATCTGGCCCAGCACGGCCAACCCAGCCACCCGGCGCAACTGCAACACCACGAGTGCCTGGTGTATTCCATGACCAGCAACACCGCCACCTGGCCCTACCAGGTGGACGCGCAAGTGCAGCAGTTCGCCGTGCGCGGGCGTCTGACGGCCAACAACGGCGTGGCGCTCTTGCAGGCCACGGCGCGGGGCATGGGCATCGCGCTGCAGCCCGATTTTTTGGCTGAACCCTTTTTAGCGCGCCAAGAGGTGGTCGAAATACTGGGTGGGTTTGAATCACCGCCGCTGGGCATTTATGCGGTGCTGCCCAGCAACCGCTACATCCCGCACCGGGTGGCGGTGCTGATGGAGTATTTGGCGGGGGCGCTCAAAGGCGCTTGATACCCAGCCGATTTATTCAACTGTTACCGATTTGGCAAGATTACGAGGCTTATCCACATCCGTCCCCCGCGCACACGCCGTGTGGTACGCCAGCAATTGCAGCGGCACCACGTGCAAGATGGGCGATAGCAGGCCGTAGTGTTCGGGCATGCGGATGACGTTGATGCCTTCGCTGCTGTCGATGCGGGTGTCGGCGTCGGCCAGCACATAAAGCACGCCACCGCGGGCGCGCACCTCGTGCATATTGCTTTTGAGCTTTTCCAGGAGCGCGTCATTGGGCGCCACCGTGACCACCGGCATGGCGCTGGTCACCAGCGCCAGCGGGCCGTGTTTGAGTTCGCCCGCCGCATAGGCTTCGGCGTGGATGTAGGTGATTTCCTTGAGCTTGAGCGCGCCTTCCAGGGCAATCGGGTAGTGCGTGCCCCGGCCCAAAAACAGCGCGTTTTCTTTGGATGCAAATTCTTGCGCCCAGGCAATCACCTGCGGCTCTAAAGCAAGCACCGCCTGCAGCGCGGCGGGCAGGTGGCGCATGGCTTTGAGGTGCTCGGCCTCTTGCGTGTCGCTGAGCAAGCCTTTGGTTTGCGCCAGCGCCAGCGTCAGCAAAAACAGGGCGGCGAGCTGGGTGGTAAACGCCTTGGTAGACGCCACGCCAATCTCGGTGCCCGCGCGGGTGACGTAGGCCAGCTTGCATTCACGCACCATGGCCGATGTGGCCACGTTGCAAATGGTCAGGGTGTACGCCATGCCCAGGCTTTGGGCGTGGCGGAGAGCCGCCAGCGTGTCAGCGGTCTCGCCCGATTGGCTGAGGGTGACGACCAGGGTGCGCGCGTCAGGCACCGAGTCGCGGTAGCGGTATTCGCTGGCAATCTCTACCTGGCAGGGTACCTGGGCAATCGCCTCAATCCAGTACTTGGCCACGCAGCCGCTGTAATAGCTGGTGCCGCAGGCCAATATCAGCACGCGGTCGATGGCCTTGAACACGCTGAACGCGCCGTCGCCAAACAGCTCGGGGGTGATGCCTTCAATGCCTTCGAGCGTGTCGGCAATGGCGCGCGGCTGCTCAAAAATCTCTTTTTGCATGTAGTGGCGGTAGGGCCCGAGTTCGGCCGCGCCGCTGTGGGCGTGCACGGTTTTTACCGCCCGGGTCACGGGGCGGCGCTCGCGGTCTTCAATCCAGTATTTGCCAAGCTGAATGTCCACCGCGTCGCCCTCTTCCAGGTAGACGATCTGGTCGGTCACCCCGGCCAGGGCCATGGCGTCGCTGGCCAAAAAGGTTTCGCTGTGGTCTTTGCCCACGCCCAAAATCAAAGGCGAACCGGCGCGCGCCGCCACCACGCGGTGCGGCTCGTCCTTGTGAAACACCGCCACCGCATAGGCGCCGTGGAGTTGCGCCAGCGCGGCTTTGACTGCGTCAAACAAATCGCCCTGGTACAGGCTGTCCACCAAATGGGCGATGACTTCGGTGTCGGTCTGGCTGGCAAACACATAGCCTTTGGCCTGCAGCGTGGCGCGCAGGGCGTCGTGGTTTTCGATGATGCCGTTGTGCACCAGCGCCACGCGTGCGGCACTGTCGGGCTGCGCTGTTTGCGGGCCGTGGCTGAAATGCGGATGTGCGTTGCGCACGGCCGGCGCGCCATGGGTGGCCCAGCGCGTGTGGGCGATGCCAGTGCCGCCTTCAATGTGGTCCACCTCCACCTGCGCCATCAACTCAGACACCCGGTCGGTGCTGCGCGCCCGGCGCAAGCCGCCCTGAGGCTGGCCTAGGCTGGCGGCATGCACGGCCACGCCACAGGAGTCATAGCCCCGGTACTCCAGCCTTTGTAGGCCTTGGACCAGGATGGGAACGATGTTGCGGGTAGAAACGGCGCCGACGATGCCACACATAAGCAAACTCCACGAAAAGTGATGGACGCCATCTTAGGCAAGACGCTGAAAAATTAATCGATAAATATCCAAGCTTATCGGCATAAAATTTCAATAAATTTCCAAGACGAAACTAAGCATTAAATTTTATAAATTTATGGAACAAAATTTCCTTGACGCAACCGACCTGAAACTGCTCGACGCCCTGCAACACGACGCCTCGCGCAGCAACCTGGCGTTGGCCGCGCTCTTGCACTTGTCGCCGCCCACCTGCCTGCGCCGCGTCAAGCGCCTGCTGGATGCGGGCTGGATTGAGCGCCAAGTGGCGGTGCTCAGCGCCGACCGGCTGGCCGCCCTGCAAGGCCAGGGCTTAAGCGCGCTGGTGGAAGTGACGCTGGACCGCCAAGGCGCCGAGCACCTGGACGCCTTTGAGGCCCGCGCCGTGGCAGACGACGCGGTGCAACAGTGCTGGCGGGTGTCGCCGGGCCCCGACTTCATGCTCGTCATCCAGGCCCGCGACATGGCCGACTACCTGGCTGTGACGCAACGCCTGCTCACGCAGGACGCCAATGTGCGCAACGTCAAGGCGTTTTTCAGCCTCAAACGCGCCAAGTTCAGCAGCACCTGGCCGCTGGGGCTTCGCAGTTAAGGGCCTTGTTGGGCGCTACTTCGCCTGCTTCTTCGGCCGCGCCCAGTTCGTAATATTCGTCTGCTTGCCGCGCGCCACGCTCAACGCGCCCGCAGGCACGTCTTTGGTGATGGTGGAGCCACCGCCCACCGTGGCGCCTGCGCCCAGGGTGACGGGGGCCACCAGCACGCAGTTGCTGCCCACATGCACATCGGCCTCAATGGTGGTGCGGTGTTTGTTGGCGCCGTCGTAGTTGGCGGTGATGCTGCCTGCGCCAAAGTTGACGCGCTCGCCCACGGTGGCGTCGCCCAGATAGGCCAGGTGGTTGGCCTTGGCGCCGTCTGCCAGCGTGGAGTTTTTGACCTCGACAAAGTTGCCGATGTGTACTTGCGCGCCCAGTTGCGCGCCCGGACGCAGGCGGGCAAAGGGGCCAATCAGCGCACCCTCGCCCACGCTGGCACCCTGGGCGCCGCCGTCAATGTGGGTAAAGGGGTGGATCACGGCGTCTGCGGCTACCGTGCAATTCGCCAGCACGCAGTTGGCGCCAATGCGCACGCCGTCGCCCAGCGACACCTCGCCTTCAAAGATGCAGTTCACGTCAATTTCTACGTCCATGCCACACCGCAGGTGGCCACGCACGTCCAGGCGTGCCGGGTCGGCCAGGCGCACGCCAGCCTCCATCAGCGCTGTCGCCTGGCGGTGCTGAAAACTGCGCTCTAGCTCGGCCAGTTGCACCGGGCTGTTGATGCCGGCCACTTGCACCGCGTCCGTGGTTTTTTGCGCCAGCACGGTCACGCCGTCTTGGGCGGCAAATTTGACGATGTCGGTCAGGTAGTACTCGCCCTGGGCGTTGTGGTTGTCCAGGCGCGCCAGCCAGCGCTTGAGCAGCGCGGCGGGCACGGCCATGATGCCGCTGTATATCTCGGTAATCGCGCTCTGCTGGGCGCTAGCGTCTTTGTGCTCCACGATGGCCTGCACCGCCTCGCCTGCGCGCACCACGCGCCCATAACCGGTGGGGTCGGGCAGGTCAATGGTCAAGAGCGCCAGGTGCTGGCCCGCGCACAGCGCAATCAGCGCCTGCAGCGTGTCAGCCTGGGTGAGCGGCACGTCGCCCGAGAGCACCACCACCACACCGTCGTCGCCCAGCACGGGCAGCGCCTGCTGCACCGCGTGGCCGGTGCCAAGCTGGGGTTCCTGGCGCACAAATTTCAGCGCCAGCGCGCCACCCAAACCGGCCAGCGCCGCTTCCACCTGCTGCGCGCCATGGCCGGTAATCACCACCGCCGAGCGCGCCTGCAATTGCTGCGCCGTGGCCAGCACATGCTGCACCAGCGGCACATGGGCCAGGCGCTGCAGCACTTTGGGCAGGCGGCTTTTCATGCGCGTGCCCTTGCCTGCGGCCATGATGACCACATCCACAGGTGCAGTAAGGGACGGGCTGGACGCGCTTGCATCACGGGGCTGAAATAGACTCACGGGCATGCCTCTTCTTCCAAATTATTTGCCTGCGGTGGGTGCATGGCGATTGCGCAACATTATCCGCGCCCTATCCGTCGCACTGTGCGCAGCGCTGCTGCTGGGCATGAGCGGCTGCTCGGCCGTGCGCCTAAGCTACAACAACGCGCCCGAGCTGATGCACTGGTGGCTTGACGGCTTTGCCGACTTTGACAAGGCGCAAAGCCAGCGCGTACGCACCGACCTGGCGGCCTTGGCCCGCTGGCACCGCCAAGAAGAGCTGCCGCAGCTGGCCGAACTGCTGCAAACCGCCGAGAAGCTGGCCAGCCAGCCCCAACCCACGGCCGGGCAAATCTGCGCCCTGTACGCCCAAAGCGTGCAGCGCATGGAAACGCTGGTGGAGCGCGCCCTGCCCGGCGCGGCGGCCGTAGCGCCCACGCTGCAGGCCAGCCAGCTCAAATCCATGGCGGCCACCTATGAGAAAAACAACCGCAAATGGCGGGAGGAATGGCTCACCACCGACCACGACAGCATCACCCGGCGCACCCAAAAAATCCGCGAACGGCTGGAGGACTTTTACGGCCCGCTCAACCCCGCCCAACTGCGCCAGCTCCAGGCCAGCATGGACAAGGTTGGCAGCGACGAGCCGCTGCACTACCGCGAACTGCTGCGCCGCCAACAAGAAATTTTGCAAACCCTCCCCAAACTGCGCCAGGCGGATGCCAGCACCGCGCAGTCTGCCCTAACCGCCCTGGCCAAAGGCTTCTTTCACTCGCCCGATGCCAGCTACCGCGCTTACAAAGACCAGGCAGTGAACCAAACCTGCGAAGCCATGGCCGAGTTGCACCGCAGCGCCACGGCGCAGCAGCGCAAAAACATGGTGAGCGCATTGCAAGGCTATTCGGGGGATGTGCGGGCCTTGATGGCGCAAACCCCCTGAGGGACCGCCCAGCCACAGTGCCGGGGGGCAAATGGCGGGTTGGCTGAAAAACGAAAGCGGACTCAGCGCGGCGCACGCGCCATGGGGTCCAGCGGCCAGGCCACGCCGTAGTCGGTCAGCACCGCGTCCAGCGGCATGTCGTGCGCCTCGGGCGCGAAATCTGGCACGTAATTGGTGCCAAAGGCCAGGCCCACGGTGAAGGGCTTGGGCTCCAGGCTGGCCAGCATGCGGTCGTAAAAACCACCGCCGTAACCCAGGCGATACCCCCCTGCGCTATAGCCCACGCAAGGCACAAACAGCAGGCTGGGCGCCACCAGCTCGGTGTCTTTGGGTTTGGGGATGCCGTAGGCGTCTTCTTCCATGGGGCAGCCGGGGTACCAGCTATGGAAGGTCATGGTTTTGTGCAGCTTGTTGATCACCGGTAGCGCAATGCGCCGGCGCTGGGGGGCGTCGCTGAGTTCACCGTCCTCTTTCCAGCGGTGCAGCGCGGGCAGCGGGTCAAACTCGCCCTTGATGGGCCAGTAGGCGCCAATGGTGGTGTCGGTGCGGCCCACCAGCCAGATGCGCATGACGCGCAGCAGCAGCTCGGCGCGGTGCAGGCGGTCGGGGAGTTCCTGGCGCTGCTGCAGCAAGGTCTTGCGCAAGGCCTGTTTGTCCTTGGCCCGCTCGTCCTGTGGTTTGTCCATAATCAGCCTATGCAGTTATATCGAACCATTTTG
>CANCJD010000046.1 GCA_947378275.1 Comamonadaceae bacterium
TGCTCACCCCGCCCAAGCCCAAGGACGCCAAGGACGCAGGCAAGGCGGCCGGCGGTATTGAGCTGCTGGGCAAGGCCATGGTCAACGAAGACCCGCAAGCCCAGCTCATCTCCGCCTACCGGCGCAAGCTGAGCATGGCGCTGAACTAGCGGCGGCACAGGCCGCAAATGGCGGCCCCATTTTTGACCTAGTGGTTTGTACTGGATAATGCAAGAAAACCATTTGCTTTATCTTAATCATGTCAAATATGGAAAAAGAAAATGCCTTTTTTCTGCTCAGTGGCGGTCCTATTCCCGCTGCGTTGCGGCCCTGGGTAAGTTATAGCCACGGCGCGTACTTTTCCGAAGCAAGCGTCCCGGCCCTTTTGCAGCAGTGGCTTGCGCAAGCGCCACTGGGTCGGTGCTGGCTGGTCGATGGCAGCCAGCCGGGTCAATGGCAGCGCTGTGTGGCAGCCTTGCGCGACGCAGGCTGGCTTGATGTGCTTCCGTGGGCGATGTGGCTGCCTGAGGTCTGCGCTTTGGAACAGGTAGAAGCCCTGGCGTGGGAACAAGGTGCCGTCGATGTGCTCCAAGCCCAGGCGGCCGGTGCCTTGCCCAAGCGCGTGGAGGCATTATTGGCGCGCTTGCGCTCCCCGCACGGGCAGACGGCGCGGCTCCAGCAGATGCACATGGAGCACCAGGCTATGCGTACGAGTCTGGACAATATTCCCTCACCGATTTTTATCAAAAATGCAGCCGGGGTATACATTGAATGCAACCAGGCTTTTGTCGATTACCTCGGTTTGCCACGCGACCAGATTATTGGGAAAACAGTCTACGACGTCGCGCCCCTTGAGCTTGCGCAGGTCTACGATGCCGCCGACCAAAAGCTGCTCAGCGCAGGGGCGCGACAAATCTATGACGCACGGGTCCAATGGTCCGACGGCAGCAGGCGCGATGTCACGTTTTACAAAGCGGTTTTCCACGACGCCCATGGCAAACCCCTGGGGCAGGCTGGCGCCATTTTTGACATCACTGAAAAAAAGAGCCTCGAAAGCGATTTGCGCGTGCTGGCAGAAACCGATGCATTGACGGGGCTGCTGAACCGGCGCAGCTTCATTGACCAGGCGCAGCGACGCTTGCCAGACCTGCGGTTAAAGCAAGAACCGGTGACAGTGATGCTGTTTGATCTGGACCAGTTCAAACAAATCAATGACCAATGGGGCCACGCTGCGGGAGACGCGGTGCTGCGTGAAGTCAGCGACTGCATAGGCCGGCACTTGCGCCCCGGGGATTTATTGGCGCGCATCGGTGGAGACGAATTCGCCATCCTGCTGCATGGGGCCCAAGAAGGCCGCGTGGTGGCCCAACGTCTGCCGAGCCTCGTGGCCGCGAATCCGGTGCTCACGACGCATGGCGAGATTCGCTGCACGATCAGTTTGGGCGCGGTCGTGATTTGCCCTGCGCAGCACACGGTCGATGAGTTGCTCCATCTCGCCGACCGGGCCCTGTACCAGGCCAAAAACCAGGGCCGCAACCAGGGATTGGTCAACCAGTTTTTATAGGGCCGAACTTCGGCAGGTGTTGGCGCCCGATGCGGCGCCCGAACCGCTTACGCCGTCAATCGCGCCAAAGCCTCTTGGTATTTGGCCGCCGTCTTCTGGATCACCGCGTCCGGCACGCGGGGTGCGGGCGGGGTCTTGTCCCAGGGCTTGCCATCCACCAAAGCGGTCTCCAGCCAGTCGCGCACAAACTGCTTGTCGTAGCTTGGCGGGTTGGTACCCTCTTGGTAACTTTCTTGCGGCCAAAAGCGCGAAGAATCGGGCGTGAGCACCTCGTCCATCAGCGTGAGCGTACCGTCCGCGTCCAGGCCAAACTCAAACTTGGTGTCGGCAATGATGATGCCCTTGGTCAGCGCAAACTCGGCCGCCGCTTGGTACAGCGCAATGCTCAGATCGCGGATGCGGGTGGCCAGGTCAAGGCCAATCATCTCCACGGTTTGCTCAAAAGTGATGTTTTCGTCGTGGTCGCCCACGGCCGCTTTGGCCGCCGGGGTGTAAATCGGCGCGGGCAGTTTGGACGCGTTTTTCAGGCCGGGGGGCAGCGCCACGCCGCAGACGGCGCTGTTGTGCTGGTATTCCTTCCAGCCGCTGCCCGCCAGGTAGCCGCGCACCACGGCTTCTACCGGCAGGGGCTTGAGGCGCTTGACCAGCATGGAGCGGCCGGTGACTTGGGGCACTTCTTCGGGCGTGACCACGCTCTCGGGTGCGTCGCCAGTGAGGTGGATCGGGCAAATATTGAGGCCGTGGGGGCCGAGTTTTTCAAACCAGAACAGTGCCATTTGCGTGAGCAGCGCGCCCTTGCCCGGAATGGGCTCGCCCATGATCACGTCAAACGCGCTCAGGCGGTCGCTGGCCACCATCAGGATGCGGTCGGTGCCCACGGCGTAGTTGTCGCGAACCTTGCCGCGTGCCAGCAGCGTGAGGGATTTAAGGGCAGAAGTGTGCAGGGCAGAAGTCATGGGGTCCGATAAGTGAAAAGCCCGCCGCGAAACACAATTTCGCTGCGGGCCCCAATTATCGCAATTTCACATCGCCCGGGCGCCATGGCGCCCTGCGCTGCGCTTTACTGGACGACTTGCGCCAGTTCGCCCCGGTTGTATTTGGCGGCCACGACCGACAGGCTGTCGCCCTTGATCTTGGCGCCCTGGCCTTCGCAGCCAAATTCCATGTAGCGCTGCTTGCAGATTTGCTTGGCGGCTTCGCGCGCGGGCTTGAGCCATTCGCGGGCGTCGAACTTGTCGGGGTTCTCCCACAAAAACTTGCGGCAGGCCGCCGTCATGGCCAGGCGGATGTCGGTGTCGATGTTGATCTTGCGCACGCCAAACTTGATGGCCTTTTGAATCTCTTCCACCGGCACGCCGTAGGTCTCTTTCATCTTGCCACCGTACTGGTTGATGAGGGCCAGCAGGTCTTGCGGCACGCTGCTCGATCCGTGCATCACCAGATGCGTGTTGGGCAAGCGGCGGTTGATTTCCTTGATCCGCTCAATGGCCAGAATGTCGCCTGTGGGCTTGCGCGTGAACTTGTAGGCGCCGTGGCTGGTGCCGATGGCAATGGCCAAGGCGTCGAGCTGGGTGCGCTTGACAAAGTCAGCCGCCTGCTCGGGGTCGGTCAGCAACTGTTCCATGGTCATCACCGCGTCGGTGCCGTGGCCGTCTTCCTTGTCGCCTTGCATGGTCTCCAACGATCCCAGGCAGCCGAGTTCGCCTTCCACCGTCACGCCGCGGGCGTGGGCCATGGCCACCACTTTTTGCGTGACTTCCACGTTGTAGTCGTAGCTGGCAATCGACTTGCCGTCGGCCTCCAGGCTGCCGTCCATCATCACCGAGCTAAATCCCAGGTCAATCGCGCCTTGGCACACCGATGGGCTTTGGCCATGGTCTTGGTGCATGACCAGCGGGATGTGTGGATAGGCCTCCACCGCGGCAGAAATCAGGTGCTTGATAAAGGCTTCGCCTGCGTATTTGCGTGCGCCAGCGCTGGCTTGCAGGATGACGGGGGCGCCCACTTCGTTGGCAGCCTCCATGACCGCCTGGATTTGCTCCAGGTTGTTGACGTTGAACGCGGGAATGCCGTAGCCCTCAAGGGCGGCGTGGTCCAACAATTCGCGCAAGGAAACGAGTGCCATGGGGGATCTCCGAAAGTTTGGTAACTGCTTGGTAACTTTTTTACCTTGGGCGAATTTTAGCGTTAGCCCATGCCCCAAACCTTGCGGCTAACTTGCCACTTTTTGCCCGCGCCGCGCCCAGATGGAGCACCGCGCTGGCGGGTTTGGCGTCAGGAAACGCGGCAGATTTTGAGCATATTGGTGCCACCGGGTGCGCCCATGGGTTCGCCGCAGGTAATGGCGTAGACGTCGCCGCTGGCCACGATGCCCAGGTTCTTGAGCTGCTTTTCGGCGTCGCGCAGCGCCTCGTCGCGGTCGGCCAAGGCGCCCATCAAGAGCGGGCGCACATTGCGGTACAGCGTCATCTTGCGCTGGCTCACCACCTTCGGGGTAATGGCATAAATCGGCACCTGAATCAGGTGGCGGCTCATCCACAGCGCGGTCGAGCCGCTGTCGCTCATGGCCACAATCGCCTTGGCGCCCATGTGGTGGGCGGTAAACAGCGCGCCCATGGCGATGGCTTGGTCAATGCGGGCAAAGGTCTTGCCAATGAAGTCGGCGTCCAGGCGCGTGCCTTCGCCGCCCTCAGCGGCCAGGCAGATTTGCGCCATTTCTTTCACGGTTTCCAGCGGGTATTTGCCCGCAGCGGTTTCGGCCGACAGCATGACGGCGTCGGTGCCGTCGAGCACGGCGTTGGCTACGTCGCTCACCTCGGCGCGGGTGGGCACCGGGTTGGTGATCATGGACTCCATCATCTGCGTGGCGGTGATCACCACTTTGTCATGCTCGCGGGCGAGCTTGATCATGCGTTTTTGCAGCGCGGGTACCGCTGCGTTACCCACTTCGACCGCCAGATCGCCACGCGCGACCATGATGCCGTCGCTGGCCAGCAAGATTTCCAGCAGCTTCGGAATCGCCTCGGCGCGCTCAATTTTGGCAATCAGGCCGGGCTTGTGGTTGTACTGGGCGGCCGCCACGTTGCACAACTGGCGCGCCATTTCCATGTCGGTAGCGTTTTTCGGAAAACTCACGGCCACGTAATCGGCCTGGAAGCTCATCGCGGTGCGGATGTCGTCCATGTCCTTGGCGGTCAGCGCAGGCGCCGTCAGGCCGCCGCCTTGCTTGTTGATGCCCTTGTTGTTGGACAACTCGCCACCGAGCTTGACCGTGGTGTGCACCTGCTGGCCCACCACCGCGTCCACGGTAATCACGATCAGGCCGTCGTTGAGTAGGAGCACGTCGCCGGCCTTGACTTCTTCGGGCAAGGCCTTGTAGTCCAGGCCCACGGCGTCAATGTCGCCCAGCTCGACGCGCCCGGCGTCCAAGATGAACTTTTGGCCGTGCTCCAAAAACACTTTGCCCTCGGCAAACTTGCCAACCCGAATTTTGGGGCCTTGCAGGTCGGCCATGATGGCCACTTCGCGCCCGGCGCGCTGGGCGGCTTCGCGTACCAGGCGGGCGCGGTCGATGTGGTCTTGCGCCTTGCCGTGGCTGAAGTTCAGGCGCACCACGTCCACGCCGGCGCGGATCAGCGCTTCGAGCATTTCCGGGTCACTGGAGGCGGGGCCGAGGGTGGCGACGATTTTGGTGGCGCGACGGGTCATGGAATGTCTCCTGGTAGTCTTCTTATGGGGGAAGCGGACATTCTCACACGCCCCAGGCTCCAGAAGTTACCTTGCAGCGTCAAGCGCCAGCGTGCTCAATGACCCCGCCGCCCAGACAAACCTCGCCGTCGTACAAGACGGCCGACTGGCCTGGCGTGACCGCCCACTGGGGCTGCGCAAAGTGCAGGGCAAATGCGGCTTGCTGCGCGTCACCGTCGGGCAGCGGCGCCAGCATGCACGGGCTGTCGCTCTGGCGGTAGCGAGTTTTGGCGGCGAGCGTGGCGCTTGGGCTGGGCGCAACACCGGCCACCCAGCTCACATCCAGCGCGGTCATTGCCTGCGACAGCAGCCAAGGGTGGTCGTGGCCTTGCACCACCCACAAGGTGTTGGTTTGCAGGTCTTTGCGCGCCACAAACCAGGGCGCGTGTTCGCCGCCACCTTTTTGCGCGCCGCGCGCTTTGAGGCCGCCAATGCCCAAGCCTTGGCGCTGGCCCAGGGTGTAAAACGACAAGCCGACGTGCTCGCCAATGGTCTGGCCCTTGGGGTTTTTGATGGGGCCCGGCGCCATGGCGATGTAGCGGTTCAAAAACTCACGGAACGGCCGCTCGCCAATAAAGCAGATGCCGGTGGAGTCTTTCTTTTTGGCGTTGGGCAGGCCGATCTCGTCGGCAATGCGCCGCACCTCGGTCTTGTGCAGCTCACCCACCGGGAACAGGGTTTTGGACAGCTGCGCCTGGTTTAAGCGGTGCAAAAAATAGCTCTGGTCTTTGGACGCGTCCAGGCCCTTGAGCAGCTCAAACCGGTCCGTGGCCAAATTGTGGCGCACGCGGGCGTAGTGGCCGGTGGCGATTTTTTCGGCACCCAGGCGCAGTGCGTGGTCCAAAAAGGCCTTGAACTTGATCTCGGCGTTGCACAGGATGTCGGGGTTGGGCGTGCGCCCGGCCTGGTATTCGCGCACAAATTCGGCAAACACCCGGTCTTTGTAATCGGCGGCAAAGTTGACGTGCTCAATCTCGATACCCAGCACGTCGGCCACGGCAGCGGCGTCCACAAAGTCGATGTTGGAGGTGCAGTAGCCCGGGTCGGCGTCGGGGTTGTCTGCGTCGGCCGCGCGGTCGTCGTCTTCCCAGTTTTTCATGAAGATGCCCACCACCTCGTGGCCTTGCTGCTGGAGCAAATAGGCGGTGACGGCCGAATCCACACCACCGCTTAAACCCACCACGATGCGTTGTTTTTTTCCGGACGGGGCGGCTGGCTGGTTCATGGGCTGATTTTAGGCCCGCGGTCTTGGCCGCGCAGGCTAGCGGCCCCGGTAGATGCTGGCGTCGGTGGTCACCAGCTCCAGCGGGTAACGCTTGCCGGCCAAGTAGTCTTCCATGCACTGGACCACCAGCGGGCTGCGGTGCAGCGCGTGGCTGGCACGGATCTCGTCCGCACTGAGCCACAGCGTGCGCACAATGCCGTAGTCCAGCCGCCGTCCGCGCTCCATCGCGCCCAGGTGGCCGCAAAAGGCAAAGCGCAGATAGGTAATATCTTCTCCCTTGGGCCGCGCGGCGCTAACCGGGCGCTCAAAGCGCGACAAGTAGACGCCCACCAGCGCGCTGGGCGTGAAGGCGAAGGCGGTTTCTTCGAGTGTTTCGCGGGCACAGGCCTCTTGGGGTGACTCGCCCGGGTCCATATGGCCTGCGGGATTGTTCAGGCGCAGGCCTTCGGGCGTGTGCTCTTCGACCAGCAGGAATTTGCCCTGGTGCTCGATCACGGCAGCGACGGTGGCGCTGGGCTTCCAGCGGGGCGTGGCCATTTAATTGCTCGCCGCCTGCGGGCCTTCGGCGGCGCGCTCGGCGTATTTGTTAAAGCGCCAAGCGCTGGACTCCAGCGTGATGCGCCGCCAGGTGCCACGTTTCTCGGCGGGCGACATTTGCGGCCAGTGCTGCACTTCAAAGAAGCTGCGGCCGCAGCCCTTGCATTCCTCGTCGCCCTGGCTGGTAGAGCAAATGGCGATGCACGGCGTGTCCGGCGTGCTGGCGTACCAGTCCAGCCAGGCGGCGTGCGCCTTGGCTGGCATGCTGGCCTCGTCGGCCTCGGTTTCGTGGTGGTAGACCAACAGCGCATACACCTCGGCCAGCGCACGGGTGGCTGCGGGCAGCGCTACACCGTCAGGTGACGGCTCTTTGGCGCGCCAGTAATTGATGGCCGATTCGATATCGGTAATGTGAATGCCTGCCATGGAGCCTTTGGTAAAGAGGCGCGATGATAGCGGGGACAAATCCGCACAGGCCCGCATGGGGCTATCTAGCTACGCCGCACGATACCGGCCTCGTACCACCCCTTAGACCCATTGACCACCCGCACCACCAGCAGCATCACCGGCACCTCAATCAGCACGCCCACCACGGTGGCCAGGGCGGCGCCCGATTGCAGACCAAAGAGGCTGATGGCCGCAGCCACGGCCAGCTCAAAGAAGTTGGACGCGCCGATCAGCGCGGACGGGCCGGCCACCTGGTGCGCTTCACCTAAGGCACGGTTCAGGCCATAGGCCAGCGCCGAATTGAACACCACCTGAATCAGGATAGGCACCGCCAAGAGTGCTATCACCAGCGGCTGCTGCAGGATGGCCTGGCCCTGAAACGCAAACAACAGCACCAGCGTGGCCAGTAAGGCGGCCATCGACCAGGGACCCAGGCGCTGCATGGCGGCGTCAAAGGCGGCTGGGCCGCGCGCCAGCAGACCTCGGCGCAGCCACTGCGCCAGCAGCACGGGAATGACGATGTACAGGCCCACCGATGTAAGCAGCGTGTCCCAGGGCACCACGATGGCCGACATGCCCAGCAACAAACCCACCAGCGGCGCAAACGCCACCACCATGATGCTGTCGTTGAGCGCCACCTGCGTCAGGGTAAACAGCGGGTCGCCCCCGGTCAGGCGGCTCCAGACAAACACCATGGCGGTACAGGGTGCGGCGGCCAGCAAGATTAGGCCTGCGACATAGCTGTCCAACTGGTCGGGCGGCAGCAGCGGCGCAAACCAGTGGCGCACGAACAGCCAGCCCAAAAACGCCATCGAAAAAGGCTTGACCAGCCAGTTGACCAACAGCGTCACGCCAATGCCGCGCACATGCCGGCGCACCTGGCCCATGGCCGAAAAATCGACCTTGACCAGCATCGGAATCACCATCACCCAAATCAGCAAGCCCACAGGCAAGTTGACCTGGGCCACCTCCATGTGGCCAATGGCCTGAAACACGCCGCTAAAAAGCTGGCCCAGCGCAATGCCAGCCACGATGCACAGCAGCACCCAGACGCTCAGGTAGCGTTCAAACAGGCTCATGGGCGCGGGCGCAACAGCAGGCGTGGTTTGCATGGCGGGCGCTTTCAAGCGTGGGCCAGCGCGCGGGCGCTGGTTTGCAACAGGGCGGCGTGCAGCTTCTCGTCGGGCAGGCTGATGAAGAGTTCCAGGCGGCGCTTGATGGCCAGCAGGGTCTGGCGAAAGGCCTCACGCTTGTGTTCGTCACTCGCGTCGCCTTCGGACGGATCGGCATACGACCAATGCGCCGTGGCCGGGTGGCCGGGCCAGACCGGGCAGGCTTCACCGGCGGCGTTGTCGCAGACGGTGATGATCAAGTCCATCTGCGGCGCGTCTTCGCTCGCAAACGCGTCCCAGCTTTTGCTGTGCAAGCCCTGGGTGTCAATGCCGGCGTGGCGCAGCACCTCCAGGCCCAGCGGGTTAGGCTGCTGGTTGGCGCGCGGGCTGCTGCCCGCCGAATACGCCTGAAAGCGCGTACCGCCCAGGTGGTTCAGCAAGGCTTCAGCCAGGATGCTGCGGGCCGAGTTGTGGGTGCAAAGGAACAGCACGTTCAAAGGCGTGGGGTGGGTATTAGTCGTCATGGGCGGGCAAGGGTTTTTAGAAGAAAGAAAGTCAGGCTGCGGCACACACCGCCGTCGGGCGCAATTCGCAAGGCGCACCCTGGCAGCAGTTTTGCGTCAGGTAGGCCAGTACCGCGTTCATGCGGTCAAACTGCGCGCGGTAAATCAAGTTGCGGCCTATGCGTTCGGTGGCCACCAGGTCGGCGTGCACCAGTTCTTTCAGATGAAAAGACAGGGTGTTGGGCGCCACACCCAGTTGCTCGGACAGCGCGCCAGGCGTTGCGCCCTGCTCACCGGCCACCACCAAGGCACGAAACACCTGCAGCCGGGTGGGCTGCGCCAAGGCAGCGAGCGCCAAAACGATTGAATTTATTTCCATAATTCAATTGTAGTTGAATTATTGTCTTGTTCACCGCCGATGCGTCCGCCAAACCCCCTAAGCCCGCAAAGGGCAATGGCCCAACTTTTAGCATCCATGCTTTTACATTGCGCTTGCCCTTAGAAAGTTTCTTGCCCATGGACATGTTTTCAACCCCCTGGTGGTCCGCGCTGCTGGCCATTGTGCTGATCGACCTGGTGCTCGCGGGCGACAACGCCATCGTCATTGCCCTGGCCGCGCGCAATTTGCCGCCCCAGCTCAAAACCCGGGCCATCGTCTGGGGCACGGTGGGCGCGATTGTGGTGCGCTCGGCCATGACGGTGGGCGTGGTCTGGCTGCTCAAAATACCGGGGCTGCTGCTCGCGGGCGGCCTGGGCCTGCTCTGGATTGCCTACAAGCTGCTGGCCGACCAGGGCAACGACGACGATCACGGCGAAAGCGCCACCACCTTTTGGGGCGCCATGAAAACCATCATCGTGGCCGACGCACTGATGGGCGTGGACAACGTGCTGGGCGTGGCCGGGGCGGCCCATGGCGCGTTTGATCTGGTCATCATCGGCCTGCTGCTGAGCGTGCCGATTGTGGTCTTGGGCAGCAGCGTGGTGCTCAAGCTGGTGGAGCGTTTTCCTGCCATCATTGCCATTGGCGCGGCGGTGCTGGCATTTACGGCCGCACAAATGGTGGTGTCCGAACCCCTCTTGGCCAGCTACCTGGGCGACGCCCACGCGGGCCTCACCCAAGAGCAGCAGTTGGCGCGCTGGGGCATTTATGCCGTGGCGGTAGCGGGCGTGCTGCTGGCTGGACGCTGGCGCCAGGGCAAGGCGGCGGGCCATCCAGGCTGATCTGGGTCAATACGCAGCCCGGCGCACACGCGCCGTATGCCCTGGCGCCACAGGCACACGCTATGCTGGCGGTCTATGAAACTTCTTAGCAAATGGCTGCTCAACGCGGCCGCTCTCTTGGCCATTGCGCAGCTCTATAACGGCGTGCAGATCAGCAGCTTTGGTGAAGCCATGTTGGCTGCGCTGGTCGTGGGCATGTTCAACGCGCTGTTGCGCCCGATTCTGGTGGTACTGACTTTTCCGGTCACGGTGCTGTCCTTGGGCCTGTTCCTGTTTGTGATCAACGCGTTGATGTTTTGGGGCGCGGCCAATGTGCTCGACGGCTTTCACGTCGATGGTTTTGGCGCGGCGCTCTTGGGTTCGCTGATGTACACCGCCATCGGCATGGTGATCAACCTAGCGCTGGAGCGCCTGTTCCCGCATTAGTTGGACGACTTCGCGGGTGCGGGTGTCAACTATTGCCGCTTCTAGGTGGTCCGGGCCCATGGCGCCCCACTGACCGGATCGCACCAGGTCTTGGGCGGCGCGCAGGCGGGCCAGCGCGGCAGGCCAGTCTTGTTCCAGCCCATCAGCCTGCGCCTGGGCACGCACTGCAGCCACATTGCGTCCCTGCACCTCATAGGCATTGGCCAACAGGCGCCAAGCCAACACATCGCGCGGGTTCGCGCTCACCCAGTCGTGCAGCCGTTCGCTGGCCTGGGCCAGAGCGGGGCGCTGGTCGCTTTGTATCTGCGCTTGCGACAGCAGCGCCAGCTCAGGCCGGCCCAAACGGGCAAGCGGCGCGGCGGCCGCACTTTGCAGTACCGCCACAGCGCGTGGCGCGTCGTTTTGGGCCAGTGCCAGCTCGGCCTCCAGCAACCGCGCCAAGCGGCCATCCGCACCCTGGCGCTTCATTTGCTGCTGCAGTTGCAGGCACAGCGCCTGGGCCCCCGCAAAGTCGCGCAGCTTGAGCGCGGCCAGTGATGCGCCGTACAAGGCCGCCGCCTGCTGCGCGGCGGGCTTCGTTGACAACACTTCCGGCTGCACATCGGCCTGCCACACACGCAAGGCGTCCACCCCGCCATTGGACAGCACGCGCGCACGCGCCGCCACCAAGAGCGGCACAAAATCAGGCTTTTGCCCCGCTGCCGGGGCGGGCGTGCCAGCGCCACCCAGCGCGCCAATGCGGTTTTGCATGTCCGAAATACGCTCGGTCGTCAGCGGATGGGTGCGCAGGTAGGGAAAACTGCCGCTGTCGTTGAGGCGGTTGGCCTGTTGCAGCTTTTCGAACATGCCCACAAAGCCCTGGGGCGCAAAGCCGGCCTGCGTCATCACGCCAAAGCCAATGCGGTCAGCCTCGCGCTCCATGTCGCGCGAAAAATTGAGCTGGCTTTGCGCCGCCGCCGCCTGCCCGCCGGTGATCAGGGCGCTGGCGGCCTGGCCATTGGAATTGCTTTTGCTGGCGGCCAGCACGCCCAAAATCATGGCGCCCATCATCCAGGGTGCCTGCGCGCTTTGGTGCGCCATGTTGCGGGCAATATGGCGCTGGGTGACGTGGCTGAGCTCATGGCCCAGCACCGAGGCGAGTTCGTCGCGGCTCGTGACAACACCCACCAGCCCCAAATGCACGCCAAAGTAACCCCCCGGTAATGCAAAGGCGTTGACCGAACGGTCGCGCCCGAGCAGCAGCTCCCAGGCAAAGGCATCGGCAATTTCTGGCGGCATCTCGCCACGCGCTTTGGAGGCCGCCAGCAGCGGCTGCCAGATGCTTTGCAAATACTCCATGGTGACCGGGTCATCCACATAGTCGGTGTCGCGGTACAGGCTGCGCGCAATGCTGTCGCCCAGGCGGCGCTCGGCCGCAGGCGACATTTCGGTGCCGTCGCCCAGGTGCGGCAGCGTGCTGCCCGCTACCGCGTCACCCGGCGGCTGGGCCGGGGCTTGCGCTTGCAGCAACAGTGGCAGGCAAGCCACTGCGGCGGCCAGCGCCGTGGGGCGCAGCCGCCGCAAACCCCGCACCAAGCCAGCAGCCAGGCGCGCGGTCCAAGATAGATCCATCTTTGTCATACCCGCATGATGCACGCGAACGGTGAAGCGCTGGTAAATCCCCGCAGTTTTTTAGCCAGCGCGCGCACGCTGACCTGTCACACAGCGCGCAGCGCACGCAGCCCGGGGCGCCGCCGTATGATGCAAATTGGCTTGCGGCTGGCGCCGTACTGCGGTTCGACGAGCGCACGCGGCCCTTGTTACCCTTCTTTTTTTGCACCTACTTTGCCCATGAACCAACTCACCCACTTTGACTCGCAAGGCTTGGCCCACATGGTGGACGTGGCCGACAAGGCCAGCACCAAGCGCATCGCCATTGCCACCGGCCGCATCGAAATGCTGGCCAGCACGCGCGCCCTGATCGAGGCCGGCACGGCCAAAAAAGGCGACGTGCTGGGCGTGGCCCGCATCGCCGCCATCATGGCGGCCAAAAAAACCAGCGAACTCATCCCGCTGTGCCACCCGCTGGCGCTCACCCGCGTGGCGGTTGAATTTGCCATCGCCCACATGGACGCCGACGGTTTTGACGGCGTGCACTGCACCGCCGCCGCCGAAACCGTGGGCCCCACCGGCGTGGAAATGGAAGCGCTCACCGCCGTGCAAGTTGGCCTGCTGACGATTTACGACATGTGCAAAGCCGTGGACCGCGGCATGGCCATGCACGGAATTACCCTGCGCGAAAAGCACGGGGGCAAGAGCGGGAGTTTTGTGAACGCGCTGTAGCTTGCGGGGCCGCGTTTTGAAGTCCAAGCACCCTTCATTTACAACATCAAATGTGAAAAACCCCCGCTGCGTTTCCACAGCGGGGGTTTTTTGAACTCGCCAATTCTCAAGCTGGCATCAAGCCAGCGTGGGAATTAGAAGTTGTAACGCACGCCGGTGGCGAACTTGGTGGTGGTGGCAACAGACGCATCACGGGCGGTGTTGTCGGTCTTGCGGTAGCCTGCATAGATTGCAGTTGCTGCATTCCAAGCGTACACAGCTTGCACGCCGGCCGAGTTGATTTTGCTATCAGCAGAACCAGACAATGTCTGTGTGTCTGTAGCGTAGCCCAGACCCAAAGTCACGGCTTTAGCCACGGGAACCGACACGCTGGCCGAGTAGCCAGTGGACTTGCCAGCGGCAGCAGCGTCAGTCGCCTCCGCACCCAAGAACGCAGTAGCCACGCCCAGGTTGTAAGAACCGGTCATGATCCACGCGTTCACGGTGGAACCGGTAACAGGCTTCAAGGACTCGGTTGCGAACTGCACGCCAACGGGGCCGGCTGCGTAGTTCAGGCCAAAACCGGTGTAGTTGCTGGAGCTGGCAGATGCAGTAGCGTCGCCGCCGTTAGCGTACAAAGCGCTGGCATTGAAACCACCGATGGTAGGCGTTGTGTACTGGATGGAGTTCTTGGTATTGCCGTTGCCGCTGGTTGCGTTGAACACTGTGGCGTTACCAGCATCGCAATGGATGCTCGTGCAGAAAGCAGCGAACGTGGGCGCAAAGCCATTGTTTTCCAGGCCGTCATTGAAAGCGGAATCGTAAGGAGTCCATTGCAGACCAGCGGTCACGGTGCCGAAGCTGCCGGTCAGGCCCAAGGTTGCAACGCGACCGAAGCCGGAGAAAGAACCGTCAGTAGCGCCTAGGCCACCTTCGATTTGGAACACGCCCTTGACGCCACCAGCGATGTCGGAAGAACCCTTTACGCCAATGCGGCTGCCTTCGTAGTTACCGGAGCCGATTTGTGCGCTTTGGTTCACAGCGTTCGTGGTGTTGACAACCGACACGCCAGCGTCCAATTTGCCGTACAAAGTCACTTCAGCAGAAGCGGCGCCCATAGCTGCAACTGCGGCCAACGCGATAAGAGTTTTTTTCATTTATAAATTCCCAATAGTTGATGAAATGTGCCGTGTTCATGTCTTCTGAACATTTCCCAAAACACACTGTTCCCAAAGAACAGATGCGATTGAAGCACCTGATTTGAAAAAATCAGGAAATTTACAATGTAAATTAGCGTAAACCCTGATATCGTTGTTTTTTGACACTTTTGTGACTTCGCGGCGAAAGCGTACATTCACACCCAGCAGCCCCCGGCAATCCCCAAAAAAACGACTTTCAGGAGCAACTGGAATGAAGCTTTCCAACGCGATGCGCTGGCCACTGCCCGCCACGGTGCTGCTGGCAACGGCAGCGCATGCCTACCAGCCAGCCGGCCAATTCAAGACCGAAGAGCAAGCCAAAAAATACTGCACCAACGACACCGTGGTGCGGGTGGACCTGACCACCCGGCGCTTCTATATGAAGGGCCACTTTTTGTACCCCAGCGTGGGCAGCGCCACCTTTGAGTGCCGCCGCGAGGCGCTGCAAGAAGGCAATGTTCCGGGCTAATCGCCCCACCACCCCTTACCGCTTCTTACCGCCCCTTGACCCACTGCGCATAAGCATCCGGAAACGCCGCCTCCAGGCGCCGGGCATAAAACGCCACTTCCTCGTCCTTGCCCTGCATCTGCGCGCTTTGCAGCAGCTTTTGCACCACCATGGGCTCGGGCGAAAAGTGCAGCAAATCGGTGGCCAGCGGCAAGATGCGCGCAGCATTCACCGGCGTAACCGGCGTGACAGCCAGTTC
>CANCJD010000047.1 GCA_947378275.1 Comamonadaceae bacterium
TGCAACCAGGCGCCCCAGGCCCTAATTTATTCGGAGAAGAAAATGAAAGTTTATTACGACAAAGATTGCGACCTCAGCCTGATCAAGGGCAAAACAGTGGCCATCATCGGTTACGGCAGCCAGGGCCACGCCCACGCGCAAAACCTGAACGACAGCGGCGTCAAAGTGGTGGTCGGCCTGCGCAAGGGCGGCGCTTCGTGGCCCAAAGTCGAAAAGGCGGGTCTGCAAGTGGCTGAAGTGGCTGACGCCGTGCGCGCCGCTGACGTGGTCATGATCTTGTTGCCTGACGAGCAAATCGGCTCGGTGTACACCAACGACGTGGAACCGAACATCAAGCAAGGCGCCTCTTTGGTGTTTGCCCATGGATTCAACGTGCATTACGGGCTGGTCAACCCCCGCGCCGATTTGGACGTGTGGATGGTTGCGCCCAAAGCGCCCGGCCACACCGTGCGCGGCACCTACGCCCAAGGTGGCGGCGTGCCCCACCTGATCGCTGTGCACCAAGACAAATCCGGCCGCACCCGCGACCTGGCTTTGAGCTACGCCATGGCCAACGGTGGCGGCAAGGCCGGCATCATCGAAACCAATTTCCGCGAAGAGACCGAGACCGACCTGTTCGGCGAGCAAGCTGTTCTGTGCGGCGGTACTGTTGAGCTGATCAAGGCTGGTTTTGAGACCCTGGTGGAAGCCGGTTACGCGCCCGAGATGGCCTATTTCGAATGCCTGCACGAGCTGAAATTGATTGTGGACATGATTTATGAAGGCGGCATCGCCAACATGAACTATTCCATCTCCAACAACGCGGAATACGGCGAATACGTCACTGGGCCGCGCATCGTGACGGCTGCCACCAAAGACGCCATGCGCCAGTGCCTGAAAGACATTCAGACCGGCGAATACGCCAAGAGCTTCATCTTGGAAAACAAGGCTGGCGCACCCACGCTGCTGAGCCGCCGCCGCTTGACTTCCGAGCACCAGATTGAGCAAGTGGGTGAAACCCTGCGCGCCATGATGCCTTGGATCAAGAAAAACAAGCTGGTTGACCAGACCCGCAACTAAGCAGGCGCAAGCCTCGCTGTCAAAGGCCACTTCGGTGGCCTTTGACATTTTTGGATGCCAGCGGCCCGGTGTGCGGCGTACACTGGCGCATTGAGGCAGGAGGATTGATATGGATGATGGATTCGATATGGCGGCGGAGTCCGACGAACCGGTGTTGGTGCGCAAACGGCGCAAAGGCATTTATGTGCTGCCCAACCTGTTCACGCTGGCGGCCTTGTTTGGCGGGTTTTACGCGATTGTGATGGCGATGGAAGGCCAGTTCGTGCAGTCGGCCATCGGCGTGTTTTGTGCCATGGTGCTCGACAGCCTGGACGGCCGCGTAGCACGCATGACCAACACCCAAAGCGCCTTTGGCGAGCAAATGGATTCGCTCTCGGACATGGTGTCTTTTGGCGCTGCACCCGCGCTGATTTCCTATGTCTGGGTGCTCAAGGGCTTGGGCAAATGGGGCTGGTTCGCCGCTTTTGTGTATTGCGCGTGCGCCGCGCTGCGACTGGCGCGCTTTAACGTCAACACGCACGTGGTGGACAAGCGCTATTTTCAGGGCCTGCCGTCGCCTGCGGCGGCCGCCCTGGTGGCCGGCTTTATGTGGTGGTGCACCGACCGCGGCATTGCGCCTGCCAGCGTGTCCTGGTTCGTGTTCGCCTGGGTGCTCTACGCGGGCCTGACCATGGTCACCAACGTGCCTTTTTACAGCTTCAAAGACGTGAGCATGAAGCAAAGCGTGCCCTTTGCCGTGATCGTGCTGATCGCCCTGGGCATCGCCGTGATCAATATTGACCCGCCCACCGTCATGTTTGGCGTGTTTGTGGCCTATGGCATGAGTGGCTACATGGTGTACGCCATACGCAAGTTCAAAGGCATCCATACGAGCGTGATTAGCACCTCGACCGACGAGCCCGACGAACGCGGCATGCACCGTTAAACGCCCGGGCCCTATGTGGGGTCCAGGTTTGAACCGCAATTTGGAGAACACAGATGTCTGACAAACTCATCATTTTTGACACCACCTTGCGCGACGGCGAACAGTCGCCGGGCGCGTCCATGACCCGCGACGAAAAAGTGCGTATCGCGCGCCAGCTTGAACGCCTCAAGGTGGACGTGATCGAGGCCGGCTTTGCCGCCAGTTCCAACGGCGATTTTGAAGCGGTGCAATTGGTGGCCAATACCATCAAAGACTCCATCGTCTGCTCGCTGGCCCGCGCCAATGATCGCGACATTGCCCGCGCCGCCGAGGCCCTGAAGGGCGCACAGCGCGCCCGCATCCACACCTTTATTGCCACCTCCCCCCTGCACATGGAAAAAAAGCTGCGCATGACGCCCGACGAGGTGTTTGAGCAGGCCAAGCTGTCGGTGCGTTTTGCCCGCAATTTGGTGGAAGACATTGAATTTAGCCCGGAAGACGGCTACCGCAGCGACCCCGACTTTTTGTGCCGCGTGCTCGAAGCCGTGATTGCCGAGGGCGCGACCACGATTAACGTGCCTGACACCGTAGGCTACGCCGTGCCGGAGCTGTATGGCAACTTCATCAAATCCCTGCGCGAGCGCATTCCCAACTCCGACAAGGCGATCTGGTCCGTGCATTGCCACAACGACCTGGGCATGGCGGTCGCCAATTCGCTGGCTGGTGTGAAGATTGGCGGCGCGCGCCAGGTGGAGTGCACCATCAACGGCCTGGGCGAGCGTGCGGGCAACTGCAGCTTGGAAGAAGTGGTGATGGCGGTCAAAACCCGGCGCGACTACTTTGGCCTGGACATCGGCATTGACACCCGCCACATTTTGGCTGCCAGCCGCATGGTCAGCCAGACCACGGGCTTTGTGGTGCAGCCCAACAAGGCGGTGGTCGGGGCCAACGCCTTTGCCCACGCTTCGGGTATTCACCAGGACGGCGTACTGAAGGCGCGCGACACCTATGAAATCATGCGTGCCGAAGACGTGGGCTGGAGCGCCAACAAGATCGTGCTGGGCAAGCTCAGCGGCCGCAATGCCTTCAAGCAGCGCTTGCAAGAGCTCGGCGTGCAGCTTGAGAGCGAAGCCGAGATCAACGCCGCCTTTACCCGCTTCAAAGAATTGGCCGACCGCAAGGCCGAGATTTTTGACGAAGATATTCTGGCGCTGGTCAGCGACGAGAGCGTATCGCAAGAAAAAGAGCAATTTGCCTTTGTATCGCTGGCGCAGCACAGCGAAACCGGCGAACGGCCCCACGCTGCGGTGGTGTTTACCAGCGCAGGCAAAGAGGTCAAGTCTGAGTCTGACGGCAATGGACCCGTCGACGCCTCACTCAAGGCCATTGAGGCCCACGTGCAAAGCGGCGCAGAAATGGTCTTGTATTCGGTCAACGCCATCAGCGGCTCCACCGAGAGCCAAGGTGAGGTCACAGTGCGCTTGCAAAACAGCGGTCGCGTGGTCAATGGCACCGGCTCCGATCCAGACATCGTGGTTGCTTCAGCCAAAGCCTATTTGAGCGCGCTCAACAAGCTGCAGAGCAAGGCCGACCGGGTCGCGGCGCAGGGATAGCGGAAGATTTACACGATATTGCTTGATGTTTATGATGCAAGTGCTTGATTTGGCAGGTTTTTTGTTTAAACTCAGAGCATATTTCCAGTGCGCCAGAATGCTTACGTTCTGGCGCTCCGCTTCATTTGGATTCCAAATTGCATAAAAAACTACTTTCTCTCGCGGTTTTGGTCGCCTGCCTTGGTCATGGCGTTAGCTCGCAAGCGCTGGCTGCACAAAATGACAATGGAAACTCGGCGATCAGCAGCCGCACCAAGGCAAAAAACATCGTCAAGCGCGCCTCCAAGCATGTGGCGGTGGCAGCCGTGGCCGGCAAACCCTCATATGGTGAGGCTGCTGGTTTGCACGCCGCGCGCGATACGCTGGCACTCAAATCCAGCGTGGCCTTAGTGATCGACCAAGACACCAAAGAAGTGCTGCTGCAAAAGAATGAATCGGCCGTATTGCCCATCGCATCCATCACCAAGCTCATGACGGGCGTGCTGGTCAGCGAAGCCAAGCTGCCAATGGAAGAAATGATCACGATTTCCCAGGCCGATGTGGACACGGAAAAGGGCAGCCGCTCTCGATTGAGCGTCGGCACGGTGCTGTCGCGTGGCGAACTCTTGCACCTGGCGCTCATGTCCAGTGAAAACCGGGCTGCCCATGCGCTCGGTCGCACCTATCCGGGCGGCTTGGGTGTGTTTGTCAGCCTGATGAACGCCAAGGCCAGCGCCCTAGGTATGCGTTCCACCAGCTATGTGGAGCCCACCGGCCTGTCCAGCAAAAATCAATCCAGCGCCACCGATTTGGCGACTTTGGTCGGCTACGCCTACGGCAACCCCACACTGCGCGAACTGTCCACCTCACCGGGCTATGACGTGGAAGTCGGCAAACGCACGCTGCGATACAACAACACCAACCGTTTGGTGAAAAGTCCGGCCTGGGACATCGGTCTTCAGAAAACCGGCTACATCTCTGAAGCTGGCCAGTGCTTGGTCATGCAAGCCAAGGTCGCTGGACGCAAGCTGATCATGGTGTTTTTGGATTCGGCAGGCAAACTTAGCCGCATTGCCGACGCTGAGCGTGTGCGCCATTGGGTGGAATCGAGCCCAGCTTCTCTCAACCGCGGCTCGCCAGTGGCTCTGCTTGAAGCCGAACTGGACTTCAGCGTCAATTAATCCAAAGGGCCCTGATCGGGCCCTTTCGCTTTCCCCTCTTGTGGCCCTTAAGACGCGCCGCGGTAGCCCAGGGTCTGCGAGATCTGCTGCGCTGTTTCCTTGAGCTTGGGCATCCATGCGTCGTCCATGCGGCTTGAGGGAGCGGAAATCGACAAGCCCGCCACCAGCTTGGACTGGTCGTCGTAAATGCCGGCCGCCATGCAGCGCACCCCCAGTTCCAGTTCCTCGTTGTCATTGGCTTGGCCAGACTGGCGTACGCGTGAGAGCTCGCGTTCGAGGGTGGCCAGATCGGTAATGCTGTTTTTGGTGTGTCCGTTCAAGCCGGTGCGGGTGGAATAGGCCCGAATGCGCTGTGGGTCGTCGGCGGCTAAAAATAGCTTGCCAACCGAAGTCAGGTGCAAGGGCGCCCGTCCGCCAATGGCGCGCACCACCTGCATGCCAGAGCGTTCGCTAAAGGCGCGTTCTACATAAATGATTTCATCGCCCTGGCGCATGCTCAGGTTCACTGGTTGCTGCGTGAGCTTGTGCAGATCGCGCATGGGTGCCAGCGCTGCATCGCGCACGTTCAGGCGGCCTTTGACCAGGTTGCCCAGCTCCAGTAGGCGCATGCCGAGGCGGTAGCTGCCCGGCTGCGGACGGTCGGCAAAGCGACCAAGCACCAGGTCGTTGAGGATGCGGTGGGCGGTGGACGGGTGCAATCCGGCTTTTTCGCTGATGTCCTTGAGCGTCATGGCCTCTTCGCGCGAGGCGAGCACGTCAATCAGGGTGAACATGCGCTCAATCACCTGTACGGAAGGCGTGGCGGCATGGGGGGTATCAGGTTTGGTCATGGGTCGGTTTCGTTTGCTGCGCTTGCCAGCGGCCATCGATGAGCAGTTGTACCGGTTGGTACTGGATCTTGTAACTCATTTTTTGGCTTTGTTCTATCCAATAGCCCAAGTATAAAAAGGACAGGCCCAGTTCTTTGACCTGGCTGATTTGCCACAACACGTTATAGGTGCCGTAGCTGGCGCGGTCCTCGGGCTCATAAAAAGTGTAGACCGCCGAAACACCGTCGCTGAGCACATCCAAGATGGACACCATTTTGAGCTCGCCGGGTTGGCCGTCGCGTGGGGGGGCACGAAACTCCACCAAGCGCGAATTGACTCTGCTTTGCAACAGGAACTGGGTGTATTGCTCCGCGCTGTCTTCTTCCATGCCGCCCCCGGCGTGGCGGCTTTGCTGGTAGCGCTGGTAAAGCGCATAGTGCTCGGTCACAAAGCCCAAGTCCAGTACGCGGGCTTGCAGGTCTTGGTGTTGCTTCCAGGCCCGGCGTTGGCTGCGGCTGGGCACAAACGCGCCGACTTGCACGCGCAGAGCAATGCAGGCCTGGCAGCCGTCGCAGTGTGGGCGGTAGGTGAACATGCCGCTGCGCCGAAAGCCCTCTGCCACCAAATCGGAGTAGGTGGCGTTGTCAATCAGGTGGCTGGGCGTGGCGACCTGTGAGCGTGCCTGGCGCGCGGGCAGGTAGCTGCAATCGTAGGCCGCCGTGGAATAAAACTGCAGCGTTCGCAGCGGAAGGTCTTTGAGGTTAGTCATTCAAGGCGCGTGCGTTAACAAAAGCGGCTTCCAATACGCGGGCGAAAACTGCCATTGCGGAGCCGAACCTTGGGTGGTTTGCGCCAGACCTGCCACAAACTCCGCGCGAGACACGGGCGACGCGCCCATGGACGCCAAATGGGGGGTGTTTTGTTGGCAATCGATGGTGGTGATTTTGTGGTGTTTGCAAAAGGCGACCAATGCAGACAGCGCAATTTTTGAGCCTTCGCTGCGTTCGCTGAACATGGACTCGCCAAAAACGGCCCGCCCGATGGCCACGCAGTACAAGCCCGCCACCAACGCACCGTCCACCCAGGTTTCGACGCTGTGGGCCAGCCCTTGCCGGTGCAAAGCGGCGTAGGCGTCCACCATGGCCGGCACAATCCAGGTGCCGTTTTGTCCCTCGCGCGGCGCCTGGGCGCATTTGCGGATCACGGTGTCAAAGACGGTGTCAAAACGAATTTCGCAGCCTGCGGTTTGCACAAAGTGGCGCAAGGTCTTCTTGAACGAGCGGTGCAGTCGAAAGTCGGCGACTTGAAGGACCATGCGCGGGTCCGGGCTCCACCACAGGACCGGTTGGCCTAGACTAAACCAAGGAAAAATGCCTTGCGCGTACGCGCTGCGCAAACGGCCTGCGTCCAGACCGCCCCCGGCTGCCAACAGGCCTGGTGCTTCAGACGCTTCGCTCCAGGCCCGGTCTACCGGCGGGAATGCGTCCTCGGCGTCAAGCCAAAGCAGGGAAGGGGAAGCCATGAAAAAGTGTTCAGAGAAGCAAGAAAAAAAAGAGATTTGGCTGCGGCGGGCCGGTCACCCTGCCGCAGGCGGTTAGAATACACGCTGTCGGGGCGTAGCGCAGCCTGGTAGCGCATCTGGTTTGGGACCAGAGGGTCGAAGGTTCGAATCCTTTCGCCCCGACCACATCATTGCCAAAGCTTCGTCTTTGGCATTTTTGTTTCTGGCGTAGTTTGCCAATATCTGTCCGTAGCTCAGTTGGATAGAGCAACAGCCTTCTAAGCTGTAGGTCACAGGTTCGATTCCTGTCGGACAGGCCAAACCCTGGCCCCTAAGCAATCTCCACATGACGCGCCAATCCGGTGCCCACAAGCCAGCGCTTTGCGGCGCCTCCTAGCGTTTGTGTTTCGCCAGTAGTCCAAAGCTCAACCCAGGCGGCGGCGTCAGTGTGTGCCGGTTGAACAGCGGTGGCGTGCGCCAGCAGGTTGGCCGTGCGTTGCGCCACCGGGTGGCCAGCGTCGATCAGCGCCACATCCGGGCCGAGCAAGTCTTGCAACACGTCTGCCGCAAAGGTGTAGTGGGTGCATCCCAGCACCACGGTGTCGATGGCGCCCGGCGCGCTGCCTACGGGGCCTAGCGCCGCCGCATAGCGGGCGCACAAGGCGTGTATCTGCGGCGCATCGGCGCACTCAATCGCGGCGGCCAGGCCGTCGCAGGCCTGCAGCACAAAGCGCACCTGCGGGCTTTGCGCCTGAAGCAGGGCCTGGAACTTGTCGCTCGCCAGCGTGCTGCGCGTGGCCAGCACGCCGACTGCGCTCGTGCGGCTGCGCGCGGCGGCAGGTTTGAGTGCGGGCTCTACGCCCACGATGGGCAGCGCCGGGTAGGCGGCGCGCAGGGCGGCAATTGCCGCTGCGGTGGCGGTGTTGCAGGCCACGACCAGCGCCTTAACCTGGTGGCTTTGAACCAGATAGTTGCCGACGGCCACCGAGCGCGCCAGCACATGGGTCACATCGCGCTCGCCGTAGGGCGCGTGGCCCGCGTCGGACACGTAGACAAACTTCTCTTGCGGCAGCGCCTGGCGCAGCGCCTTGAGCACGCTCAAGCCGCCCACGCCGCTGTCAAATACGCCGATGGGCTGCATCATGGGGCAGGGCGGGCGCGTGCAGGCCTTAGACCGATTTGATGCCGATGTTTTTGAACTCGCCGGTGGCAATCTTTTTCTGCCATTCGGCCGGGCCGGTAATGTGGGCGCTGGTGCCGCCCGAGTCCACTGCCACGGTCACGGGCATATCGACCACGTCAAACTCGTAAATCGCTTCCATGCCCAAGTCGGCAAAACCTACGACCTCGGCGTGCTTGATGGCTTTGCTCACCAAATAGGCGGCGCCGCCCACGGCCATCAAGTAGGCGCTCTTGTGCTTTTTGATGGCTTCTATAGCCACCGGGCCGCGCTCGGCCTTGCCCACCATCGAGATCAAACCGGTTTGGGCCAACATCATTTCGGTGAATCCATCCATGCGGGTGGCCGTGGTGGGGCCGGCCGGGCCGACGGCTTCGCCTGCTACCGGATCGACGGGGCCAACGTAGTAAATCACCCGGTTGGTGAAGTCCACGGGCAGCTTCTCGCCCTTGGCCAGCATTTGCTGAATGCGCTTGTGCGCCGCGTCGCGGCCGGTCAGCATCTTGCCGTTGAGCAGCAGGGTTTGGCCGGGTTTCCAGCTTGCCACTTCTTCTTTGGTCAGGGTGTTGAGGTCCACCTTGGTGCTTTTCACGTAGTCCGGCGTCCAGTTGACGGCCGGCCACAGGTCCAGCGAAGGCGGGGTGAGGTACACCGGGCCGCTGCCGTCCATCACAAAGTGGGCGTGGCGGGTGGCGGCGCAGTTGGGAATCATGGCCACGGGCTTGCTGGCGGCGTGCGTGGGGTACATCTTGATTTTGACGTCGAGCACCGTGGTCAGGCCGCCCAGGCCTTGGGCGCCAATCCCTAAGGCATTGACCTTGTCCATCAGTTCCAGGCGCATGTTTTCTACCGGGGTGAGCACCGCGCCGCTGCTGGACTTGGCTTGCAACTCGTACATATCCAAGTCGTCCATCAGGCTCTCTTTGGCCATCAACACCGCTTTCTCAGCCGTGCCGCCAATGCCGATGCCCAGCATGCCCGGAGGGCACCAGCCCGCACCCATGGTCGGTACGGTTTTGAGCACCCAGTCGATCACCGAGTCGCCGGGGTTGAGCATGATCATCTTGCTCTTGTTCTCGGAGCCGCCGCCCTTGGCGGCCACGGTGACTTCGACCGTGTTGCCGGGCACGATCTCGGTAAAGATGACGGCGGGGGTGTTGTCCTTGGTGTTCTTGCGCAAAAACTCGGGGTCGGCCACCACGCTGGCGCGCAGGGTGTTATCCGGGTGGTTGTAGCCACGGCGCACGCCTTCATTGATCGCGTCGTCCAGGCTGCCGGTAAAGCCGCCCCAGCGCACATCCATGCCCACCTTCAGAAAAACGTTGACGATGCCGGTGTCTTGGCAAATCGGACGGTGGCCGGTAGCGCTCATCTTGCTGTTGGTCAGGATTTGCGCAATCGCGTCCGTGGCCGCCGGGCTTTGTTCGCGCTCATAGGCGCGCGCCAGGTGGGCGATGTAGTCGGCGGGATGGTAGTAGCTGATGAACTGCAGGGCGGCGGCGACCGATTCGATCAGGTCTTCTTGGTGGATGGTGGTCATGGGGCGGTGGCCTGCTAGGGCGCTGGGTAGGCGATAAAGAAACAAGTTTAACCAAGGCGTCCCACGGCAAACTGACGCAGTCTAGGTGTGTACTGGGATACTTTTGTAATGCTGTTTATTACGGGTATGGAAGCCAAAACACAAAGGTGGCAGGGAGTCAGTGGCCTGTAAGTGCCACCCCCGACGATCGCGCCCAGCTTTTTACGCATAACTAGGAGACAAGCCCATGAGTTCCCCATCCTCTGCCATCGAATCCGTCTTGGTCGAAAACCGCGTTTTCCACCCCAGCGACGCCATGGTCAAGTCCGCCCGTATTTCGGGCATGGACGGCTACCACGCCATGTGCAAAGCAGCGGAGGACGATTTTGAAGGCTTTTGGGCCCAACTCGCACGCGACAACGTGGTGTGGAATAAGCCCTTTACACGCACCCTGGATGAATCCAACGCGCCTTTTTACCAGTGGTTTGACGACGGCGAACTCAACGCCTCGGCCAATTGCCTGGACAAGCACATGGGCACACCTAACGAGAACAAGACCGCCGTCATTTTTGAAGCCGACGACGGCGCGGTCACCAAGACCACATACCGCGAATTGCTGACCCGCGTGAGCCAGTTTGCCAACGCGCTCAAGGCCGACGGCATCCAAAAGGGTGACCGCGTGCTGATCTACATGCCCATGACTTTAGAGGGCGTCATCGCCATGCAGGCCTGCGCCCGCATTGGCGCGACCCACAGCGTGGTGTTTGGTGGCTTCTCGGCCAAGGCGCTGCAAGAGCGCATCATCGACGCCGGTGCCGTTGCCGTTATCACTTCTAACTTCCAAATGCGCGGCGGCAAAGAACTGCCCCTCAAGGCCATCGTGGACGAGGGCATCGCCATGGGCGGCTGCGAGTCCATCAAGACGGTCTACGTTTACCAGCGCACTGCGAGTGCTTGCAATATGGTGGCCGGTCGCGACAAGACTTTCGCCCAGGCCATTGAGGGGCAAAGCACCGTGTGCGCGCCCGTGCCCGTGGGCGCGGAGCATCCGCTCTTCATTCTTTACACCTCTGGCTCGACCGGCAAGCCCAAGGGCGTGCAGCATTCCACCGGCGGCTACCTGCTGTGGGCCAAGCTGACCATGGACTGGACTTTCGACCTCAAGCCCAACGATGTGTTCTGGTGCACCGCCGATATCGGCTGGATCACCGGCCACACCTATGTGGCTTACGGCCCCTTGGCCGCGGGCGCCACGCAAATCATTTTTGAAGGCGTGCCCACTTTCCCCAATGCCGGACGCTTCTGGCAGATGATTGAGCGCCACAAGTGCTCGATTTTCTACACCGCGCCCACGGCCATCCGTTCGCTGATCAAGGCCGCCGAGAGCGACGCCGCAGTGCACCCAGACCGCTCGGACCTGAGCAGCCTGCGCATCCTCGGTTCGGTGGGCGAGCCCATCAACCCCGAAGCCTGGATGTGGTACTACAAGAACATCGGCCATGAAAAGTGCCCCATCGTGGACACCTTCTGGCAGACCGAAACCGGCGGCCACATGATGACGCCCCTGCCCGGCGCCACGCCCCTGGTGCCCGGAAGCTGCACCTTGCCGCTGCCCGGCATCATGGCCGCCATCGTGGACGAAATGGGCCACGACATTCCCAACGGCACCGGTGGCATCTTGGTTGTCAAGCGTCCTTGGCCGTCCATGATTCGCACCATCTGGAACGACCCCGAGCGCTTCAAAAAGAGCTACTTTCCTGAGGAAATGGGCGGCACCATGTACCTGGCTGGCGACGGCGCGGTGCGCAGCGCCGACCGTGGCTACTTCCGCATCACCGGACGCATTGACGACGTGCTCAACGTCTCGGGCCACCGCATGGGAACCATGGAAATCGAATCGGCCCTGGTGTCCAAGACCGATCTGGTGGCCGAAGCCGCCGTGGTGGGCCGCCCGGACGACCTGACCGGCGAGGCGATTTGCGCCTTTGTCGTGTTGAAGCGTTCACGCCCCACCGACGAAGAAGCCAAGGTGATCGCCAAGGAATTGCGCGACTGGGTGGCCAAAGAGATTGGCCCCATTGCCAAACCCAAGGACATCCGCTTTGGTGAAAACCTGCCCAAAACCCGCTCCGGCAAGATCATGCGGCGTCTGCTGCGTTCGCTGGCCAAGGGCGAGGCGGTAACGCAAGACACGTCCACTTTGGAAAACCCCGCCATCTTGGACCAACTCGGTAAAGCCTATTAAATTGGAGATGCCTGACGGCGCACGCGGGCCTTTCGTCGGTTACTCTCGGGCCTGCAGTACACATCTACCGTGGTGCGCTGCCGGCCCAGAGTTTTTTCCGAGGGAGTTTGCGCCATGACCCAACTAAGTGCACCAGAGATTGCCCAGTTTCACACCCAGGGCTACCTCGTAATCGAAGACGCCGTTTCGCCCGAAGCGCTGGCGGCCCTGCGCCGTGACTTGGACGCCTGGGTGGACGAGAGCCGCGCGGAGCCCGGAAATTGGGGCACTACCGCAGACGGGCGCGCCCGCTTCGATTGTGAAATCGGCCACAGTGCCAACGACCCGCGCCTGCGCCGCATCAACAACCCGGCGGAAATCTCGGCGGCCTATGAACAGGTTTTGCTGGACTCCACCATGGTCGATGCGGTGGCCAATCTGATCGGGCCCGATGTCAAGGTGCACCACTCCAAGGTCAATCTCAAGCGCCCGGGCACCGCGACCCGCGTGGGCTACCACCAAGACTTCTCGTTCACCCCGCACACCAATGACAGCCTCGTCACCGCGCTGGTCGCGCTCGACACGGTTGATATGGAGAACGGTCCGCTGCGGGTGGTTCCGGGCTCGCACCTGCAGGGTCAGGTCAGCCTTTGGCAAGACGGCGCTTTTACCGGTCAAGTGGACGAGGCGGCGGCTCGGTACTACGAGGCAAACTCGATCCCCCTGCCGCAAAAGCCCGGCAGCGTGTGCCTCATGCACACCAAGCTGATGCACGGATCAGACCCCAATCGATCCACGGCGCCGCGTGGCCTTTTTATCTGTGTCTATGCGGCGGCCGATGCTTTTGCCCTATCGCCGTCGCCCCTTCCCAACCGGTTTGAAGGCCAAATCGTCCGAGGACAGTCTTCAGGCCAGGCGCGGTTGACCGAAGGTCAGGTGGAACTGCCTGCGGCATGGAAGGAAGCGGCGTTCTTTGCGGTGCAGGGCCAACGTGCGGCGGTGCGGCTCGACGGCTAGCGCCGGTTTTTCTCGCGCCGCCCCAATAAAAAAGCCCGACCTGCTTACGCAGGCCGGGCTTTTTTGTGCCAGCGACTAGGCTGGTGCGTGAATTTAGCTTTCCAGCGCAGCGAATACGCTGGTGGTAATGGCGTCCACATCGCCCACACCGGCTACCGCGCGGTACTTAGGGGCCTTGCCGGACGCTTGCTGGGCCCAGTCGGAGTAGTACTTGACCAGGGGGCGGGTTTGCGCGCTGTAAACCGCCAGGCGGTTTTTGACGGTGGCTTCCTTGTCGTCTTCGCGCTGTATCAGGGGTTCGCCGGTCACGTCGTCTACGCCTTCGACCTTGGGCGGGTTGAACTTGACGTGGTAGGTGCGGCCCGAAGCCGGGTGCGAACGGCGTCCGCTCATGCGCTCGATGATGGAGTCAAAGGGCACGTCGATCTCAATCACGTAGTCGAGTTCCACGCCGGCGGCCTTCATGGCGTCGGCTTGGGGAATGGTGCGGGGAAAACCGTCAAATAAAAAGCCCTTGGCGCAATCGGGTTGCGTCAGGCGTTCTTTGACTAGGTTGATGATGAGCGCGTCACTGACCAAACCGCCCGAGTCCATGATGGACTTGGCTTCCAGGCCCAGGGGCGTGCCGGCCTTGACGGCGGCGCGCAGCATGTCGCCCGTCGAAATTTGGGGAATGCCGTACTTTTGGCAGATAAAGGTGGCTTGCGTGCCCTTGCCTGCGCCCGGAGCTCCTAGAAGAATCAGTTTCATTGCGAACCTCAAATAGAAATTAAATCTCGTCTGCGCTTGCCCACCGGCTGCGGTCTTGTCTCAGGTCAAGCGCATTGTTGTCTTAGGAGAATAGCATGCAGAAACCAGCGTCACGCTTACAGGGCGCCGCGTTGGGTATACCGCGCTTTCAGGGCTGTTGCGCCACCCAGACGCGCACGCGCTCCAAGTCTTCGGGGGTGTCCACGCCCGCACCGGGCGCAGTGGATGCCACATGCACCGCAATGCGGTGCCCGTGCCACAGTGCGCGCAACTGCTCCAGCGCTTCGGTGCTTTCCAGCGGGGCGGGCGTCAGGATAGGGAATTGGCGCAAAAAGCCCACGCGGTAAGAATAAATGCCAATGTGGCGCAGTGGCGCGGGGCTGGGCAACTGGCGCAGGCCGTCAGTGGGCGCATCGCGCCACCACGGAATCGGCGCGCGGCTGAAATACATGGCGCTTGAGGCGGCGTCGAGCACCACCTTCACCACGTTGGGGTTGAAAAATTCGTCTGCATCGCCAATGGGGCTGGCGGCTGTGCCCATGCTGGCGTTGGCGCTGTCTTGCAGCACCTGCGCCACGGCTGCTACCAGCGCGGGATCGATCAAGGGCTCGTCGCCTTGCACATTGACCACGATGGCCTCGTCGTGCAAACCCAAAATATCACAGGCCTCGGCCAGCCGGTCGCTGCCTGAAGGGTGGTCCTGGCGGGTCAAAACCGCCTCTATTCCGTGTTGGGCACAGGCGTGCAGGATGGATGCGCTGTCACCGGCCACCACCACGCGCGTGCCCGGCGCCATGCCTGAGAGCACCCGTTGCGCCACGCGCACCACCATGGGAATGCCGCCAATGTCGGCCAGCGGTTTGTTGGGCAGGCGGGTGGAAGCCAGCCGCGCCGGTA
>CANCJD010000048.1 GCA_947378275.1 Comamonadaceae bacterium
GAAGTGCCCGGCGCCACCATCAACCGCCTGTGCGGCTCCAGCCTGGACGCGGTGGGCAGCGCGGCGCGCGCCATCAAAAGCGGCGAGGCGCACTTGATGATTGCCGGCGGCGTAGAAAGCATGAGCCGCGCGCCTTTTGTGATGCCCAAGGCGGACACGGCCTTTAGCCGCAGCAACACGGTGTATGACACCACCATCGGCTGGCGCTTTGTGAACCCACTGATGAAAGCGCAGTACGGCGTCGATTCGATGCCCGAGACGGCAGAGAACGTGGCGCAGCAGTTTGGCATTGAGCGCGAAGCCCAAGACCGCATGGCGCTGCGCTCGCAAACCAATGCGCTGCGCGCCCAGCAAGACGGCAGTTTTGACGCCGAGATCACCCCCGTGTCGATTGCTCAGCGCAAGGGCGACCCGCTGCTGGTGACGCAAGACGAACACCCGCGCAGCACCACGCTGGAGGCCCTGGCCCAACTCAAAGGCATCGTCACCCCGGGCGGCAGCGTGACCGCTGGCAACGCCTCTGGCGTGAACGACGGCGCCTGCGCGCTGCTGCTGGCAAGCCAGGCTGCCATCACCCAATACGGCTTGACCCCGCGCGCCCGCGTGGTGGGCATGGCCACGGCGGGCTTGGCGCCGCGCATCATGGGCTTTGGCCCGGCCCCGGCTACGCGCAAAGTGCTGGCACAAACGGGCCTGACGTTGGCGCACATGGACGTGATCGAACTCAACGAAGCCTTCGCCGCCCAAGGCCTGGCCGTGCTGCGTGACTTAGGCCTGGCCGACGACGACGCCCGCGTCAACCCCAACGGCGGCGCCATCGCCCTGGGCCACCCCTTAGGCGCCAGCGGCGCCCGCCTGGTAACCACCGCCATCAACCAGTTGCACCGCACCGGCGGGCGCTACGCGCTGTGCACCATGTGCATTGGTGTGGGACAGGGGATTGCGGTGGTGGTGGAGCGGGTTTAGGGGGTCCAAATCAAGGACCTTGCCCAGGCCTGCAGGCCGACTTTTCGCCAAGGCACAATGGCGCCATGACCCTCAACCGCCACTTTTTGCCCCCCTTCATCGCGCCCATGCGCTTCAGCGATGCCGACGCCGCGCTGGCCCAAGTCATGCGCATTTACGATGCCAGCATTGCCCACCTGCGCCAGGCGATGCAAGGCTTTGTGGCTGGCACCGACATGGATGCCCATGTGCGCGCCTGCTACCCGCTGGTGCGCCTGCAGACCGAAACCGTGTCGCGCAAAAGCGGGCCTGAGGGCGCGGGTCTGAGCTACGGCTTTGTCGAAGGCCCCGGCCGCTTTGAGACCACGCTCACCCGGCCCGACCTGTTTGCCGACTACTACCGCAAGCAGTTTCAGCTGCTGCTGCAAAACCATGGCGTGGAGCTTGAAGTTGGCACCAGCACGCAGCCGATTCCGGTGCATTTTTCGTTTGCCGAGAACGACCATATTGAAGGCAGCATGGACGCCACCCGGCGCGCCCGCATGCGCGATGTGTTTGACCTGCCCGACCTGGCCGCCATGGACGACGGCATTGCCAACGGCACGCACGAGCCACGCCCGGGCGAGCCGCAGCCGCTATCGCTGTTTACCGCGCCGCGCGTGGACTATTCGCTGCACCGCCTGCGCCACTACACCGGCACGCTGCCAGAGCACTTTCAGAACTTTGTGCTGTTTACCAACTACCAGTTTTATATCGACGAGTTCATCGCCCTGGGCCGTGCCGCCATGGCGGACCCGGCCAGCGAATACGTGGCTTTTGTTGAACCCGGCAACATGATCACCTACCGCGCCACCGCGCCCGGCGTGGCGCCCGAAAGCGCTGGTAACAGCCCACCCCGGCTACCGCAAATGCCCGGCTACCACCTGGTGCGCGCCGACCGCAGCGGCATCACCATGGTCAATATTGGCGTGGGCCCGGCGAACGCCAAGAACATCACCGACCACATCGCCGTGCTGCGGCCCCACGCCTGGATCATGCTGGGCCACTGCGCGGGGCTGCGCAACACGCAGCAATTAGGCGACTATGTGCTGGCCCACGGCTATGTGCGCGAAGACCATGTGCTGGACGAAGAGCTGCCGCTGTGGGTGCCGATTCCGGCGTTGGCCGAAATCCAGGTGGCGCTGGAGCAGTCGGTGGCCGATGTGACGGGCCTCAAGGGCGGCGCTTTAAAGAGTATTTTGCGCACCGGCACTGTGGCCAGCACCGACAACCGCAACTGGGAACTGCTGCCCAACAACCAGCCGCAACGCCGTTTTAGCCAAAGCCGCGCCGTGGCGCTGGACATGGAAAGCGCCACCATTGCCGCCAACGGCTTTCGCTTTCGGGTGCCCTACGGCACGCTCTTGTGCGTCAGCGACAAGCCGCTGCACGGCGAAATCAAACTCCCCGGCATGGCCAACCACTTTTACCGCGAACGCGTAGACCAGCACCTGCGCATCGGCATGCGCGCCGTAGAGCTTCTGCGCGCGCGTGGGCTCGACCAGTTGCACAGCCGCAAGTTGCGCAGTTTTGCGGAAGTGGCGTTTCAGTAGCCCCTGCAGCGCCATGCGGTGGCGGGCATCCGCGACAATGCCCCCATGACTTCGCACCCTCACCTCCCACCGCTGTTCCAGGCCCAGCACCTGACCAAGCGCTACGGCGACACCGACGTCGTCCAAGATTTGTCCTTTGAGATTGCCCCCGGCGAATGCCTGGGCGTGATTGGCCCCAATGGGGCGGGCAAAACGACCACCATCCGCATGTGCCTGGGGCTGACCGTGCCTGATGCCGGCAGCATTACCGCCATGGGCCTGCAAATGCCGGTGGATGCGCTGGCGATCAAGGCGCAATTGGGTGTGGTCACCCAGCTCGACACGCTAGACCCCGACTTCAACTGCGCTGAGAACCTGCTGGTGTATGGCCGCTATTTCGGCCTGAAAGACGCCGAGATCAAAAAGCGCATTCCAGCGCTGCTGGAATTTGCGTCTTTGACGAGCAAGGCCAAAGCCAAACCAGGCGAACTCTCGGGGGGCATGAAGCGGCGCCTGAGCCTGGCGCGCGCACTGGTCAACGACCCCAAACTGCTGCTGCTGGACGAACCCACCACCGGCCTGGACCCGCAGGCCCGCCACCTGATGTGGGAGCGCCTGCAGTTGCTGTTGCAGCAAGGCAAGTCGATTTTGCTGACCACGCACTTTATGGACGAGGCCGAGCGCCTGTGTTCGCGCCTTTTGGTGCTGGACCACGGCAAAAAGATTGCCGAAGGCAAACCGCGCGACCTGATCGCCCAGTACCTGGAGCCCGACGTGGTCGAGGTCTATGGCGTGGGTGCCCTGGCGCTGGCCGACAGCCCGCTGCGCGAACACGCCGCCCGCGTCGAGATCAGCGGTGAGACGGTGTTCTTCTACACCCGCGACTCAGCCGCGCTCCTGCAGGCGCTGCACGCCTATCCGCAACTGCGCACCCTGCACCGCCCAGCCAACCTGGAAGACCTGTTTTTGAAATTGACCGGACGCCAGATCCGCGAGGACGCCTGATATGAACACCCCTCTTATTGCCAACCCACCGCAAGCGCAAAGCCGCTGGCGCGCGCCACGCCTGAGCATGCGTTTTTGGCCGGTTTTTTTACGCAATCTGCTGGTCTGGCGCAAGCTGGCCATTCCCAGCCTCTTGGGCAATATTGCCGAGCCGCTGATGTGGCTGGTGGCCTTTGGCTACGGCATGGGTGCCTTGGTGGGCGAGATCAAGGTGGACGGACAACCGGTGCCCTACATCCTGTTTCTGGCCAGCGGCTCGATTTGCATGAGCGCCATGCAGGCGGCGTCGTTTGAGGCCCTGTATTCGGCTTTTTCACGCATGCATGTGCAAAAAACCTGGGACGGCATCATGAACGCGCCCGTGGGCCTGGACGACATTGTGCTGGCAGAAATGCTGTGGGCGGCCTTTAAGGCCTTGTTCACCGTGACCGCGATTTTGGGCGTGATGCTGGCCCTGAACATCAGCCACAGCCCCAAGATGCTGGTAGCTTGGCCGATTTTGCTGGGCGTGGGCATTACTTTTAGCTCGATGGCGCTGGTGTTCAACGCCCTGGCCAAGGGCTACGACTTTTTCACCTACTACTTCACGCTGTTTTTGACGCCCACCATGTTCCTGAGCGGCGTGTTCTTTCCGCTTGACCAATTGCCGCCCCTGGTGCGGCTGGTGGCGGACTGGCTGCCGCTGTCCAACGCGGTGGCGCTGGTGCGACCCCTGTTCATGGACCAATGGCCGCGTGATGTGCTGCACCACGCCGGGGTGCTGGTGGCGTATGCGGTGGTGTCGTTTTGGGTGGCACTGGCCTTGACGCGCAAGCGCTTCGGGCAGTAGGTTTTGCTTGGTTTTTTTCCCCGCCTCACCCCCCGGCCCCCTCTCCTCCCCTGCGGTGAGGAAAGGGGGAGTGAACAGCCACATTTGGTTTCTGCGCGTCGGCGGCGGCACCACTGGGAACAGCCCGATGCGAATGCGGTGGACGGCCTTTGTGCCACTTTTTAGCGAACTCTTGCGCACGCGGTAGCGCAGGTGCGACGCCGGTAGATCCGTAGCCGTCGCGACAAAATCAAATGTGGCTTTTGGCCCCCCTCTCTCGCCCGCCGGGCGAGAGAGGGGTTGGGGGAGAGTGTGGGCAAAACCAGCAACAGCCTGGTAAAGCAGCAGCCCTAGCCCAGCGGCCCCAAATCATCCCCATACAAATCAGAGCCCGGTCCCCGCAGTTCGTGCTGCGCCTCACGTTCCTCTTGGGCCTCGTCGGGCCGCACTGCAAGCTGCTCAAACGGAAGCGACTGCTTGACCAGTATCACCGTGCAAGGCGCATCCATAGCCACCTTGATGGGCACGGTGGCCACAAAGCGCTGGGTTTTCAGGCCGTGGGTGGCCGCGCCCATCACGATCACGCTGACCTGGTTGCCGGTGGCGTAGTCGAGCAAGGCCCTGGCCACGTCGCCCGACTCCAGCACATGGCACGAGGTTTGGCGACCAGGATGGTCCAGCGGCTGGGCCCATTGGTGCAACTGCGTGAGGTAGCGCCGGTGGAGCTGCGTTTCGCTGCGCTCCTCGTTGGTGGTGTTGCTCAAGCTGCTGGGGATGACGGTGACGCAGGCCAGCCGTGCGCCTGGGCGCGTGCCCAAAGATCGTGCCACCGCCTGGCGCAGCGAATACAGCGTAGCGTCGGTGGCGTCGCGGTAGGGCACGGCCACCATCACGATGGGTACTTCCTCAATTTGCTGGGACGGCAAGGGGCTGGGCTGGTAGTGCATGCCTGCGGCCTTGATCCAGCGCTTGAAGTGGGTGCGAAACGGTGTGGGTTCGGTATTGGTGCCGCGTTCGGTGACGTGCACCTGGGTGGGGTGCGACAAATCAAAGGCCAGCAAGGCCGCCGACGGGTAGCGCTTGGCCGCTTCGGGCTCCAGGCAGCGCAGCACCACCTCTTGCAGCCAGGCCGGCACATCTGAGCGGCGCTTGCGCGGAGGCACCGGGTCAATCCACAAACGCTGGCGCATGCCGGCTGCCGTTTGTGGTTCGCCAAAGGGCAGCTCGCCGGTACACAGCTGGTAGAGCATCACACCAATGGCAAACACGTCGCTGCGCGGGTCGCCACGCACGCCCACCACCTGCTCGGGCGCAATCCAGGCGGGCGAACCCACCGCCTTGCGCAGCTGTTCGGCCAACAAATCGGGGTAATGGGCGTGGTGCGACAGGCCAAAGTCCAGCAGCACGGCCGCGCCAAATTCACTTAGCGGCGGGGAATCGGGGTCGGGCCCAGCGGCGCCGGGGGCGGGGCGAAACAGCACGTTTTGGGGTTTGAGGTCCAGGTGCACCGTATTTTGCAAGTGCAAGGCATGGACCGCACGCGCCATGGCCACGCCCAGGCGCGTGATCACTTGCACGTCCAAGGGCTGCGGCGCATCGAGCCAATGCTGCAAAGTGCGGCCAGCGATGTATTCCATCACCAGATAAGGCATGCGTTCCAGATCGCCTGCGGCCACAAAGCGCGGCACGTGCGGGCCGGTAAGCACTTGCTGGATCTGGCATTCCACCTCGAAACTGACGATGTTTTCAGCGCCATCGCCGCTGGCCATGCGCGGCATTTTCATGGCCATCGGAAAGCCGGGGTCGTGCGTGCCCTGGGCGTAGGTCACGTGGTAAATGTGCGCCATGCCGCCGCTGTGGATGCATTCGCCAATGGTGAAGCCGTCAAGCTCACTGCCCTGCGTCAAGAGTTTCATCGCCCTGCCTCCAGCCGGTTGGCAAAAAATTCGGGCAGCCCGGCGCGGCGAATCGCATCGGCCGCAGCGGCGTGGTCGTAGTGCACGCGGTGAAAAGTCAGCAACGCCGCATCCTGGTCAAACAGCGCGTACATGGCCTGGGGGTTGCCGTCGCGCGGCTGCCCGACCGAGCCCACAGTGGCCAGCCAGTGCCGGTGCCGGGGCACGGGAATCGCCACACCGGCCTGGGGCTGAAACGGCATGAGCTGGCCCACCGCACCGCGGTAATACAGGGTTTGCGCGTGGACGTGGCCACCAAACACGTAACGCACCTGCGGCCAGGCCTGCGCGGCGTCCAGGCTGGCGGTGGCGGCCAAGGGGCTGTCCACATAGCGCCAGCGCTCGGGCTCGTTGACGCTTGCGTGCACCAAAAACACTGCGCCCAAATCATGCGTCAGCGGCAGCTGGGCCAGCCAGTCGCGCTGCTGTGGCTTCAACTGGCTGTGCGTCCACTGGGCGCCCATATCGCCCAAGTGCAGGGCGGCACCGTGCGGCGCCAAGGTGACTTGTTCGTGGTTGCCCCGCAGCACCAGGGCCCCGTCGGTCTGCAGGGCCATGATGCAGTCCAGCACTTCGGCGGGCTGCGCGCCGTAACCTACCAAGTCACCCAAAAATGCAAACTGCTGCGCCCCCTGCGCCCGCGCGTGCGCCAGGCAAGCGTGCAGCGCATGCAGATTGCTGTGGATGTCGGAAAGCAGCGCCAGTTTCATGACCGAAAAACCCACGACGATTAAAGATGCACCATCATGCCGCATTCGCCTTGCGCAGTGCTTGCGGATTCAGGGCCCAAGCCCCACCGTGCTTAGGCTCTAAGCCACTAAAGCCAGCCCCTGCCAGCCTTCCCACGCCATAAAGGCAGCCACCAGCAGCATCAAAGCGCCCGACAGGTAGGGCGCCTTGTCCGCCCAGCGGCCAAAACCACCCCAATGGCGGGCGGCGTGGCGCACGCTGAGCGCGGCCAGCGCGCCCGAAGCCACCATGGTCAGCGCCAAGCCGACGCTAAAACCCAGCACCAGCGTGGCACCCAGCGCGACTTCCTTGAGTTGCAGGCACAGCAAAAGTACGGTAATCGACGCCGGGCAGGGAATCAGGCCGCCGGTCAGGCCAAACACCACAATCTGGCCGGTGGTGACCTCACGCCCGGCGCCGCCGAACCGCCGGGCGATATCGTCGGCGTGCGCCTGGGCGTGGCTGTCGAGCACGGGCTCTGGGTGCTTGGCGTTTGCAGGGTGCGTTTCATGGCTATGCCCATCCGCGTGGTGATGTTCGTGGTCGTGATGGTCATGGTCATGGTGGTGGTCGTGCCCATGGACCACCCGCCAAGTGCGAGACAGCATCCACAGCGCCGTGGCGGCAATCAGCACGGCGGAAGCCAGTTGCAAGTAGGGCTCGCTGGTGGCAGCGCTCCAGCGCTGGCCAAAATACAAGCCGCCCATAGCCACCGCCCACACCACCGCAGTGTGCGACAGCGTGGCGGCCAGGCCCAGGAGCACCGCCTGTCCCACCGTGCCGCGCACCGCAATGATGAAAGCAGCCATCACCGTCTTGGAGTGGCCGGGCTCCAGTCCGTGCAAAGCGCCCAGAGCGATGGCGCTGGGAAGAAAGAGCCAGGCGCTAGCGCCCCCTTGCTGCAAAAGGCTGGATAAATCATTCATGCACGCACTATAAGTGCGATAGATCAAGGGTTAACCAGAAGGGTTTTTAGCACTCGCGGGCGTTGAGTGCTAATATTGTGGCCTTGGACACAAGGAGTTCTGCAATGTCTTATGCAATTGGATCGAATACCGCGCTGGCCACGGCCAATCCCTGGTCTTTGGTGCCGGCGCTGGGCAATTTGGACGCTTATATTTCTGCGGCCAACCGCCTTCCCATGCTCACGCTGGAAGAAGAACAGCGCTTTGCCCGCCAGTTCAAGAACGACAACGACCTGGACGCCGCCGGAAAGCTGGTGCTCTCGCACCTGCGCCTGGTGGTGTCGGTGGCGCGCCAGTACCTGGGTTATGGCCTGCCGCATGGCGACCTGATCCAGGAAGGCAATGTGGGCCTGATGAAAGCTGTCAAGCGCTTCGACCCGGACCAGGGCGTGCGCCTGGTGAGCTATGCACTGCACTGGATCAAGGCGGAAATCCACGAATACATCTTGAAAAACTGGCGCATGGTCAAGGTGGCGACCACCAAGGCCCAGCGAAAGCTGTTTTTCAACCTGCGCTCGATGAAGCAGCGCTTCAAGTCAGACGACGCCGCCGCCGACTTGGCCACGCACCGCGACACGCTCAGCCCCGAGCAGGTGGACACCATGGCGCGCGAGCTCAAGGTCAAGCCCGAAGAAGTGCTGGAAATGGAAACCCGGCTCTCGGGCGGCGACGTGCTTCTTGACCCCATCGCCTCAGACGACGGTGAGGATACCTTCGGCCCCATTGCCTACCTGACCGACAGCAGCCACGAGCCCCTGGCCATGATGGAGGCGCACCGGCGCGACGTGCTGGCGTCTGATGGTATCAGCACCGCGCTGGACACGCTGGATGCGCGCAGCCGCCGCATCGTGGAGGAGCGCTGGCTCAAAGTCAACGACGACAACTCGGGCGGTATGACGCTGCACGACCTGGCCGCAGAGTACGGTGTGAGCGCCGAGCGCATTCGCCAGATTGAAGTGGCGGCGATGAAGAAAATGAAGACCGCGCTGGTCGACTACGCTTAAAACGCCGCAGCCAGACGCTGTACATAAAAAATGCTGCACGGCTTGCGCCGATGCAGCATTTTTTTGGCCGCGCGCTTTAGCGCATCAACTGGGCGATGTCTGCTGCCAACACCGGCGCGCCGCTGCCGTAGCGGGTGAACAGACGCAATTGACCTTGGGTGTCAAACACGTAGCTGCCGGCTGAATGGTCCATGGTGTAACTGGTAGCGCTGGCACCCGGCACTTTTTTGTAATAGATTTTGAAGTCCTTGGCCACGGCAGGAAGCTCTGCCAGCGCGGGGCGCAGGGCCAGAAAACTCGGATCGAAATTGGCCATGTACGCCTTGAGCAGTTCGGGCGTGTCGCGTTCGGGGTCTACCGTCACAAACAGGGCTTGCAGACGGTCGCCGTCTTTACCCAGCAGCGTTTTGACTTCGGCCAACTCTGCAAGCGTGGTGGGGCAAACGTCGGGGCATTGGGTATAGCCAAAAAACACCACGACCACCTTGCCAGCAAAGTCAGACAGGTGGCGCACCTGGCCGTTGTGGTCGGTCAGGGCAAAGTTTTTGCCATAGTCGGCGCCGGTGATGTCAATCGAGCTGAAGGCGGGCTTTTGTTCGCCGCAGGCGGCCAGCACGCCAGCCAGCGACACCGCTGCCAGCAAGGAAAGCGCACCCTGACACAAACCGCGCCGCGACAGGGAAGCAACAGAAAAAAGGTTCATAGCAGGTAATGGTCCAGCAGCAGCGCGGCAAACAGGGCGCTCAGGTGAATCAGGGAAAAGCGGAAGGTTTCGCGCGCCAGTTCGTCCGAGTAATGGCGCATCAGGCGCCAGGCGTAGACGCAAAACCACAGGCTCAAGACCACTGCAGCGGCCAGGTACAGCCACGAACTCATGCCCAACATGAAGGGCAGCAAGCAGGCGGCAAACAAAACCCAGGTGTAAAGCAAAATTTGCAGGCGGGTAAATTCGCTGCCATGGGTGACTGGCAGCATGGGCAGGCCGGACTTGCGGTAGTCCTCCACCCGGTACAGCGCCAGGGCCCAGAAATGCGGTGGCGTCCACAAAAAGATGATGAGAAACAGCACAAAGGCCTCGGGTCCCACGTCACCCGTCATCGCCGCCCAGCCCAGCACCGGCGGCATGGCGCCCGAGGCGCCACCAATCACGATGTTTTGGGGCGTGAGTGGCTTGAGGATCACGGTGTAAATCACCGCGTAGCCGACAAAGGTGGCGAAAGTCAGCCACATGGTCAGCGGATTGACCCAGAAAAACAGAATGCACGAGCCAGCCACGCCCAAAATGGCCGAGAACAGCAGGGTTTGGGTGTTGCTCAACTCGCCGCGCGCGGTCGGGCGCCAGGAGGTGCGCTTCATCTTGGCGTCAATGCGCTGCTCGACGATGCAGTTGAAGGCCGCCGCTGCGGCCGCCACCAGCCAAATGCCCAGACAGGCCAACGCTGCCAGCCCCACCTGGGCCAGCGAAGGCACGCCGGGCACGGCCAGCACCATGCCAATCAGCGCACAAAAAACGATGAGCTGAATGACGCGCGGCTTGGTCAGAGCATTGAATTGGCGCACCACCGAAATCTGGGCGGCAAAAGGCGACAGGGGTTGGCTGGAGGCGGTCACGTAGGTACTTTCTGGGTGCGCGGTGGCGCAGAGCGCAAGCGCGCATGTTGATGGGTGGCAGCCAATATCCAAACCAGGGTGGCGCCCAGGGCACCGGCGCCGCCGGTGTGCAGCACGGCGGCCAGCAGTGGCCAACCGAGCACCACATTGCTCAGGCCCGTGGCCACTTGCAGGACCAGGAGCCCGGCCAGGCAGTGCACCGGGGTGGCCAGCGCAGGCAGGCGGCGCAAACGCCAAGCCAATACGCCCAGCGCCAACACCGCCACGACGGCCAACAGCCGGTGGGAAAAATGGATGGCCGTGAGCGCCTGAAAGCTCAGGGGCGCGCCGTCTGCGGCCAAGCCCAGCGGGCGCCACAGCGCAAAGCCCTGGGCAAAGTCCATCGCGGGCCACCAGCTATCCTGGCAGGTCGGAAACTCGGCGCAGGCCAGCACAGCGTAATTGGTACTGACCCAGGCGCCCGAGAGCACTTGCACCAGCAACACGCCCAACGCGACCAGCATGGCTAGGCGCACCGCGCCAGACACGGGCAGCGGCGCTTGTACGCGCAGCATTTGCGACTGGCGCACCGCTTGCAAGGCCAGCAGCGCCAAGAGCACATAGCCGCCTAGCAAATGCAGGCTGACGATGGCCGGGAACAGCTTCATGGTCACGGTCAGCGCGCCAAACGCGCCCTGAAGACACACCCAAAGCAAGGTCGCGGTGGCCCACCACGGGCTCAGCGCATTCGCTGGCGTGCCGCGCTTGCGCCGCGCCAACATCCAGGCGCTGACCGCGAGCACCAAAATCAGCAGGCCCACGCTGGACGCCAGGTAGCGATGCACCATTTCAATCCAGGCTTTGCCGTGGGTGACCGGGCCGTCCGGGGACGCCGTTTGCGCCAGTGTGATCGGCACTTGCGCCCCTACTGGAGTGGCGTGGCCGTAGCAACCCGGCCAATCCGGGCAGCCCAGGCCGCTGTCGGTCAGGCGGGTAAAGGCGCCAAACAGCACCAGGTCAAAGGTCAAAAACAAAGTCAGCAGCGTCAAAGCCTGCAGGCGGCCCACCGGCTGCGCCGCGCGGTGCCGCCAGCGCAACCAGGCCAGGGGCCCGGCAGCCAGCACCAGGCCCACCAAGGCCAGGCGCAGCAAGGCGGACCAGTCAAAAGAGGCGGTTTGCATAAATCAGTTCAGGCAAGGTGCGGGTGGACTAGCGACCGGCGTTGTCCCAGGACGCAGAGGCACGCAGCAGGCGCTCCAAGTCCCGTTTGGCCTTGGGCGCCTGCTCGGCGTCGAGTTGCGCGGGGAAGCGCAGCATCCAGTTGCCCAGCGGATCCACCAAAAACAGGTGATCGTGCAGCGTGGCGCCTTCGGCAGATGCCAACCAGGCTTGCAGCGCTTTCGCAGGCACGCGCAGCACCGTGGCGGTCTTGAGCGCGGGCATCAGTTCGGGCGCCACGGGCGCTGCGTCGTCAACGAGCCAGACCCAATCCAGGCGGTCTTTGTCTTTGCCCAAGCCTTCGCGCAGTTGGCGCTGCAGGTACAACTGGCGTGCGCACGTAGCGTCGCAGGCCGCACCCGCGACGCTGATGAGCAGCCATTGGTCCTTAAGCGTCTGCAGATTGACCTGGGTGCCGTCCAGCGCGGTCGCAACCACGTCGGGCAAGGGGCGCTGCGGCGTGATCAGCTCACCAAAATTGCGCCGCCCTTCGGGCCGTACCACGTAGTAGGTGAAATACGACGCCACCACGGGCGCTGCGCACACCAGCAGCACGATAAGCATCTTCCAGCGGCCGGTGCGCGTTTGCTGGGGCGGCGCCATGTCTTGCAGCGTGGGCAAGGAATGCACGGTCAAACCCAAAGGGTGATCGTCAAAGGCTGGGGGGTGGGACATGGGGATGCGTTTCCTGAAACCGGGCCGTCGGACGGCGAAAAAAATGAAACCAAAGGTAAAGGCCAACAACCAGGGCGGCCAATACAAACCACTGAAAGGCGTAGCCGTAGTGCTTTTCCACACCCAACGCCACTGCCGGCCAATCCCGGTGCAATCCATCGCTGGCCGAGCCGCTTTGGCGAATGGTGAAATCTGCCAAAACCAAGCCGCTTTCCCTACGAAACCGGTCAAGGTCGAGATTTTGCCGGATAAGTCCGGTGCCTGGCACGCCGGGCTCGTATAGCTTGGAAGGCGGCGGGGCAATTTGGCCTTCTACCCAGACCAGCCCAAGAGGCGTCTGGACCTGGGGCACCTGGTCTCGGACCTCAAAGTTGCGAGCAATCCAGCCGCGCTGCACGATTACCGTTTGCCCAGTGCCTTGCAGGCGCAGGGGAGTCAGCACAAAAAACCCCACCTTGCCGTCCATCTGCCGGTTGTCTAAGTACACCGTGTGCGCAGATTCCCAGGTGCCCTGCACGCGCACCGGGCGGTACAGCGTAGCCACCCCATTGGGAAATTGCGCCAAGGCCGGTGCGTCCAACGGCGCTTGGCGAGCCTGGGCCTGCATGGCGGCGTACATCGCCTCCTTCTGCGCGGCACGCCCAAGCTGCCAAAGCCCTAAATAAATGCCCAAACCAGCAAAAAACAGGGCTGCAGCAGTGACGAGGTAAAACTTTCGCTTCAAGTTCAAAAGATAATCCGGGTTATGACCTACCTAGTAAGCCTTGCATTCTTCGCCATTCTCGCCAGTCTGGCCACGGCCCTGTATTTCATGCTGCGCGGTGGCAGCGCTGGCCCGCGCCAATCGCGGCGCATGGCGCGTGCATTGGCACTGCGGGTGGGCGTGTCCATCTTCCTGTTTGCCTGTATTTTGGTGTCCTGGAAGTTTGGTCTGATTCATCCCACTGGCATCCCAGCAGGAACCTGAAGCCCGCCGTGCGAACAAACAAAAAGGCACCTTGCGGTGCCTTTTTTTGGTTTGGGACTTGGATTACAGCCAGTACACCAGGATGTACAAACCCAACCAAACCACGTCCACAAAGTGCCAGTACCAAGCAGCGCCTTCGAAACCGAAGTGGCGGTCCGCCGTGAAGTGGCCTTTTTGCAAACGCAGTGTTGTCGCCAGCAGCATCAACATACCGACAAACACGTGAAATCCATGAAAGCCGGTGAGCATGAAGAAGGTCGAGCCATAGATGCCAGAGGTCAGCTTCAGGTTGTATTCGGTGTAGGCATGGTAGTACTCGTAGCCTTGGACAAACAGAAAGGTAACGCCTAAGAGCACGGTCAGCCACATAAACGCAACCGTCTTGCTGCGGTTGCTGTCGAGCAGCGCGTGGTGCGCAATTGTCAGAGTCACGCCAGACGTCAACAGCAAAGCAGTGTTGATGGTGGGCAGCCAGAAGGGGCCCATGGTGGTGAAAGGCTCAATGATTCCAGCAGGTGAACCGGTCGCGCCCGCGGCCAAACTGGGCCAGACGGCCTTGAACTCAGGCCACAAGAGTGCATTGTCCAAGCTGCCCAAGGACGGCACCGAGTGCGCTCGCGCCCACCACAAAGCACTGAAGAAAGCGCCGAAAAACATCACTTCCGAAAAGATGAACCAGCTCATGCTCCAGCGGAACGACAGGTCAATCTTGCGACCATATTGGCCGCCTTCGCTCTCGGCGATCGCATCACCAAACCACTGGTACAGCACGCCAAGCCAAAACGCCAGGCCGAAGGCCAGGGCATATTTGCCCCAATCGGCGCCGTTGATCCACTGGCTGGCACCAAGCACCACGAACAGCAAGCCAAA
>CANCJD010000049.1 GCA_947378275.1 Comamonadaceae bacterium
ATTTACGGCATCGAAACCCGCGCCGAGCTGGTCGAAAAATCGCAGCAGCTTGCACTTGCCCTGGGTTTTGACCGCATGACGTTTTTGAACCTCAGCGTGTTGGAGTCCACCACTTCGGCAGCCTTGCCCGCGCAGATTGACCTGGTGACCGCGTTGCACGCCTGCGACACCGCCACCGACGACGCGATTGCCTTTGGCCTGGCCAAACGCGCCCGCGCCTTTGCGCTGGTGCCCTGCTGCCAGGCCGAAGTAGCGCGCCACCTGGGCGGCAGCCGCGCCCTGATGCTGGCGCGCACGCCTCTGGCCGAACTTTGGCGCCACCCCCTGCACGCGCGCGAACTCGGCAGCCAACTCACCAACGTCTTGCGCTGCCTGTACCTGGAAGCCATGGGCTACCAAGTCACCGTGACCGAGCTCGTGGGCTGGGAACACAGCATGAAAAACGAACTCATTCTGGCGCGCTACACCGGCCACAAAAAACGCGCCGCCGCCGAGCGCTTGCGGGCGGTCTTGCAAGAATTTGGCTTGGAGGCCTTGCTTCAAACGCGGTTTACATTGCCGCCGGACAATGCGGGCGACAACCAAAACTGAGTCTGGCGCGTTGTAGCCTTTGTATTTGATTTGTACCCCAAGGAGGAATTCCCATGAAAAAACTAATCTCGCTCACCCTGACTGTTGCCGCCATTGCCACGTTGGCCGCTTGTGCCAATAGCAACCCCGACATGATCCGCCGCAGCGACACGCAAACCATGTCCGCCGTGCAGGACGGCGTCATCCTCTCGGTGCGCACTGTCACGGTGGACGGCAGCCAAAGCGGCGTGGGTGGCGTGGTCGGCGGCGTGGTGGGTGCGATTGCCGGATCGGCCGGCAGCGGCGTGCAGCGTGAACAAAACGTGCTCGGTTTGCTGGGCGCCGTGGCAGGTGCCGCTGCGGGCAACGCGGTGGAGCGCATGAGCACTAAAGAAGAAGCGGTGGAAATCATCGTCCAGCTCAAAAATGGCGACCGCCGCGCCATCGTCCAGGCTAAGGGCGGTGAAACGTTGCTGGCAGGCGACAAGGTGATTTTGGTCACCACCGGCGGCAAAGTCCGCGTGTCCCGCGCACCCAATTAATTGAATTCATTGGGGTTAATAAATCGGGGACAGATCGCAATTAAACTGGCGGGCCCAGCTTCAAAGCGCCTATGGCCCGCCTTCCCCGACTTACCGTTCCGGGCTACGCCCACCACCTGATCCAGCGCGGCAACAACCGGCAAGCCATCTTTGCCAGCGATGCCGATCGCCAGTTTCTGCTCGATTTGCTGACCGAGCACGCCCGGCAATGCGAGGTAGCGGTGCACGCCTATGTGCTGATGGACAACCACTTTCATCTGCTGGCCACGCCTGCCACGGCCCAAGGACTGGCGCAGATGATGCAGGCGGTCGGGCGGCGCTATGTGCGCTATTTCAACGACCGGCAAAAGCGCACCGGCACGCTGTGGGAAGGGCGTTTTAAGTCGAGCCTCATCCAGAGCGAGCGCTATTTGCTGGCCTGCATGGTCTATATCGACCTCAACCCTTTGCGCGCAGGCATGGTGGCGCAGCCCGGCGACTACCGTTGGTCGAGCTACGCTCACCACACCGGCCAGCGCTTGGAGCCTTGGCTCACGCCCCATCCGCTGTACTGGGAGTTGGGCAACACCCCGTTTGCGCGCGAAATCGCCTATGCCAATTTGGTGCAGGCGGGCATTGCTTCGGTGCAACAGGCGGCATTGACGGACGCCACCTTGCGCGGCTGGGCCTTGGGCGAGCCCGAATTTGTTGCAGATTTACAAAAACGCACCGTGCGCCGTGTCAGCAAAACCACGGCAGGACGACCGCCTTTGGCGGCGAAATAGGGGTGAAGTGGGCGGAATACGGCGTTTTTTCGCCTGTATTGCGCTGAAATTAACCTGTCCCTAATTTGTGCTGTTGCGTAAATCGAGGGATTTAATTGGAATCTGACCCCAATTAAATTGCTTGGCACTTTTGTTGCAGTGCGGTATCCTCTTTTTCCTTTGTTATTTTTCAGGAGTGCGCCATGTCTACGGCAGCCGAAATCAAGCACCTTCAGGACCACGGTTTGTATGCTTCCAGCCAGGAGCACGATGCCTGCGGCGTTGGCTTTGTGGCCCATATCCGGGGTGAGAAGAGCCACAGCATCGTGGCCAACGCGCTCAAGATTCTCGAAAACCTGGACCACCGGGGTGCGGTGGGCGCGGACAAGCTCATGGGCGACGGCGCCGGCATCTTGATCCAGCTGCCGGACGCGCTCTACCGTGAAGAAATGGCCTTGCAAGGCGTGCAATTGCCCGCCGCGGGTGAGTACGGCGTGGGCATGATCTTTTTGCCCAAAGAGCACGCCTCGCGCCTGGCCTGCGAACAAGAGATGGAACGCGCCATCAAAGCCGAAGGCCAGGTTTTGCTGGGCTGGCGCGATGTGCCGGTGAACCTGGACATGCCCATGTCGCCCACGGTGCGGCAAAAAGAACCCATCATCCGCCAGGTCTTTATTGGTCGCGGCAATGACGTGATCGTGCAAGACGCGCTGGAGCGCAAGTTGTATGTGATTCGCAAGACCGCCAGCGCCGCTATTCAGCACCTCAACCTCAAACACAGCAAGGAATACTACGTTCCGAGCATGTCCAGCCGCACGGTGATTTACAAGGGCTTGCTGCTGGCCGACCAGGTGGGCACGTATTTTTACGACCTGCAAGATCCGCGTTGCGTGTCCGCCCTGGGCCTGGTGCACCAGCGTTTTTCGACCAACACCTTCCCCGAGTGGCCCCTGGCCCACCCCTACCGCTATGTGGCGCACAACGGCGAGATCAACACCGTCAAGGGCAATTACAACTGGATGAAGGCGCGCGAAGGCGTGATGTCTTCGCCCGTGCTGGCCGCGGACCTGCAAAAGCTCTACCCCATCAGCTTTGCCGACCAGTCCGACACCGCTACTTTTGACAATTGCCTGGAACTGCTGACGATGGCGGGCTACCCCATCAGCCAGGCCATGATGATGATGATTCCCGAGCCCTGGGAAAACCACACCACCATGGACGAGCGCCGCAAGGCCTTCTACGAGTACCACGCCGCCATGCTCGAGCCCTGGGATGGCCCGGCGTCGATCGTGTTCACCGACGGCCGCCAGATTGGCGCCACGCTGGACCGCAACGGCCTGCGCCCCTCGCGCTACTGCATCACCGACGACGACCTGGTGATCATGGGCTCGGAATCCGGCGTGCTGCCGGTGCCCGAAAACAAAATTGTGCGCAAATGGCGGCTGCAGCCCGGCAAGATGTTCCTGATCGACCTGGAACAGGGCCGCATGATTGACGACGAAGAGCTCAAATCGGGCCTGGCCAACAGCAAGCCCTACAAGCAGTGGATCGAGAACCTGCGTATCAAGCTCGATGACGTGACGAGTGACGTGGTGAGCGCCGCCGGGCCGTCCCAAGGCGCGAAGGCCCCCTCGGGGGGCAGCGAAGCACACGAAGTGGCGAGCGTGGGGGCCACATTACTCGACCGTCAGCAGGCCTTTGGCTTCACCCAAGAAGACATCAAGTTCCTGATCGCTCCCATGGCCGCTAATGGCGAAGAGGCCTTGGGCTCCATGGGCAACGACAGCCCGCTGGCCGTGTTGTCCGACAAAAATAAGCCGCTGTACAACTACTTCAAGCAGTTGTTCGCCCAGGTGACCAACCCGCCGATCGACCCGATCCGCGAGGCCATCGTCATGAGCCTGGTGTCCTTTGTCGGCCCCAAGCCCAACCTGCTTGACATCAACCAGGTCAACCCGCCCATGCGTCTGGAAGTGGCGCAGCCCGTGCTCAACTTTGCCGACATGGCCAAGCTGCGCAACATTGAGCGCCACACCAACGGCAAATTCCGCAGCTACACGCTGGACATCACCTACCCGCTGGCCTGGGGCCATGACGGCGTCGAGGCCAAACTGGCCTCCTTGTGTGCCGAAGCGGTGGACGCGATCAAGAGCGGCAACAACATCCTGATCATCAGCGACCGCGCCATGAGTGCCACGCAAGTTGCCATTCCGGCGCTGCTGGCCTTGTCCGCCATTCACCAGCATCTGGTGTTGGGCGGCTTGCGCACTACTGCCGGTTTGGTGGTGGAAACCGGCACCGCACGCGAAGTGCACCACTTTGCAGTGCTGGCCGGTTACGGCGCTGAGGCCGTTCACCCCTACTTGGCGATGGAAACCCTGACCGCCATGAGCGAAGGCCTGCCTGGCGCCCTCAGCGCGGACAAAGCTATTTACAACTACGTCAAGGCCGTAGGGAAAGGCCTGTCCAAGATCATGTCCAAGATGGGCGTGAGCACCTACATGAGTTACTGCGGCGCGCAGCTCTTTGAAGCTATCGGCCTGTCCAGCGAGACCGTGTCCAAATACTTCACCGGCACGCCCAGCCGGGTCGAGGGCATCGGCGTCTTTGAGATTGCCGAAGAAGCCATCCGCACCCACAAGGCCGCCTTTGGCGCCGACCCCGTGCTGGCCAACGCGCTGGACGCCGGTGGCGAATACGCCTGGCGCGCCCGTGGCGAAGAGCATATGTGGACGCCCGACGCGATTGCCAAACTGCAGCACAGCACCCGCGCCAACAACTGGAACACCTACAAGGAATACGCCGAACTCATCAACGACCAGAGCCGTCGCCACCTGACCTTGCGCGGCCTGTTTGAGTTCAAGATTGATCCGGCCAAGGCTATTTCGGTGGACGAGGTCGAGCCCGCCAAAGAAATCGTCAAGCGCTTTGCCACCGGCGCCATGTCGCTGGGCTCTATCTCCACCGAGGCCCACGCCACGCTGGCCATTGCCATGAACCGCATTGGCGGCAAGAGCAACACCGGCGAAGGCGGCGAAGACCCGATGCGCTACCGCAACGAACTCAAAGGCATCCCGATCCAGCAAGGTCAGACCATGTCGGACTTGTTGGGCAAAGAGATCTTCGAGGTCGATTACGCGCTCAACGCGGGCGACTCCATGCGCTCCAAGATCAAGCAAGTTGCCTCGGGCCGTTTTGGAGTGACTGCCGAATACCTGAGCAGCGCCGACCAGATCCAGATCAAGATGGCCCAGGGCGCCAAGCCCGGCGAGGGCGGACAGTTGCCCGGCAGCAAGGTGTCGGACTATATCGGCCGCCTGCGCCACTCGGTGCCTGGCGTGGGCCTGATCTCGCCCCCGCCGCACCACGACATTTATTCGATCGAGGATTTGGCGCAGCTCATCCATGACCTGAAAAACGTGGCGCCGCATTCGGGCATCAGCGTCAAGCTGGTGTCTGAGATTGGTGTGGGCACGATTGCCGCCGGTGTGGCCAAGTGCAAGGCCGACCACGTGGTGATCGCCGGGCACGACGGCGGCACGGGCGCTTCGCCCTGGTCGTCCATCAAGCATTGCGGCAGCCCTTGGGAAATCGGCCTGGCCGAAACCCAGCAAACCTTGGTGCTCAACCGCCTGCGCAGCCGCATCCGCGTGCAGGCCGACGGCCAAATGAAAACCGGCCGCGACGTGGCCATTGGCGCGCTCTTGGGCGCCGATGAATTCGGCTTTGCCACCGCACCGCTGGTAGTGGAAGGCTGCATCATGATGCGCAAATGCCACCTCAACACCTGCCCGGTGGGCGTGGCCACGCAAGACCCGACCCTGCGCAAGAAGTTCTCGGGTAAGCCCGAGCACGTGGTCAATTACTTCTTCTTTATTGCCGAAGAAGTGCGCCACATCATGGCCCAGCTCGGTATCCGCAAGTTTGACGACTTGATTGGCCGCGCCGACCTGCTCGACATGCGCAAGGGCATCGAACACTGGAAAGCCAGCGGCCTGGATTTCAGCCGCCTGTTTGCCCAGCCCCAGGTCCCGGCCGACGTGCCGCGCTTCCAGATCGAGGAACAAGAACACGGCTTGGAAAAAGCCCTGGACAACGTGCTGATTGCCAAGAGCCGCGCCGCTATCGACAAGGGCGAGCGCGTGCAATTCATGGAAGTGGCGCGCAACGTCAACCGCTCGGTGGGCGCCATGCTCTCGGGCGCGGTGACCAAGGTGCACCCGGAAGGCCTGCCGGATGACTCCATCCGCATCCAGTTGGAAGGCACTGGCGGCCAGTCCTTTGGCGCTTTCCTGTGCAACGGTATTACCTTGTACCTGATTGGCGACGCCAACGACTACACCGGCAAGGGCCTCTCCGGCGGCCGTGTGGTGGTGCGCCCCAGCATTGATTTCCGGGGCGAAGCAGTGCGCAACACCATCGTGGGCAACACGGTGATGTATGGCGCGACCACCGGCGAGGCGTTTTTCAGCGGCGTGGGCGGCGAGCGTTTTGCGGTGCGCCTCTCAGGCGCCACCGCCGTGATCGAAGGCACCGGCGACCATGGCTGCGAATACATGACCGGCGGCACCGTGGCTGTGCTCGGCCTGACCGGGCGCAACTTTGCAGCCGGCATGAGCGGCGGCGTGGCCTATGTCTATGACGAAGACGGCCAGTTCGCCAGCCGCTGCAACACCAGCATGGTGAGCCTGGAGAAAGTGCTGACGGCCAAAGAGCAGACGGCGCAAATCGACAAGGCGGTGTGGCATCGGGGCGAGACCGACGAGGCGCAGCTCAAAAAGCTGCTCGAAGACCACAACCGCTGGACCGGCAGCAAGCGCGCCCGCGAACTGCTGGACCACTGGGACACGGCGCGCGCCAAGTTCGTCAAGGTATTCCCCACCGAATACAAGCGCGCCTTGGCCGAGATTTACGCCAAAAAGCAGGCCATTGCCGCCAAAACCCTGGCCCCCGCTGCGCACTGAGCGCGCGTTCACCACCGTTCAAGGAACACCATCATGGGAAAAATCACCGGTTTCATGGAGTTTGAACGCGTTGAGGAGGGCTACAAGCCCGTGCCTGAGCGCCTGAAGAACTACAAAGAATTCGTCATTGGCCTGGACGACGCGCGCGCCAAGGTGCAAAGCGCGCGCTGCATGGACTGCGGCACGCCGTTTTGCAACAACGGCTGCCCGGTCAACAACATCATTCCTGACTTCAACGACCTGGTGTTCCAGGGCGACTGGAAAAACGCGATTGACGTGCTGCACAGCACCAACAACTTCCCCGAGTTCACCGGCCGCATCTGCCCGGCGCCGTGTGAGGCGGCTTGCACGCTCAATGTTAATGACGACGCGGTGGGTATCAAGTCCATCGAGCACGCCATCATCGACCGCGCTTGGAGTGAAGGCTGGGTCACGCCCCAGCTGCCCAAGTCCAAGACCGGCAAAAAAATCGCCGTGGTCGGCTCCGGCCCGGCGGGCATGGCGGCAGCCCAGCAACTCGCGCGCGTGGGCCACGACGTGACCTTGTTCGAGAAAAACGACCGCATTGGCGGCCTGTTGCGCTACGGCATTCCCGACTTCAAGATGGAAAAGTCGCATATCGATCGGCGCGCCGCGCAGCTCCAAGCCGAAGGCGTCACCATCCGCACCAGCGTGCTGGTGGGCGAGATGCCCAAGGGCACCAAGGTGACCAACTGGGCCAAAGACACCATTTCTGCCGCCCAGTTGCAAGCAGACTTTGATGCGGTGCTGCTCACTGGCGGCTCCGAGCAGTCGCGCGATTTGCCGGTGCCCGGGCGCGAGCTCGAAGGCATCCATTTCGCCATGGAATTTTTGCCCCAGCAAAACAAGGTCAACGCGGGCGACAAGCTCAAGGGCCAGTTGCGCGCCGACGGCAAGCACGTCATCGTGATCGGTGGCGGCGACACCGGCAGCGACTGCGTGGGCACCAGCAATCGCCATGGTGCTTCCAGCGTCACCCAGTTTGAGGTGATGCCCCAGCCCCCCGAAGAAGAAAACCGGCCCATGACCTGGCCTTACTGGCCGCTCAAGCTGCGCACCAGCTCCAGCCACGAAGAGGGCTGCGTGCGCGAATTCGCCGTCTCCACCAAGGCCTTTACCGGCGAAAACGGCAAAGTCACCGGCCTGACCACGGTGCACGTCGAATTCAAGGACGGCAAGCTCGTCGAAATCCCCGGCACCGAGAAGCACCACCAGGCCGATCTGGTCTTGCTGGCCATGGGCTTTGTCAACCCGGTGGCCACCGTACTCGACGCCTTTGGCGTGGAAAAAGACGCCCGCGCCAACGCCAAAGCCAGTACCGACGAGCGCGGTGGCTATGCCACCAACGTGAAAAAAGTGTTTGCCGCAGGCGACATGCGCCGCGGCCAGTCGCTGGTGGTGTGGGCGATCCGCGAAGGCCGCCAGGCGGCGCGCGCGGTGGACACTTTCCTCATGGGAAGCAGCGATTTGCCACGCTAATCGCACAAAACACCTGTTGCGCACGGACTTTCAGCAGTAAATCTGCGGTAAACCGTGTGCATCAGCGTCCAGGGAATTCGGGTAATCCCGTATGATCGGCCCTGAATTTACTTGTCAACATGAAAACCTTCCCCCATGCCCTCGTCGAACTCAATCACCTGACCTTTGGTTATGGTGACCGGGTCATCCTCGATGACGTTTCCCTGCAAGTGCCACGCGGCAAGGTCACGGCGCTGATGGGTGCCTCGGGCGGCGGCAAAACCACCATCCTGCGCCTGATTGGCGGCCAAAACCGCGCCCAGTCCGGTACCTTGCTGTTTGACGGCCAAGATATCACGCCCATGCACCAGCAAGCGCTGTACGCCGCGCGCCGCCGCATGGGCATGCTGTTCCAGTTTGGCGCGCTGTTTGCCGACCTGTCGGTCTATGAGAATGTGGCCTTTCCGCTGCGCGAACACACTGACCTGTCCGAAGACCTGATCCGCGACATCGTGCTGATGAAACTCAACGCCGTGGGCCTGCGCGGCGCCCGCGACCTGATGCCCAGCGAAGTCTCGGGCGGCATGGCCCGGCGTATCGCCTTGGCGCGCGCCATTGCACTGGACCCGGAATTGGTGATGTACGACGAGCCTTTCTCCGGCTTGGACCCGATTTCTTTGGGCACCGCCGCGCAACTGATTCGTCAGCTCAATGACTCCATGGGGCTGACCAGCATTTTTGTCTCGCACGAGCTGGAGCAGACGTTTGCCATTGCCGACCACGTGATCATTTTGGCCAATGGCAAGGTCGCCACCCAGGGAACGCCCGACGAAGTGCGCCATAGCACGGACCCGCTGGTTTATCAATATGTGCACGCCCTGGCCGACGGCCCTGTACGTTTTCACTACCCCAGCGCCAGTGTGGAAGATGACTTTGGACCGGAGCGCAAGGTATGAGCTGGATCAATCCCCGAGACGTGGGTTTTGCCGTACGACGCCAAATGGCCGAAATGGGCCACGGCGCGCGCTTGTTTTTCCGCCTGCTCACCACGCTGCCTGGCAGTTTGCGCCGTTTTGCACTGATTCGTGACCAGATCCACTTCCTGGGCAACTATTCCTTGGTCATCATTGCCGTCTCAGGCCTGTTTGTCGGTTTTGTATTCGGTTTGCAGGGGTATTACACGCTGCAGCGCTACGGTTCGTCCGAGGCGCTGGGCTTGCTGGTAGCACTCAGCTTGGTGCGCGAACTCGGCCCAGTGGTGACCGCCTTGTTGTTTGCTGGACGCGCAGGCACCTCGCTCACTGCCGAAATCGGCCTGATGAAGGCGGGTGAGCAAATTAGCGTGATGGAAATGATGGCGGTTGACCCCGTGTTGCGCGTGCTCGCTCCCCGGTTTTGGGCTGGCGTCATCACCATGCCGCTCTTGGCTGCTGTTTTTAGCGCCATGGGCATTATTGGCGGCTGGGTGGTGGGTGTGCTGATGATTGGCGTCGATTCGGGCTCGTTCTGGAGCCAAATCCAGGGTGGTGTGGATGTCTGGCGCGACGTGGGTAACGGTATCCTCAAAAGCGTGGTGTTTGGCTTCACAGTGACTTTTGTGGCTTTATTGCAAGGTTTCGAGGCACAGCCCACACCGGAAGGGGTGGCGAGCGCCACCACGCGCACGGTGGTGGTGGCTTCTTTGGCAGTTTTGGCGCTGGATTTCATCCTGACCGCCATGATGTTTACGATTTAACGGTGACTAGAAAGGTGTTGCATGCAGCGCTCTAAGAATGATGTGTGGGTTGGGCTGTTTGTGCTCATTGGGGCAGTGGCCATCCTTTTTTTGGCGCTGCAGTCGGCCAATTTGCTGAGCCTAAACTTCCAGAAAACCTACACCGTCACGGCCAAGTTTGACAACGTGGGCGGCCTCAAGCCCAAAGCTGCGGTGCGCAGCGCTGGCGTGGTGGTGGGGCGGGTGGACAAGATTGTTTTTGACGACAAATCCTTCCAAGCCCGCGTGGTGCTGGCCATGGAAAGCCGCTACAGCTTTCCCAAAGACAGCTCGCTCAAGATCCTCACTAGCGGTTTGCTGGGCGAGCAGTACCTCGGTATCGAAGCCGGTGCCTCTGACGCAGCTCTGGTTGCGGGAGACACCATTTCCAGCACCCAGTCGGCCGTGGTGCTGGAAAGCCTGATCAGCCAGTTCCTGTACAGCAAGGCGGCTGACGGTGCGGGCACCAAGCAAGCAGACTAGGGCACAGCGGCCATGCACGCGCTAATCTGGGCAAGGCGGGCCAGCGCTATGGCGTTGCTGCTGGCGTGCCTGTTGCCAGCGCAAGCGCAGGTCATGCGCCCTGATCCGCGCGACCCCTTTGAACCCTTGAACCGTGCCATGTTCACCGTCAATGACGTGCTGGACCGCGCGCTGATCAAGCCAGTGGCCACTGCGTACAGCAAGGCCATGCCGCACTGGGTGAGAAAGAGCGTAGCTAACTTTTTCGGTAATTTGGGTGATGTGTGGTCGGTGGCCAACAACGCGGCTACGCTCAAAGGCCAGGCCACCAGCGACAGCCTGGGTCGGGTTATGGTCAACAGCACGGTTGGGCTATTGGGCCTGATTGACGTGGCCAGCGAAATGGACATTGAAAAACACCCGGCTGACTTTGGTTTGACCCTAGGTCGTTGGGGCGTGAAGCCCGGCCCTTACGTAGTGCTCCCGATATTGGGGCCATTTACCCTGCGTGAAGTAGTGGCCTTGCCGCTGGACTACCAGGGCAATCTGGTCAACCATGTGGCCGACCAAGGGACGCGCGACGGCTTGACCGTTCTCAATGCCATCGACGTGCGGGAGAGCTATCTTAAGGCGGGCGACGTGATTGACGCCGCGGCGCTAGACGCGTATTCCTTTACCCGCGACTCGTATTTCCAGCGCCAGCGCTACCGTCAGTACGACGGCGAGGTCCCCGAAAGTCCAGAAGACGCGCCGTAAAATTGGCGTTTACATAAAAATAACCGGGGCTTGTCAGTCAGGCAGGGCGCTTGCGCGTTGCATGAATAGGCCCACCGGCCTGCAATATTAGGGAAACACATGAACCGCCAGTTATTTGTCCGTCTTTTTGCCACGATCGCCATTGCCGCTTCGTTGGGCAGTACCAGCGCCTGGGCCGAAGACGAGGCGCCTGACGCCTTCGTCAAGCGCATCTCGGTCGATGTGCTCGACACCATCAAGGCCGACAAGGCCATGCGCAATGGCGACATTGGCCGGATCATCACTTTGGTGGATACGCGCATCATGCCGCATGTGGATTTTCAGCGCATGACCGCGTCTGCCGTGGGGCCTGGCTGGCGCCAGGCCACGCCCGAGCAGCAAAAGCGGCTGCAAGATGAATTCAAGATTTTGCTGGTGCGCACCTACGCCGGCGCGTTGTCGCAAGTCAGCGATCAGACGGTGGTCATGAAGCCCCTGCGCGCCTCGCCTGAGGACAAAGAGCTGGTGGTGCGCAGCGAAGTGCGCGGCAGCGGCGACCCGATCCAGCTCGATTACCGCCTAGAAAAAACCGCGGGCCAGGGCGCGGGCTGGCGCATTTACAACCTCAATGTGCTGGGCGTGTGGCTGGTGGAAACCTACAAGAGCCAGTTTTCGCAGGAAATCAACGCCAAGGGCATTGACGGCCTGATTGACTCGCTGGCCGCACGCAACAAATCCAACACCAAGAAAGTCTGACGTGCTGCACTTTCCTGCCACCTTGACGCATGCCCAGGCTTCTGCCTGTTTGCAGGATTTGGGCCAAGCCTTGGCGGCACAGCCGGGCGTTGCGGTGCTCGATGCCTCGGCCTTGGCTAGTTTTGATTCTTCGGCTTTGGCGGTGTTGCTGGAGCTCCAGCGCATTGGCGCCCGCATGGGTAAAACGCTGGTGGTACAGGGTTTGTCCGCGCGCCTGCTGGCGTTGGCCACGTTGTATGGCGTGCAGACCTTGCTGGGTGCAGGCGTCGGGCCCGTGGCTGGCGACCCTTCAACTGCGGTCTGAGTCAGCTGCTTCCCTCGCTTTTCGCCGGGTAAGCGGCGGCGCGTAAAATCACGCGCTCCCATGCTCGCAATTTCCTTCCAATCCATCTCCAAGGCCTACTCGTCCCCGAAAGGACCTCCAGGCACCACCTTTTTAGCGGTTGACAATGTCAGTCTCGGCATTGAGGAGGGGGAGTTTTTTGGCTTGCTCGGCCCCAATGGCGCGGGCAAGACCACCATGATCAGCATGCTCGCGGGTCTGACCCGCCCCAGCAGTGGTTCGGCCAGCGTCTTGGGCCATGATGTGCAAAAAGATTTCGCTGCCGCCCGGCGCCGCCTGGGCGTCGTGCCACAAGAGCTGGTGTTTGACCCTTTTTTCAATGTGCGCGAGGCTTTGCGCATCCAGTCGGGCTACTTCGGCGTCAAAAACAACGATGCCTGGATTGACGAGCTGCTGGAAAGCCTGGGCCTGGCCGACAAGGCCGACGCCAATATGCGCCAGCTCTCGGGCGGCATGAAGCGCCGGGTGCTGGTGGCCCAGGCCTTGGTGCACAAGCCGCCGGTGATCGTGTTAGACGAGCCCACGGCCGGTGTGGACGTGGAACTGCGTCAGACGCTGTGGCAGTTCATCGCCAAACTCAACAAACAAGGCCACACCGTGCTGCTGACTACGCACTATCTGGAAGAGGCCGAAGCCTTGTGCGGGCGCATTGCCATGCTCAAGTCTGGGCGCATCGTGGCGCTGGACCACACCAGCACGCTGCTCAAGGCGGCGTCGAGCAATGTGCTGCGCTTCAAGGTGGACGGCGACTTGCCGCCTGCGCTGGCCGCGCAAGCGCGTGTGACTGGGCGCATCGTGCAGTTCCCGGCGCACGACGCGCTCGAAATCGAACGCTTTTTGGCTGCCGTACGCGAGTCCGGCCTGGTGGCCCAAGACGTCGAAATTCGCAAGGCCGATCTGGAAGACGTGTTTTTGGACGTGATGCAAAAGCATTCGGGTCAAGCCGCACCAGTGGGAGCAGGGGCATGAACGGCTGGCAAACGCTTTTGTACAAAGAAGTGCTGCGCTTTTGGAAAGTGGCATTTCAAACCATCGCCGGCCCGGTGCTTACCGCCATGCTGTACCTGCTGATCTTTGGTCATGCGTTGGAAGACCATGTCAAGGTCTACGACCAGGTGAGTTACACCGCGTTTTTGGTGCCTGGTCTGGCCATGATGAGCTTGCTGCAAAACAGCTTTGCCAACAGTTCCTCCTCGCTCATCATGAGCAAGGTGATGGGCAACCTGGTCTTCATCATGCTCACGCCGCTGTCCTACTGGCACTGGTTTGTGGCCTACGTGGGCGCAGCTGTGGTGCGCGGGCTGGTAGTGGGTGCGGGCGTGTTTGTGATTTCTGCGCTGTTCACGCACATCAGTTTTGCCCAGCCCTTGTTTATCGTGGCGTTCGCCGTGATGGGTGCGGCGCTCATGGGTACCTTGGGGCTGATTGCCGGTTTGTGGGCCGAAAAATTTGACCAGCTTGCTGCCTTTCAAAACTTTGTGGTGATGCCCATGACGTTTTTGAGCGGCGTGTTTTATTCCATCCATTCACTGCCCGCGTTTTGGCAGGGCGTGAGCCACTTCAACCCGTTTTTCTACATGATCGACGGCTTTCGCTACGGCTTTTTTGGCGTGAGCGATGTCTCTCCCTGGCTCAGTTTGAGCGTGGTGGGCGTGGCACTGGCGCTGGTCAGTGGCATTGCGCTGCAGTTGCTGCGCAGCGGCTACAAAATCCGCAGCTAATTTTTACCGATTGCCTTCATGACCGCCGACCAACTCCAAGCCCTCATTACCGC
>CANCJD010000050.1 GCA_947378275.1 Comamonadaceae bacterium
TTTGTTTTCAACATGGTGAAATTGTAATGACCGACCTTGAGTTTCTGGACCACGCCGAATCCCTGCTCCAAGCGCTGGAGGCGCGCTGCGACCAACTGAACGAGCAAAGCGAAGTCGACATCGACAACCAGCGCACCGGCGGCATGGTCACACTCACCTTTGCCAACCGCAGCCAGATCATCGTGAATTTGCAAAAACCCCTGCAAGAGGTGTGGCTGGCGGCGCGTTCGGGCGGCTACCACTACCGCTTTGTGGACGGCCACTGGCAAGACACCAAGGGCCAGGGCGAGTTTTTTGCAGCGCTGAGCCGTGACGCCAGCGCCCAATCGGGGCAGACGCTGAACTTCATGCCCTGAGGGTTTGCGCCGCGCCGTCCGGTATCAGTTGCGAAACAGGTCGAGGATCGATTTCTTCTCATCAGCGGCGGGCAGCGGCTGGTGTGAGCCTGCGCCTGCGGCGCCGACCGCGCCCACGCCGCCATTTTTGGCGAACTCGTCGAAATACCACTCGTTGTTCAGGCGCACGATGCCTTCAGGCGGCTCGGGCTCCATTACCGGCACGTTTTTGAGCGCGGTTTCCATAAAGCTGATCCACACCGGCAGGCTTAAGCCCCCACCGGTTTCGCGGTCGCCGAGCTTGCGCGGCGTGTCATAGCCAATCCAGGTGACTGCGGCCAGTGTGGGTTGGTAGCCGGCAAACCAGGCGTCCATGGAGTCGTTGGTGGTGCCGGTTTTGCCGTAGACGTCCGGGCGCTTGAGGGTGGCTTGCGCGCGGGCGGCGGTGCCTGAGCGGGTTACTTCCTGCAGCAGGCTGGTCATCATGAAGGCGTTGCGTGGCTCGATGGCGCGGTTGTCTTCGCTCAGCTCTGGCGTGGCGGTTTCTACCAACACCTTGCCGCGCTGCTCGCTGACCTTGGATACCAGCCAGGGGTTGATGCGGATGCCGCCATTGGCAAACACCGAATAACCCACCGCCATTTGCATGGGTGTGACCGAACCGGCGCCCAGCGCCATGGTCAGGTAGGGCGGGTGTTTTTCAGGGTCAAAGCCGAATTTGCCGATCCAGTCTTGCGCGTAATGCGTGCCAATGGACTGCAGGATCTGGATCGAGATCATGTTCTTGGATTTGGCCAGGCCTTTGCGCAGCGTCATTGGGCCTTCAAAGGTGCCGTCGTAGTTTTTAGGTTCCCAGGGCTGGCCGCCGGTCACACCCGCGTCAAAGAACAGGGGTGCGTCGTTGACCACCGTCGAGGCGGTAAAGCCTTTTTCCAGCGCTGCGGAGTAAATGAAGGGCTTGAAGCTCGAGCCTGGCTGGCGCCAGGCCTGGGTCACGTGGTTGAACTTGTTTTTGTTGAAGTCAAAGCCACCCACCAGCGCCTTGATGGCCCCGTCGCGCGGGTCCAGCGCCAAAAATGCGCCTTCCACTTCGGGTAGTTGGGTGATTTCCCAGCTGCCTTTGGCGGTTTTGGAGACGCGAATGACGGCGCCTGGACGCAGACGGATATTGGGCGCAGCCTTGTCGGACAGGCCCGACTGCGCTGGCTTGAGGCCGTCGCCGGTGATTTCCAGCATTTCGCCGCCTTGGCGCATGGCGCGCAGGCGCTTGGCGTCGGCCTCTATCACCACGGCAGATTGCACGTCACCGTTGTCCGGGTGCTCGTCGAGCACTTCGTCCACCGCGTCCTCAAGCTCTTGCTGGTCTTGCGGCAGGGTGATGAATTTCTCAGGGCCGCGGTAGACCTGGCGGCGCTCAAAGTCCATGATGCCGCGGCGCAGCGCTTTGTAAGCTGCTTCTTGCTGCGCGCTGACCACGGTGGTGCGCACGTCAAGGCCGCGCGTGTAGGTCTCGGCGCCATATTGCGCAAACATGGCCTGGCGCACCATTTCAGCCACATATTCGGCGTGCACTAGGGTGCGGGTGGCGGCCGTTTTCACGTGCAGCACCTCACTTTTGGCTGCGTCGGCTTGGGCGGCGGTAATAAAACCGTTGTCCAGCATGCGCTCAATGATGTACTGCTGGCGGATGCGCGCGCGCTTGGGGTTTTTGATCGGGTTGTAAGCTGAAGGCGCCTTGGGCAGACCGGCCAGCATGGCCGCCTCGGCTACCGTGATGTCCTTGAGCGGCTTGCCAAAATAGGTCTCGCACGCAGCGGCAAAGCCATAAGCCCGGTTACCCAGGTAAATCTGGTTCATGTAGATTTCCAGAATCTGGTCTTTGCTGAGTGTGTGCTCCAACTTGTAGGTCAGCAAGACCTCGTAAATTTTGCGTGTAAACGTCTTTTCAGACGACAAATACACATTGCGCGCCACCTGCATGGTGATGGTGGACGCGCCCTGGCTCTTGGAGCGTCCCACATTGGCCAGCGCCGCACGCACCATGCCGATGTAGTCAATGCCGCCGTGTTGGAAAAAGCGTGCGTCTTCAATCGCAAGAATCGCGTTTTTCATGACTTCCGGGATTTCAGCAATGGGCGTCAGCGTGCGGTGCTCTTCGCCAAATTCACCAATCAGGTCGCCCTCGACCGAATACACCCGCAGCGGCAGCTTGGGGTGGTAGTCCTCCAGGTCAGAAATATCGGGCAGGTTGGGATAGGCCAGCGCCATGGTGATGGCGATCAGGATCAGCAGTGACGCCACGCCGGCCACGCCCAGGCCGAACAAGATGGCCAAGGCGCGCAACAGCCAGGCGCCGGGGGTGCGCGGATGTGTGGAATGCGCCGATGGCGGGGTGGCGGGTGGCACAGGGTTGGGCATGGAAACTTCCAAAGGGCATTGCCACCCCCGCAGGGGCGGTGGGCTGGGCCCAAGGCGGTAAAAAGGAGCGACGCTGCAACGCGGTCGCTTAAGGCCTGAATTTTAGGGTGGTAAGCCCTAGCGCGTTCCCATCGGGTGATTTAGGTGTCTTTTACTGATAATATTGGCAACATTATCCGCAAACGGTAAAAGACAAAAATGCGTGATGGGAGTTGATTTTTTGATAGATATTGCATCATTGTTACGCCGCAAGCCAGAAGAAATTCTTGGCCTTGACATCAGCGCGTCCGCCATCAAGCTTGTGGGCTTAGGGGGGTCAGCAGACAAGCCGGTGCTGGAATACTGCGCCAAGGATGCATTGCCCGAAGGTGTCATTCTTGATGGGGCCATCAAAAATCCGGATGAACTGTCGGCGGCGCTGCGCCGTTTAGTCAAACAATCGGGCGCCCGGACCAAAAATGTCGCGGTGGCGCTGCCCTCTTCCGCGGTCATTACCAAGAAACTGACCATTCCGGCGGAATTGCCTGAGATGGAGATGGAAGACCAGGTCGAGAGCGAGGCCAAACAATACATCCCCTTTCCGCTAGAGGATGTCAGTCTCGATTTTTGCGAAATTGGGCCCAGCGCGGTGACCCCGGGCAGTGTTGATGTGCTGATCGCCGCCGCGCGGCGTGAGCGGGTCGAAGGTTTGCAGGATATGTTGGCGGTGGCTGGGTTGAAGCCAGTGGTGGTCGATGTCAGCTCCTATGCCACCCGACTTGCGCTTGGAAGGCTCATCGATCTGCAGGCCAATGCCAGTCCAGGCACCTTGTCGGTGTTGTTCCGGCTTGGTGCCACGGTGACCACCATGCAGGTGTTACGCGGACAAGACTTGGTGTACGAGCGGGAGCAACCAGCCGGTGGCAGCCAGCTGACCCAAAAAATTTCCAGCTACTACGGCCTGTCTTTGGCCGAAGCAGAAAGCAAGAAATGCAAAGGCAGCCTTGCCCACGACTATGAAGCCCGTCTGCTGATTCCTTATGTGGACAGCCTGGTGCAAGAGATGGGGCGGGCATTGCAGTTTTTCTTTAACGGCACCCAGTACAACAAGGTCAACCAGGTGCTTTTGGCAGGAGGCAGCGCGCTGCTGCCTGGACTCGCCTTGGCGGTAGCCAACCATGTTCAAGTGCCTTGCACCGTGGTCAACCCTTTTGAAGGCATGTCCGTGGGCGCCAGGTTGGACCGCGACCGGGTGCTGCAGGAGGCCCCGGCCTACTTGACTGCCTGCGGCTTGGCATTGCGGAGGTTGCTCCATTGATACTGCTCAATTTGTTGCCCCACCGGGAGGCTGCACGCAAGAAAAAACGCGAACAGTTTGTCGCTGCCGTGGTTTTGGCCGCGCTGGTGGGGGTGGCTGTGTCGCTGCTGGCGTTTAGCTGGTACCAAGCCGCGATTCATAACCAGCGTGCCATCAATGCGATGTTGGACGCAGAAATTCTCACCCTGGATCAGCAAATCAAGGACATTAAAGGTCTGGAGTCCCAAATTGAGGCGCTGCAGGCGCGTCAGCGCACGGTGGAGGATGTCCAGTCAGACCGCAATCAGTCCGTGCACCTGTTGTCCGAACTCGCGCAGCAACTGCCGCCCGGCGTGCTGCTGACCAAGGTGACCCAAACGGAGCAACTGGTGCTGATTAACGGCACGGCGCAGTCTAATGAACAGGTCTCCGACTTGCTGCGTAACCTGGCCAGCGGCAGCGCTTGGTTTTCGAAGCCTGAGTTGCTGGAATCGGCAGCCGCGACCATGGCGCTTCCGAGCAAGGAACAGCGCGCGCTTTTTAATTTCAGTCTGCGTGCTGTGTTGATGCGTGCACCGGACGCATCGCTCGCACCGCAGGCGGTGGCACCTGGCGCCCGCCAGATTCCCTGAAATATCACCTGGGTTACGTGCACCATGGCCAGAATCCGACGCCCCTCCATTGATTTTGCTGCGTTCAAAGAAGACATTCTTCTGCAGTTTGAGGATCTGGATCCAAACGACCCTTCACGCTGGCCACCCCTGCCGCGCGCACTGACTCTGTTCGCAGTGACTTGTTTGATGATTGTCGGCATGTGGTTTTTTTGGGTGAGTGAATTTGCGTCAGAGCTGCAGCAGGCTTCGGCCAAGGAATTGCAGCTCAGAAACGACTTCAAAACCAAGCTGACCCAGGCCGCCAATCTTGCGTTTCTGAAGAAGCAGCGCGACGAAGTGGAAGCTTACGTGAAGCAGCTCGAAAGCCAGTTACCCAGCCGCGCCGAAATGTCCGCTTTGCTGTACAGCATCAACCAGCTAGGCCAAAAGCGCAATCTCCAATTTGAGCTTTTTCGCCCGGGTCAGGTGGTGGTCAAGCCTTATTACGCTGAGTTGCCGGTCAGCATTCGGGTGATAGGAAGCTTCCACGACTTTGGTCGTTTTGCCTCGGATGTCGCATTTTTGCCTCGCATTGCGACCTTGGGCAACATCAGCATTGCAGCCAAGACAGAGTCGAGCATGGCCTTTGATGCCACGTTGAAAACCTATCGCTACCTTGACACCGAAGAAGCTGCAGCGCAGCAGGGCAAACCAGCCGCAGAGGGCAAGAAATGAACCAAGCCCTATCCGGTCGGCTGCGCTTGACGGAGTGGACGCTAGTCCTGACCCTGAGCGCTTGCGGCTACACCACTGAGCAAGAGCTGCGTGGTTTCGTGGATGCCGAGCGCGCTGCGCTGCGTCCAGTGTCCAAAGCCATTCCTGCCCCCAAACCCTTTGAAGCAGCCAGCTACGACGAAGAAGGCAAGCTGGACCCCTTTAGCAAACAGACGTTCGTGCAATCCATGGTCGGGCCGGTCAAAGCCACTAAGCCCAGCATCGCGACACCGGAGCTCGATCGCATCAGAGAACCTTTGGAGGCCTTTTCCCTGGATTCAATGGCCCTGGTAGGGGTGCTTTCGCAAGACGGCCGCAAGGTGGCGCTGGTGCGCGCGGACGGCAAATTGCACCAAATCGTGCCGGGCAACTACCTGGGGCAAAGCTTGGGGAAAGTGACCAAGGTCGAGGAGACACGCATCACCTTGCGCGAAATGGTGCAAGACGACTTGGGCGAATGGTCGGTGCGTAGCACTATTTTGAAATTGCAGGAGATGTCCAAATGACAATAAAAATGCGGGGACCTTCGGCGATATTGAAGGTGTTCTTGACCGGTTGCCTCGTGTGGATCGGCATCGGTGCCTGGGCCCAGAACTCCATCGTTGCGGTCACGGGCTCGGAGCAGGGTGATGTCGAGACGGTCAGGATTGAATTTTCTGAGCCGCTGGACACTTTGCCCGTCGCCTTCGCCACCCAAGGCCCGGCGCGCATCGCCTTGGACTTTGCCGGCGTTATGGGCGGCGCGGCCCGATCCACGGTGGAAATCAATCAGGCCAACGTGCAGTCGGCTAACGTCGTGCAAACCGACGAACGCAGCCGCGTTGTGCTGAGTCTCAAGCGTCCGGCTTCGTATACCCTGCAGATCTCAGAGCGCGCTTTGTTGGTCACGCTCGAGCCAGCCGCGAGCGCACCGACCATTGAGCCGGTGTCCACCCGCGTCACAGCAAATCGGCGCACAGATGCGCCATTGGGCGCCGTTGACTTTCGACGCGCAGGCGAGGGTGCTGGCCGAGTGCGTTTGGCGCTTCCCAGCAGCAAAGTTAGCGCCGACATCAAACAAGTGGGGACCACCCTGGTCGTCGAACTGGCCAACGTGAGCCTGCCCGAGCGACTACGTCGACGCCTCGATGTCAATGACTTTGGTACGCCGGTGCAAACGATTACGACCACTGAGGCCGGCGACCTCGTACGCGTGGTGATTGCCCCTCAGGGCGAGTGGGAGCACACCGCCTACCAAACTGAGTCCGAGCTGGTGATTGACATCAAACCCCTCAAAATCGACCCCAAAAAGCTGACCCAGGGTGCAGGCTACAACGGACAAAAACTGTCCCTCAATTTTCAGAGTATCGACGTGCGCCAGGTGCTGCAGGTGATTGCAGACTTTACCGGCTTCAACGTGGTCACCTCAGACTCGGTGACCGGCACCGTGACCCTGCGCTTGCAAGACGTGCCCTGGGACCAGGCGTTGGACATCATTTTGCAAAGCAAAGGCCTGGGCGTTCGCAAGAACGGCAGCGTGCTGTGGATTGCGCCCAAAGAAGAAATCGCCACCAAGGAAAAGCTCGAATTTGAATCCAAGCTTTCCTCAGAAAATTTGGAGCCTTTGCGTACCCAATCCTTCCAGCTCAACTACGCCAAGGCGGCAGACATCGCCCCGCAGCTCACCGCCGGAGGTGGTGGTAGCAGCGCCCCGGCTGCCCCGGGGGCCACCGCGTCGGCAGGCGCCAGCAGCGCCCGCATTTTGAGTGTGCGTGGCAGCGCCATCGCCGAGGTGCGTACCAATCAGTTGTTTGTCACCGACATTCCCAGCAAGCTCGAACAGGTGGCGCAATTGATAGCCAAGGTTGACATTGCGGTGCGGCAGATCGTGATTGAGGCCCGCATCGTGGAGGCCGATGACAGCTTTGGTAAGTCACTGGGCGTCAAACTCGGCGGTGCAGATGTGCGGGCTTCCAAGGGCGGCGACGGTGGTTACCAAGTGAGTGGCGAAAACCGGGTGGCATTTGGCACCAGCTATTCCAACGCCGTGGGCGCTAGCGGTTTTGGCGGTACCAACGACGTCACCTCCAATTTCGTCAATTTACCGGCCTTGGGGCAGAACGGTTACAACCCGGCCTCCTTTGCCGTGACCTTATTCAGTGCCGCATCCAACCGCATGATGGGCTTGGAAATCTCGGCCCTGGAGTACGACGGCAAAGGAAAAGTAGTCTCCAGCCCGCGCGTGATTACGGCGGACCAGGCCAAAGCGGTCATTGAACAGGGTGTGGAAATCCCCTACCAAATCGCCACCAGCAGCGGCGCCACATCGATTGCCTTTCGCAAAGCCACCCTGCGTTTGGACGTGACTCCCCAAATCACCCCCGACGGTAACGTCAACCTGGACCTCGAAGTCAACAAAGACACCCCGGGCGTGACCACCCCCGGCGGCATCTCGATCAACACCAAACGCATCAAAACCCAGGTGTTGGTCGAAAACGGTGGCACCGTGGTGATTGGCGGCATCTTTACTCTGGAAGAACAGGAAGACGAAACCAAAGTGCCCCTTTTGGGCGACCTGCCCTTTGTCGGTGTGCTGTTCAAAAGTACCAACCGCACTTCGAAGAAAAAAGAAATGCTGGTGTTCATTACGCCCAAGCTGGTGTCTGAGCGAGCGATGGTGCGGTAGTACGGAAAAGTAAATTCAGGGGAAAGTTGTGCCTAAACTATTAAAACTTTGTTTACTGTTATTTATTGCGGTTTTTGTTGTAGGTTGCGGCGGAGGGGGAGGCGAGGCAAGTTCCAAAACCTCTACAACGGCTACAACAGCCACATACAGCTTGGCTCTGGCCGTGGTGGATGCCAACAATAACGTGGTGAACGGCATTACTTACGGCGGTGGTCAAAAAATACGCGCCACCTACACGGATGCCAATGGAAACCCGGTGAAACAGACCTTGGTCAGTTTTTCTGTGTCGACGAATTCCAGCGCGGCAGCCTTGGCTTATGCCTACGTCACCACCAACGACAGTGGCATCGCTTACGACCCCCTCTCTCCCGCCACCGCCACCACATCAGGCGCCGCGACCGTTTCTGCTACTGCAGGCAAGGCCACCTCTGCCGTCGATTTTTCTATTTCGGGCAGTACCGTAACCATTGGTAACCCTGTGCTGGGAAGTGCGAGCTTGGCCGCCAGTGGCACCACCAGCGTCAGGGTGTTGGCAACGGCAAATAGCACGCCGGCCAGTGGCGTCACAGTGGCATTTTCGGCAGATTGCGGCACCGTGAGCCCCGCCACAAGTACGACCAGCGGGGACGGTTATGCCAGTTCAAGCTACTCGGCAGTGAAGGCCGACGGCACCTCTTGTAGCGGTACCGTGAAAATTTATGCAGCGGCTTCGGGCAACACTACCAACAGCTCGCTGACCGTCGCATCGCCTACGGCCAGTGCTATCAATTTTATTTCCGCAACGCCCGCGCAAATCTATGTGACCGGCTCAGGCGCCAGCTCGCAGTCGGTTTTGCGGTTCAAGGTGTTAGACGCATCGGGTGCTGCCTATTCGGGAGCTGCGGTGACCGCCTCCTTGACCGAGAACAACCCTGGTGGTTTGGGGCTCAACGCGGTGGGCTCTACTGGCACTTTGTCGCTGACCAGTGATGGCTCGGGCGTCATTACGTTCACGGTTTTTGCCGGCAGTATTCCGGGGCCCGTAGAAGTGAAGGCGGCGTTGACAAACAACGCAGCGGTATATGCCCTCTCCAAAAATTTGTCGGTTCAATATGGCCCCCCCTCGCAAGACCACTTTAGTATTTCTGTTGGAACTTTTAACGTTGAAGGTAACAATAGGGATGGAACGACCAGCACCATAACCGCACGCTTGGCAGATCGTCAGGGCAATGCGGTGCCCGCAGGTACGGTGGTGAACTTCACGGCTTCGGGCGGACAAATTGGAGCGAGTTGCCCGGTGACACTGAGTAATGGAATTGCCTCTTGCACCACCACCTTTTCCAGCCAGGCGCCGCGCGCCAGCAACGGACGGGTCGCCGTGCTGGCCTATGCGGAAGGCCTCAAAAATTATGTCGATAACAACGCCAACAATAGCTACGACACGGGCTACCGCTACACCTTTAACGGTACGACCTATACCAACGACACCTTGAGCGACATGGGGGACGCCTACCGCGACGACAATGAAAATGGACAATGGGATTCTGGCGAATTTGTGATCGCGCGGGGTGGCAGTACTACATGCTCTGGTTCTGGTTGGCCTACGCCCAGCCGTGTGAACAGCTGTACCGGTACGGTTGATACCACCGTGCGCAAACAAGTAGTTCTCATCATGTCTGGTAGTACGGCAACCTTTAATGCATCGACCTCATCCATTAATGCCATCTCATTTCGCTTGAATGACAATAACTCTACGAGCTTGAATCCCATGCCTTACGGCACGACGGTCAGCGCAACCGCCATTGACAATACGTCTTCAAACTCTTTAAGTTGCACGGTTGTTTCCGCCTTGCCCGCTGTCGTTCCCAATATTGGGCCTGATACAGACACTTCGAAACAATTGGGCACAGACCACACCGTGTCATTGAGCGGGTGCGCCGTTGGCGATCAGGTTCGGGTGACGGTCACCACCCCTTTAAACGTGGAGACCACCAAAACCTATGATCTGTAATGACAGAAACCCGATGCTGAACCCCGTCCGTTAGTGTCACGGTGACCACTTGCTGAGGCGCAATTTGTTGCTGGCCTAAGGTTTCGAGCCAAAATAGAGCCATGCCAGCGTCACACACATTTCAATGATCTCCCTCATAGGCCTCCCCGGCTCCGGTAAATCCACCGTAGGCCGCCAACTCGCCCGGCGCTTGCAATTGCCTTTTGTCGATTCCGATCAGGCGATTGAGACGCGCTTGGGCTGCCCCATCCGTGAATTTTTTGAGCGCGAGGGCGAGGCGCGCTTTCGCGAGATTGAGTCCGAGGTGATTGATGCGCTTACCCAGCAGGGTGCCGGCGTTTTGTCTACCGGTGGTGGCGCGGTGCTGCGGGTCGAAAACCGCGAGCGGCTGCGTGCGCGGGGCCGGGTGATTTATCTCAAGTCGCACCCCGAAGAGCTGATTCGCCGCTTGCGCCACGACACCAACCGGCCCTTGTTGCAGGTGGCGGACCCCATGGCCAAATTGCGCGAATTGTTTGCCACGCGCGACCCGCTGTACCGCCAAACTGCGCACTTTGTGGTCGAAACAGGGCGCCCTTCGGTGGCCACGCTGGTCAATATGATCGTGATGCAGCTCGAACTGGACCCCGCCGCCCCTCTAAACTCGGGGCCATGAGCGCCTCCATCCCCATGCACGCAGTGTCGATTGACCTGCAAGACCGCAGCTATTCCATCGCCATTGGCGCCGATTTGATCGCCCACACGGCCACCTTCGTGGGTCTGCCCAAGGCGTCTGCTGCGCTGATTGTTAGCAACACCACCGTGGCGCCGCTCTATGCGGCCACGCTGCAAGCGGCTTTGGCCCCGCACTACAAGGCGGTGCATTTGGTGGTGTTGCCGGACGGCGAAGCGTTCAAAACCTGGCAAACCCTGAACCTGATTTTTGACGCGCTGTTGCAACACAGTTGCGACCGCAAGACCGTGCTGTTTGCGCTGGGCGGCGGTGTGGTGGGCGACATGACCGGTTTTGCCGCGGCCAGCTATATGCGCGGCGTGCCCTTTGTGCAGGTGCCCACCACCTTGCTGGCGCAGGTGGATTCGTCGGTGGGTGGCAAAACCGGCATCAACCACCCGCTGGGCAAAAACATGGTGGGTGCCTTCTACCAGCCGCAGCGCGTGGTGTGCGATCTGGCCACCCTCAAAACCCTGCCCGCGCGCGAAATCAGCGCTGGGTTGGCCGAAATCATCAAGTACGGCCCAATTGCCGACATGGTGTTTTTGGACTGGATTGAGGCGAATCTTGGCGCCTTGCGCGCCTGTGACGTGCCTGCGCTGGCGCACGCGGTGCAGCGCAGTTGCGAGATCAAGGCCCATGTGGTGGCGCAAGACGAGCGCGAGGGCGGTCTGCGCGCCATTCTCAATTTTGGCCACACCTTTGGCCATGCCATGGAGGCCGGTCTGGGTTACGGCCAGTGGCTGCACGGCGAGGCCGTGGGCTGCGGCATGGTGATGGCGGCACACTTGTCGCAGCGCCTGGGGCTGGTGGATGCAGCCTTTGTACAGCGCATCACGCGCTTGGTGGACGGTGCGGGCCTGCCCACGGTGGGGCCGGTGCTTGACGCCCAAGACAACGCCGGGCGCTACCTGGATTTGATGCGGGTGGACAAAAAAGCCGAAGGCGGCGAAATCCGCTTTGTGCTGATCGACGGCCCGGGCCGGGCCTGCGTGCGCGGCGCGCCCGACGCCTTGGTGCGCGCGGTGATTGACGCCTGCTGCGCAGCCTGATGCTCGCGCCCTACGCCAGCGACCCGGCGCACACGCGCGGGCGGCGCTTTGCGCAAACCCCGGCACCCACGCGCACCGAGTTTCAGCGCGACCGCGACCGCATCGTGCATTGCACCGCGTTTCGCCGCCTGGTCTACAAAACCCAGGTTTTTTTGAACCACGAGGGCGATCTGTTTCGCACGCGCCTCACGCATTCTTTAGAGGTGGCGCAGTTGGGCCGCTCGATGGCGCGCTCGCTCCAGCTTAACGAAGACTTGGTCGAAGCCATTGCGCTGGCGCACGACCTGGGCCACACGCCGTTTGGCCACGCCGGCCAAGACGCTTTGCACGCCTGCATGGCCGACTTTGGCGGCTTTGAGCACAACCTGCAAAGCCTGCGCATGGTCGATCATTTGGAGGAGCGCTACCCCGACTTTGACGGCCTGAACCTGTGCTTTGAGACGCGCGAAGGAATTTTGAAGCACTGCTCGCGCCACAACGCCGCCGCGCTCGAGCGCAGCGAGCCCGCCTATGCCGACGGGCAAGGCGGCGTGGGCGCGCGCTTTTTGCTGCGCCAGCAGCCCAGCCTGGAGGCGCAACTTTGCAACCTGGCCGATGAGATCGCCTACAACGCGCATGACATTGACGACGGCGTGCGCTCGGGGCTCATCAGCTTTGCGCAGGTGCAAGAAGTGCCCCTGTTTGCCGGCTTTGCCGCCCAAGCGCTGGCCGCCCACCCGGCCTTGGCCGAAGCCCACAATGCGCGGCGCTGGCTGTACGAAGCCATTCGCCTGATGCTCAGTAGCCAGGTCTATGACCTGATTGACGCCACGCAGACCGCGCTGGCCGAGCACCGGCCCGACAGCGCGCAAGCGGTGCGCCTGTGCCCCGAGCTGCTGCGCTTTAGCCCCGAGATGCGCGCTGGCACCCAGGCACTCAAGGCATTTTTGCTGGCCTCGCTCTACCGCCACCCACAGGTGGTGGATACCATGGAGCGCGCCAAACAGGTGGTGCGCGATCTGTTTTTCGCCTACCTGAACGATCCGCAGGCCATACAAACCACCGGCGCTCCGCGCCCGGACAGCGCTGGTACGCCCGATTTGGCGCGCCGTGTGGCCGATTACATTGCCGGCATGACCGACCGCTTTGCCGCGCGCGAACACGAGCGCCTGACCGGCCTGCGCCTGCTGGCATGACGCAAAGCGCCGCCTCGCCCGAAGCCGTGATCGCCGCCACCCAGCGCTGGGTCGAGCGCGCGGTGATTGGCCTGAACTTGTGTCCTTTTGCCAAAGGCGTGCAGTCCAAGGGCCAGGTGCACTATGTGGTGAGCCAGGCCGACGACGCGCCGTCGCTGCTGATCGACCTGAAGCAGCAGTTGCAAGACTTGCTCAATAGTGACCCAGCGCAGCGCGACACCACGCTCTTGATTGCGCCGCTGGCGTTTCCTGATTTTTTGGATTTCAATGACTTTTTGGACCGGGCCGACCGTCTGCTGCGCAAAATGCGGCTGGACGGCGACTACCAGATTGCCAGTTTTCACCCGCAGTTTCAGTTTGCCGATGCCGATGCGGACGACATCAGCCACTACACCAACCGCGCGCCCTATCCCATATTGCACCTGCTGCGCGAGGAAAGCATTGACCGCGCCGTCGAGGCTTTTCCCGATGCGGCCCTGATATTTGAGAAAAACATGGAAACCCTGCGCGCGCTGGGCGCCGCCGGGTGGCAGGCGCTGGGTGTAGGCCCGGCTCCGACCGATTCTTCACCGACCTCGCCGGGCGATACTCCGGCATGAACACTCGACTCCCAACGGCGCCTCCCGCCGGCGCCAAAAAGCGCAACATGCCCCCAGCCGCGCGCGCCGCCGCCTTGAGCGAGGACGTGCGCAACGCCATCCGCCCTGGCCAGTCGGTGGAGCTCTTGCAAGAGCTGCACATCCTGACCGCTGACGGCCGACTCAACCAGGATTCGCGGCGCAAGCTCAAGCAGGTCTACCACCTGTACCAATTTATCGAAAAGCTGCTGCTGGAGCTGCCTGCGCGCACTAGCGCAGAGGGAGCGCCCGTGGGTTTGACGGTCGCCGACCACGGCGCGGGCAAGTCCTACTTGGGATTCATCCTGTACGACCTGTTTTTCAAGGCGCTGGGCACGGGCCACATTTACGGCATCGAAACCCGCGCCGAGCTGGTCGAAAAATCGCAGCAGCTTGCACTTGCCCTGGGTTTTGACCGCATGACGTTTTTGAACCTCAGCGTGTTGGAGTCCACCACTTCGGCAGCCTTGCCCGCGCAGATTGACCTGGTGAC
>CANCJD010000051.1 GCA_947378275.1 Comamonadaceae bacterium
CGTGGACGACGCGGCTTTTGCCCGGGCGTTTTTTGGTATCTGGCTCAGCCCATCCACCAGCGAGCCCCGGCTGCGCAACGCTTTGCTCTCGGGCAGCGCGCCTTGACCAACCCAGCGGCTCCCATGTCCACCGCGCCAGCCACCCAGGCCGCTACGCCCGCAGGCCTGCGTTGGATGGAGGGCCTGCGCTACGGCCTGCTGGGGCTGCCGCTGGCTTTTGTAGCCCTGCCCTTGTATGTGTTGCTACCCAATTACTACGCGCGCAATTTTGGGGTGCCGCTGGCGGGTCTGGGTCTGTTGCTTTTGGGCGCACGCCTGTTCGATGCCGTGGTGGATCCGCTGCTCGGGCGCTGGGCAGACGCCTTGTTTGCGCGCTCGCACCGGCATGTGCTGGCCTGCGGGGCGGCAGCGGCGTTGCTGCTAGGGGCAGGCTTTGGCGCGCTGTTTTTTCCACCCGACACCACGCTGCCCTTTTTGTGGGGTTGGGCGCTGGCCTGCCTGCTGCTGTGCTACGGGGCGTTTAGCACGCTGACCATACTGCACCAGTCCTGGGGCGCGCTGCTCGGCGGCGACGCGCTGGGGCGCAGCCGCGTGGTGGCGTTTCGCGAAGGGCTGGGCCTGCTGGGCGTGGTGCTGGCGTCGCTGAGCCCGGTGCTGTTTGGCATGCACGCCACGGTGGCGCTGCTGGGGCTGGCCCTGTTGCTGGCTTGCTGGGCCTGGAGCCGCGGTCCCAGGCCCGGGCCGACCGCGACCATGCCTGCGCCCAGCGCGCAGCCGTCGGGCCTGGGCGCTGGCCTGCTGGCGCCCTGGGGCTCGCCCGCGTTTCGCGCCTTGCTGGCAGTGTTCATGGTGAATGGCGTTGCCACGGCTTTGCCGGCCACCTTGATTTTGTTTTTTGTGCAAGACCGCCTGCAAGCGCCGCCGGCCATGGAGGCCTGGTTCTTGGGCAGCTACTTTGTTGCCGCAGCACTCGCATTGGCGCCCTGGCTGCGCATCGTTAAGCGCTGGGGGCTGGAGCGGGCCTGGCTGGCGGGCATGCTGCTGGCCGTGGCGGTATTTGCCTTTGCCGCGCGACTCGGGACCGGCGACGCTAATGCGTTTTTGGTCGTGTGTGTGCTCTCGGGTATGGCCATGGCCGCTGACCTGGCCTTGCCTGGGGCGCTGCTCGCGGGTGTCATTGCCCGGCAAAGCAGCGCTGCCAGTGGCCGTTTTTTTGGCTGGTGGAACCTGGCCACCAAACTCAACCTGGCGCTGGCCGCCGGTCTGGCGCTGCCACTGCTTGCAAGCTTTGGCTACGCGCCGGGCAGCCGCAGCGCTGAGGGCTTGCAGGCGCTGACCTGGGCCTATTGCCTTTTGCCCTGCGCGCTCAAGCTACTGGCTGCGAGCCTGCTTTATTTGTTACTCCTACGAAAGTCACCATGAAACGACGCTTGATTCTTGGCGGTGCCGCCAGTGCCCTGGGTACAGTCGCGCTGGGCTCCTTAAGCGGCTGCGCCAGCCAAAACCTCGACAGCTACCGCAGCGAAAAACCGGTGCTTGATTTGCAGCAGTATTTCAACGGCACGCTGGACGCCTACGGCGTGTTTACCGACCGCTCGGGCACGGTGGTCAAGCGCTTTACCGTGGTGATGCAGTGCACCTGGAAAGACGGCCAGGGCGTGCTCGACGAAGACTTTTCGTATTCCGACGGCAGCAAACAAAAGCGCATCTGGCGCCTCACGTCGCTGGGAGGCGGACGCTACACCGGCCAAGCCGATGACGTGGTGGGCCAGGCGCAGGGCCAGACACAAGGCAACGCTTTTCATTGGAACTACACGCTGGCGCTGCCGGTGGACGGCACGGTGTATGAGGTGCAGTTTGACGACTGGATGTACTTGGTCAACGACCGGGTCATGCTCAACAAGGCCAGCATGCGCAAGTTTGGCATTTACCTGGGCGAAGTCACCTTGAGCTTTAGCAAGCGCTAAACCATGGCTTGGTTTCAACCCCTCAACCCCCCGCAGGCTGACTGGCGCGGCAAGTCGGTCTGGGTCATTGGCGCGAGCAGCGGCATTGGCCGCGCTACTGCCACTGCGCTGCACGCCATGGGCGCGCGCGTTACTGTGTCGGCGCGCAATGGCGCAGCGCTGGAAGCATTTGTGCAAGCGCATCCAGGCAGCCACGCGATGGTGCTGGACTGCACCGACCGTGCCGCCGTGCTTGCTGCAGCGCAGTCGGTGCAAACCGATGCATTGCCCGACTGCGTGCTGTATTGCGCCGGCCACTACCAAGCCATGCGCGCACGCGCTATTGACGTGGACGACATGCTGCGCCACCTGCAGGTGAACTACCAGGGCGCGCTCTATCTGCTTGAAGCGCTGCTGCCCGCACTGCGCCAGCGCGGCAGCGGCCATCTGGCCTTTGTCAGCAGCGTGGCGGGCTACCGGGGCTTGCCCAACAGTCTGGCCTACGGCCCGACCAAGGCCGCGCTCACCAACCTGGCAGAGACTCTGCACCTGGACTTGCAGGCCGATGGCATTGGCGTCTCGGTCATCAACCCCGGCTTTGTGGAAACCCCGCTCACCGCTGGCAACACCTTCACCATGCCGGGCCTGATTACGCCGACGCAAGCGGCGCAGGCCATCCTCAAAGGCTGGGCGCAAGGCGCGTTTGAAATTCACTTTCCCAAACGCTTTACCTGGTGGATGAAGGCCCTGCGCGCCATGCCCAACCGCTGGTATTTTTTCCTGGTGCGAAAGACCACGCTATGAACCCCATAACCGAACCCACGCCAGAGGCTGTTGCAAACCTCGTTGCGTATTTTGAAAACCTGTCGCCTGAAAGCGTGGCGCAGTTGGACCAGTTTTATGCAGCGCACGCGCGCTTCAAAGACCCGTTTAACGACGTGACCGGCCTACCCGAAATTGCCCGCATTTTTGAGCACATGTTTGTCGCGCTGATCGGACCACGCTTTGTGGTGACGCAGCAGGTCTGCCAGGGCGCGCAGTGTTTTTTGACCTGGGAATTTCGCTTTCAGTTCCGCAGCTACCGCGTGGGCCAGGAACAGGTGATTTTGGGCGCCTCGCACCTGGTGTTTGATGCGCAAGGCCTGGTGACGCTGCACCGCGACTACTGGGACGCGGCCGAAGAACTGTATGAAAAGCTGCCGCTGTTGGGCAGCCTGATGCGCTGGCTCAAGCGCCGCGCGAACACCTGATCGGTGTAAGGCGCGCTGCGCTTAGGCGACGGGGAAGGTGTCTATGAAACTCTGGCGCTGCGCCAGTTTGTCTTGCAGTTTGGCCAGCGCCGGGTGCGTCTCGCGCCACGCGATGTCGGGAAAGCGAAAGTCCAAATAACCCAGGGCGCAACCCACCGCAATGTCTGACAGCGAGAGGTGAATGCCCGAGCAATACGGCTTGTCGCCCAGGGCCTTGGCCATGGCGATCAGCACTTCGCCAATCTTGCCCATTTGGCGCTCCATCCAGGCAGGGCTGCGCTGCGCAGCGGTGCGACCCGGCCACACGGCTTCAAGACGCGCCAAGATAGCGGCGTCCATCACGCCGTCGGCCAAGGCTTCCCAGGTTTTGACCTCGGCGCGCTCGCGTCCGGTGCCGGGAATCAGTTTGCCCACGGGCGACAAGGTGTCGAGGTATTCCACGATCACGCGGGAATCAAACAAGGCCTCACCGGCTTCCATCACCAAGCAGGGCACCTTGCCCAAAGGATTGGATTGGCTGATCGTAGTGGTGGCGGCCCAGACGTCTTCGGTGATGAACTCGTAGTCGAGTTTTTTCTCGGCCATGACGACCCGCACTTTGCGCACATACGGGCTGGAGTTGGAACCTATCAATTTCATGCTTTTGTGTTTCCCACAGACGGAGATGCATTCTATACAGGCGAGCATCCTACAATCCAGGCATGACTTTCTCCCCCATTTCTGCCATTTCCCCTCTGGACGGCCGCTACGCCAGCAAGCTTTCCACCCTCAGCCCCCTGATGAGTGAGCTGGGCTATATGCACCGGCGCGTGCAGGTCGAAGTGGCATGGTTCATCTCCCTGAGCGACGCTGGTTTTGCCGAGTTCAAACCTTTGAGCCCCGGCGCGCGCAGCTACTTGCTGGCGCTGGTGAAAAACTTCTCGGTCGCCGATGGCGAGGCCATCAAAGCCATTGAGAAAACCACCAACCACGACGTGAAGGCGGTGGAATACTGGCTCAAGTCCAAGTTCGAGGCGCGCCCCGAGCTGCTTGCGGCTGCTGAGTTTGTGCACTTTGCCTGCACCAGCGAAGACATCAACAACACCAGCCACGCCCTGCAACTGCGCGTGGCGCGCGACCTGGTGCTGCTGCCCCAGCTCGACCGCCTGGTGCTCAAGCTGCGTGACATGGCGCACGCGTTTGCCGATGTACCCATGCTCAGCCGCACCCATGGCCAGACCGCCAGCCCCACCACCGTGGGCAAGGAGATTGCCAACGTGGTGGTGCGCCTGCAAGCGGCCTGCGAAAAAATCGCCAACGTCAAAATTTTGGGCAAGATGAATGGCGCCGTGGGCAACTACAACGCGCACCTTTCCGCCTGGCCCGACTTTGACTGGGAAGCCTTCAGCAAAAAAGTGATCGAAACGCCCGAGCCGCTGGGCCTGGGCCTGGTGTTTCAGCCCTACAGCATCCAGATCGAGCCGCACGACTACATGGCCGAGCTGTTTGACGCCGTGGCGCGCACCAATACCATCTTGATCGACTGGTCGCGCGATGTCTGGGGTTATGTGTCGTTGGGCTATTTCAAGCAAAAGTTGCGCGACGGCGAGGTGGGTTCAAGCACCATGCCGCACAAGGTCAACCCGATTGACTTTGAGAACGCCGAGGGCAACCTCGGCTTGGCCAACGCATTGTTGCGCCACCTGAGCGAGAAGCTGCCGATCAGCCGCTGGCAGCGCGACCTGACCGACTCCACCGTGCTGCGCAATATGGGCGTGGCGCTGGGCTACGCGGTGCTGGCCTACCAGTCGCTGCAAGCCGGTTTGGGCAAGCTGGAAATCAACCAAGCGGCCATCGCTCGCGACCTGGATGCTTCGTGGGAAGTGCTGGCCGAACCGATCCAGACCGTGATGCGCCGCTTTGGCCTGCCCCAGCCCTACGAGCAGCTCAAGAAGTTCACCCGCGGCGAAGCCATGACGCGCGAACTCATGCAAGGCTTTATCGCCGCGCTCGATATTCCCGATAGCGAAAAGCAACGCCTGCTGGCCATGACGCCCGCGAGCTACACCGGCAAAGCGGCCGAACTGGCGCGCCGGGTTTAAAGCAGCAGCGCCCTGAGGGCGCTGCCCGCACACCCTTTGACTGCAGGTTCTAGGCTTCGGGCGCAGCCTTGAGCGCCAGCGCCCGCTCATACAAAGCGTTGCGCGGCTCGCCGCTGATGTCGGCGGCCAGTTTGACGGCGGTCTTGAGCGGCAATTGTTCGAGCAGCAGCTTCAAGACCCGGTCATCCTGCGCTACCTCGGCCATGGCCTGCAGCGGGTGCAGCACCAGCACAAATTCGCCGCGCAAGCGGTTGGCGTCTGCCGCCAGCCAGGCCGCCAGCGCGTCCGTGCGCACGGTGGCGATTTCTTCAAATTGCTTGGTCAGTTCGCGCCCGACCGTCACCAAGCGCTCGCCCAACACAGCCAACGCCAGCGCCAGCGCCTCCATGCGGTGGGGCGCCTCCAGCAGCACGGTGGCCATGGGCTGCGTGGCCAGCACCTGGACCGCGTGCGCGCGCTCGGTGGCCTTGGACGGCAAAAAGCCGGCAAACACAAAACCGGTGCTGCCCGCGCCGTCTTGCGCGACTCCCGCAGCGCTGAGCAGCGTGGTCACGCTGCTCGCACCCGGCAGGGGTACCACGCGCAATCCCTGGGCGCGCACCTGCGCCACCAAGCGGGCGCCGGGGTCACTCACACCGGGCGTGCCCGCGTCACTGACATAGGCCACGCGCAGGCCCGCATGCAGCAGTTCGACCACGGTATGCGCGGCCTGCGCCTCGTTGTGCTGGTGCACGGCCAGCAATTGGGCGCCCGATTTGTCGATGCCATAAGCGCGCAGCATGGCCTGGGTGTGGCGCGTGTCTTCGCAGGCCACGCGGTCGGCCAGCGCCAGCACGTGCAGCGCGCGCAGGCTGATGTCAGCCAAATTGCCTATCGGTGTGGCCACCACATACAGCGCGCCCTGCGGATAATGCTGGGAACCGGCCGCCTCCAGGGCGGCACCCAGGGCAGAGCTAAAAGAGGCACTCACAGATGGGTTTCCTTCCAAACAACACCAAACCAGCCAGCACCAAAAAAGTCGGTGACGCGGCCGAAGACGAGGCTTTGCTGTATTTGCAGCAGCAAGGCCTGCGCCTGATTTGCCGCAATTATCGAACCCCCGGGCGCGGCGGCGGTGAAATCGACCTGATCATGGGCGAGCGCGACGGCACGCTGGTGTTTGTGGAGGTGCGCAGGCGAAAGTCCAGCCTGTACGGAACAGCCGCAGCCAGTGTGGGACGCACCAAGCAGCGCCGCGTGGTGCTGGCGGCGCAGCACTATCTGCTCAAGGTGCGCACGCTCCCAGCCTGCCGCTTTGACGTGGTCGAGGTCACGCCCGAGGGCTGCCACTGGCTGCGTGCGGCTTTTGACGCGCAATAGCGCCTGCGCACGACAAGGCGAAATACGCGCGCGGTATCATCCGCGCCATGCTTGAACAAAGAATTGAACAACATTTCATCGACAGCGCAGACCTGAAATACCAGTCGGCCCAAGTCCTGAGCAAACCCATTGCGCAAGCAATCCAGGCCATATTGGCCTGCGTGACCAGTGGCGGCAAAGTGTTGGCCTGCGGCAATGGCGGATCGGCGGCGGATGCGCAGCATTTCTCAGCCGAGTTTGTCGGCCGCTTTGAGCGCGAGCGCCCTGAGCTCGGCGCCATCGCCCTGACCACCGACACGTCCATCATCACGGCCATTGCCAACGACTACGACTTCAGCTCGATTTTTTCGCGCCAGGTGCGTGCCCTGGGCCAAAGTGGCGATGTGCTGCTGGCCATTACCACCAGCGGCAACTCGGCCAATGTGCTGGCCGCCATCGAGGCTGCGCACCAGCGCGACATGGTGGTGGTGGCGCTCACCGGACGCGGCGGCGGCAAAATGAACCAGGCACTGCGCGACACCGACGTGCATGTTTGCGTGCCGCATGACCGCACTGCGCGCGTGCAGGAAGTCCATCTTTTAACGATCCATTGCATTTGCGATGGCGTTGATGCCCAACTCATGGGCGACCAGGAAAGCTCTTCATGAAAAACCAACTTCAAACCACAAACCCTTTGTTTGCCGCGATCCGCCCCCTGGTTTTGGGAACGGCGCTCATGGGCAGCGTGTTGTCTTTGAGCGGCTGCTTTCCGCTGGCCGCAGGCGGCGCGATCATGACCGGCTTTGTCGCAGCCGACCGACGCAGCTCGGGCACGCAGCTCGAAGACCAAAACATCGAGATCAAAGCGGCCAACCAAATGCGCATCCACATCGGCGAGCGCGCGCACATCAACATCACCAGCTACAACCGCCAGGCCCTGATTACCGGGGAAGTTCCCACGGCGCAAGACAAGGCGCTGGCAGAGCAAATGGTCAAGGGCGTGGACAACGTCAGCACCGTGCTTAACGAGCTGGCCGTGATGAGCAACACCTCATTCACTGAGCGCTCCAACGACACCATCACCAGCGGACGCGTCAAGGCCGCTATTTTTGATGCCAAAGACCTCACTACCAACGCCTTCAAAATCGTCACCGAGCGGGGCGTGGTGTATGTGATGGGCCGCGTCACCGCGCGCGAAGCCAAGCGCGTGACCGACGTGGTTACCGCCACACCGAGCGTCAAAAAAGTGGTGCGCGTGCTCGAAGTCATCACCGAAGAAGAGCTGGCACGCATTTCGCCACCTGCTGAAACGCAAAAATGAGCCGTTGGCGGCGCCACGCGGTGCCGCCACATCGCGCGGCGCCTGGTCCAGGCGCGCGTCGAAGGCCTTACTTCAGGCGCTTAATCAGGCTGGACGTGTCCCAGCGCTTGCCGCCCATTTGCTGCACATCGGCGTAAAACTGGTCCACCAGGGCAGTCACGGGCAAACGCGAGCCATTGCGCTTGGCCTCGTCGAGCACCAAGCCCAGGTCTTTGCGCATCCAGTCCACGGCAAAGCCAAAGTCAAACTTGTCGGCCACCATGGTTTTGCCCCGGTTGTCCATCTGCCAGCTTTGCGCCGCGCCCTTGCCAATCACGTCAAGCACCTGGTTCATGTCCAGGCCGGCATGCATGCCAAAAGCCACCGCCTCGCTCAGGCCCTGTACGAGGCCGGCAATGGCGATTTGGTTCACCATCTTGGCCAACTGACCGGCGCCACTCTCGCCCAGCAGGGTGAATGCGCGTGAAAACGCAATGCCGGTGGCCTGCACCGCAGTAAACGCCGCTGCATCGCCACCGCACATGACCGTGAGCATGCCGTTTTGCGCACCGCCCTGGCCACCAGAGACCGGCGCGTCCACGAACTGCAGGCCCAGGTTGCGTGCCGCTGCGTAGAGTTCGCGCGCCACCGTGGCCGAGGCCGTGGTGTGGTCCACAAAAATCGTGCCTTCGCGCATGCCGGCAAAAGCACCATTGGCACCCAGGGTGACGCTGCGCAAGTCGTCGTCGTTGCCGACGCAGCAAAACACGATGTCGGCCTGCGCTGCCGCCTCACGCGGGGTGGCGGCCAGGCCATGGGCGCCGCGCGCGCTGGCGTTGCCGCCAAACTCGGCCACCCAGGCTTGGGCCTTGGCACTGCTGCGGTTGTAGACGGTGACGCGGTGGCCGGCACGCGCCAAGTGGCCGGCCATGGGGTAACCCATCACACCCAGGCCCAAAAAGGCCACGGATTGGGGCGCCGCGGCCTCGTAGGACTTGGCGTTGACAGAAGATGCTTGGGTCATGGGAATTTTTTCCAGGTTCAAAGTGGCGGGCAGCGGGCGGGATAGCCAAGGGGAGTCAAACGATCTCCAGGTGTTCGGTTCCCGCGCTCAGGTCATTGTCGCGGGTGTCCTTGCCGTGCAGTTTAATTTGTAGCCGCAGGTCGTTGATCGAGTCGGCGTTGCGCAGCGCGTCGGGGTAACTGATGGTGCGGGCCTCGTAGAGATCAAACAGGGCCTGATCAAAGGTTTGCATCCCCATTTCCCGGCTCTTTTTCATTACTTCTTTGACCTCGAGCACCTCGCCCTTTTGGATCAGGGCCGCCACGGTGCTTGAGTTGAGCAGCACCTCCACTGCGGATGCGCGGCCTTTACCGCCCACGCGCGGCACCAGGCGCTGCGACACGATAGCGCGCAGGTTGAGCGACAAATCCATCAAGAGCTGCGAGCGGCGCTCATCGGGAAGGAAGTTGATGATGCGGTCCAGCGCCTGGTTGGCGCTGTTGGCGTGCAAGGTGGCAATCACCAGGTGGCCGGTTTCGGCAAACGCAATGGCAAGCTCGGTGCTTTCGCGGTCGCGCAGCTCGCCCATGACGATGACGTCGGGCGCCTGGCGCAAGGTGTTTTTCAGGGCACTGTCCCAACTGTCGGTGTCCAGCCCCACTTCGCGCTGGGTGACGATGCAGTTTTTGTGCGGGTGGACAAATTCCACCGGGTCTTCCACGGTGATGATGTGACCAAAAGACTTTTCATTGCGCCAATCCACCATGGCCGCCAGCGCGGTGGATTTGCCCGAGCCGCTGGCGCCCACCAACACGCACAGGCCGCGGCTGTACAAGGCCACGTCTTTGAGTATCTGCGGCAAACCCATGCCGTCAATGGTGGGCGGCGTGGTGGGAATCACGCGCAGCACCATGCCGACCTTGCCCAACTGCACAAAGGCATTGACCCGAAAGCGCCCCAGGCCAGTGGGCGAAATAGCAAAGTTGCTTTCCTTGGTGCGCTCAAAGTCAGCCGCCTGGCGGTCGTTCATCAGGGCGCGCACCAGCATCACGGTGTGCTCGGGCTGCAATTTTTGGGGGGACGCGCGTGTCATGGCGCCGTCAATCTTGATGGCGGGCGGGAAGTCCGCCGTAATAAACAGGTCACTGCCTTTTTTAGCGACCATCAGTTTGAGCAGGTCAGAAATCAGTTGCGCGGCTTGTTCGCGGTTCATGCGGGCATTCCTTGAGGTGGATTCGGCGGGGTCGGGGCGCGGGTGCACTTGGTTTAACCAGGGAAGTTCTCCGGCACCTTGGCCTTGCTGCGCGCCTCGGACGGGTGGATGCGCTTGGCCCGCACCAGGTCGGTCAGGTTTTGGTCCAGGGTTTGCATGCCGACGTTGTTACCGGTCTGGATGGCGGAGTAAATTTGCGCGATCTTGGATTCGCGGATCAGGTTGCGCACGGCGTTGGTACCGATCAGGATTTCATGGGCTGCGATGCGGCTGTCGCCTTCGACGGTTTTGCACAGGGTTTGCGAGATCACCGCCTGGAGCGACTCCGACAACATGGCGCGCAGCATTTCTTTTTCATCGCCGGGAAACACGTCAATGATGCGGTCAATGGTTTTGGCGGCGCTGGACGTGTGCAAGGTACCAAACACCAGATGGCCCGTCTCGGCCGCCGTCATGGCCAGGCGGATGGTTTCCAGGTCGCGCAACTCGCCGACCAAAATCACATCCGGGTCTTCGCGCAAGGCCGAGCGCAGCGCCTGCGAAAAGCCGTGCGTGTGCGGCCCGACTTCACGCTGGTTAATCAGGCAGTTTTTGGACTGGTGCACAAACTCAATCGGGTCTTCGATGGTCAGCACATGGCCACTGTGGTTTTCATTGAGGTGGTTAACCATGGCCGCCAGCGTGGTGGATTTGCCAGAACCCGTGGGCCCGGTCACCAGCACCAGGCCGCGCGGCCTGAGTGCGAGCTCGGCAAAAATCGGCGGGGCGCCCAATTCCACCAGGTTCAGGATCTTGCTCGGGATGGCACGAAACACGGCACCGGCGCCGCGCAAGTGGTTAAAGGCATTGACCCGAAAGCGCGACAGGCCTTCGAGCTCAAAAGAAAAGTCGATTTCCAGGTCTTCTTCGTAGCGCTTGCGCTGCGAATCGGTCATCACGTCGTAGGCCATGGAATGCACTTCCTTGTGCGACAGTGGCGGCAGATTAAGCCGGCGCACATCCCCATGGATGCGCAGCATGGGCGGCAAGCCGGCCGACAAATGCAGGTCAGAGGCCTTGCTTTTGACGCAAAACGCCAGCAGTTGTGCAATATCCACGAAAAAACTCCCTTTGTTCTCAGGCCTGTGCCATGGGCGGCCCTGGCGCTTTGTTACCCTAGCGAACGATTATCACCACGATCACTATGGCAATTGAAACCAATTTACAGATAGTTCGCACGCGCATCGCGCAGGCCTGCGCCAGCGCCGAGCGCAGCACAGACGCGGTACAACTACTGGCGGTGTCCAAAACCTTCCCGCCCGAAGCCGTGGCGCAAGCGGCGGCCTGCGGGCAGCGCGACTTTGGCGAGAACTACATCCAGGAAGGTGTGGAAAAAATCGCCAGCCTGGCGCACCTGCCCCTGGTGTGGCACTGCATTGGCCCGGTACAAAGCAACAAGACCCGGCTGGTGGCCGCCCACTTTGACTGGGTGCATTCGGTAGACCGCCTCAAAATCGCCCAGCGCCTGAGCGAGCAGCGCCCGGCCACGCTGGCGCCGCTCAATGTGTGTATTCAGGTCAATATCGATGCCGGTGCGGGCAAAGCCGGCGTCACCCCGGACGAGGCGCTGGCGTTGGCGCATGCGATTGCGGTGCTTCCCCATCTGCGGCTGCGCGGCCTGATGACCATCCCCGAGCCCGCCGCCGACTTTGACACCGCGCTGGCGGTCCACCGCCAGGCCAAGGCCTTGTTTGACCGCCTGTGCGCCAGCGGTCTGGCGCTGGACACCCTGTCCATGGGCATGAGCGCCGACCTGGAAGCCGCGGTGCACGCAGGCAGCACCCTGGTGCGGGTAGGGTCGGCAATTTTTGGCGGGCGCAGCGCCGCCGTTTAGCCCGGGTTCAGCCGCCGCCCAGTGGCAGTTGGGTGGTGTTTTTTACCTCTTCCATCACCGGATAGGTGCGGGTTTCGCGCACGCCAGGCAGTTGCCACAGCACGGTGCCGGCAAATTCGCGGTAGGCGCCCATGTCGGCCATGCGGGTTTTGAGCAGGTAGTCAAAGCCGCCGGCCACCATGTGGCATTCCATGATTTCGGGGCGCACCTGCACCGCCGCCTTGAAAGCCTCAAACACATTGGGCGTGGTGCGGTCGAGCAGCACTTCAACAAACACCATCAGCCCGGCCCCGAGCTTGAGCGGGTTGAGCCGCGCCTCATAGCCCAGGATGAAACCCTCTTTGGCCAACCGCTGCACGCGCGCCAGCACCGCCGTGGGCGACAGAGCTACGCTTTCGGCGAGCTTGAGGTTAGAGATGCGGCCGTCGGCCTGCAGGCAGCGCAAGATCTTCAGGTCGGTGCGATCCAGATCAGGGGATACGGTATTCATGCGTTATTTATCACTAATTTATCAACGTAATTTGGTGAAATATTAATCGATAAACCTAAGAACATAGCGCTTTCTACGTCAACCCCACTTTGCGGAGCCCGCCATGACTGTTGCCCAACGCCTGCCCCACCCTTACCGCGACGAAGCCGAAGTCGTGGCCCAGCGCCTGCACAGCCTGCAGCACGCGCTGGACTGGGCCAACGCAGCCCAGATGGCCGCGCCTTGGGTGCAGGCGGTGCGCGACAACCCGCCGCCGTTTTGGGCCATGGAAAGCCTGCTCAAGGAATACCCGATTTCCAGCGCCGAGGGCCTGGCGCTGATGCGCCTGGCCGAAGCCCTGCTGCGCGTGCCCGACATGGACACCGCCATTGCCCTGACCACCGACCAGCTCGGCCGCGCCGACTTCGCCCAGGGCAGCGACCAGTTGCTGTCGCGCATTTCCAGCGCTGCGATTGCGCTGTCTAAGCATTTTTTGCCTGGCGCCGACTCGGCCACCCCGGAGCCTGGACTGATGGGCAAGCTCGGCGCCAAAACCGTGGTCGCTGCCACCCTGCGCGCGGTGCAGCTGCTGGGGCGCCAGTTTGTGCTGGGCCAAACGATGCCTGAGGCCATGAAAGAAGCCCAAAGCGCACGCAACAGACAAGCCGCCAGCGTTTCGCTGCTGGGCCGCTTGGGCGCACAACACGTCTTGCAAGGGGCAGCCGCCAATGGCGGTGAGCGCGCGTCGGGGCTGACGTTTTCTTACGACATGCTGGGCGAAGGCGCACGCACCGATGCCGACGCCCTGCGTTACCTGCAAAGTTACCGCGACGCCATTGCCCACATCGCCCAGCACGCCGACGCTGGCGGTACGCCCGAGCGCAACGACGGCATCAGCATCAAGCTCAGCGCCCTGCACCCGCGTTATGAAGACGCACAAAGCGCGCGCGTGATGGCGGAACTGGTGCCGCGCGTCTGGGGCCTGTGCGAACAGGCGGCGCAGGCCCACATCAACCTCACGATTGACGCAGAAGAGGTGGACCGGCTGGAGCTGTCACTTGAAGTGCTGGAGGTGCTGGTGGCGCGCGTGGCCCAGCACCACCCGCAGTGGCGCGGCCTGGGCCTGGCGTTGCAGGCCT
>CANCJD010000052.1 GCA_947378275.1 Comamonadaceae bacterium
CCCGCCGCGCTGATCGACTTTCGCCTGTACCCCGACATGCTGAGCTTTCGCCGCCAAGTGCAAATCGCCAGCGACACCGCCAAGGGCGTGATGGCGCGTCTGGCTGGGGTCGAAATCCCGGCTTACGAGGACAACGAGCGCACCTTTGAAGAACTCAAGGCGCGCGTGGCCAAGACCGTGGCCTTTGTGCAAAGTTTCACGCCCGCGCAGATCGACGGCACCGAGGACAAAGACATCGTCACCAAGCGCGGTGACAAGGAAACGCATTACAAAGGCATGCAATTTTTGCTGGGCCACGCCATGCCCAATGTGTATTTCCACGTGACAACCGCCTTCGCCATCCTTCGCCACAATGGCGTAGAAATTGGCAAGCGCGATTTCTTGGGCAACCCTTAATCGCCCTGCCGGGGGGGCGCCAGGCGCCCCCTTTTAAACACCAGCGCTGGCAAAGACCGGCGCGGACAAACCCCATAAAAACCGGAGACACCAACCATGTTCCCCACCGCAATCGCTGGCAGCCTGCCCAAACCCGCCTGGCTGGCCGAAACCCAAAAACTCTGGCCGCAATGGAAAGCCGAGGGCGATGCCCTGATCGAAGCCAAGTCTGACGCCACCCTGCTCTGGGTCAAAACCCAGGAAGACCTGGGCCTGGACGTGATTGGCGACGGCGAACAGGCGCGCCAGCACTTTGTGCACGGTTTTCTGGAGCAGGTCGAAGGCATTGACTTTGAGAACAAGGTCACCATGGGCATTCGCAACAACCGCTACGACGCGCAGGTGCCCCAAGTCGTGGGGCCGCTGCGCCTCAAAGGCCGGGTGCACGCGCTCGAGGCGCGTATTGCCCGCGCCCACACCCAGCGCACCCTCAAATTCACCCTGCCCGGCCCGATGACGATTATGGACACCGTGGCCGACCGCTTTTATGGCGGCGGGCGCGAGGGCAAGATCAAAATGGCTTTTGCCTTTGCCGAGCTACTCAACCAAGAGGCGTTGGCCCTGCAGGCAGACGGCGTGGACATCGTCCAGTTTGACGAGCCGGCCTTCAACGTCTACATGGAAGACGCCGCCGACTGGGGCGTTGCCGCCCTGGAGCGCGCCGCCCAAGGCCTGAGCTGCAAAACCGCCGTGCACATTTGCTACGGCTACGGCATTGCGGCCAATATGGACTGGAAGAACACCCTGGGCCACGAGTGGCGCCAGTACGAAAAAGTGTTTCCCGCGCTGGCCAAAAGCAGCATCCAGCAAGTCAGCCTGGAATGCTTTCACTCGCACGTGCCCATGGACTTGATGGCCTTGCTTGCGGGCAAGGAAGTGATGGTGGGTGTGATTGACGTGGCCTCCGACGTGGTGGAAACCGCCGAAGAAGTGGCCGACACCATTGGCAAGGCGCTGCAGTTTGTGCCCAAGATGAAGCTGATTGCCTGCACCAACTGCGGCATGGCGCCCATGAACCGCGACATTGCCCTGCGCAAGCTCGAAGCCCTGGCCCAGGGTGCCGCCCTGGCCCGCCAACGCTACGCCGGAGCCTGAACATGAGCACCCCCAAATCGGTATTGGTGGTGGGCGCCGGAGACGCTACCGGCGGCGCCATTGCCCGGCGCTTTGCGCGCGAGGGGTTGATTGCCTGTGTGACGCGGCGCCAACGCGACAAGCTTTTGCCCCTGGTGGCGCAAATCGAGGGCGAAGGCGGCCAGGCCCACGCTTTTGGCTCGGATGCCCGGGTCGAGGCCGAGATGGTGGCGCTGGTCGAAGGCGTTGAGCGCGACATTGCGCCCATCGAAGTGGCCGTGTTCAACATCGGCGCCAATGTGCGCTTTTCTGTCACCGACACCACCGAACGCGTCTACCGCAAGGTGTGGGAAATGGCCGCGCTGTCGGGCTTTTTGATGGGGCGCGAGGTGGCCAAAGTGATGCAGAAACGCGGCCACGGGACCATCATTTTTACCGGGGCCACCGCCAGCCTGCGAGGCGCGGCCGGGCTTTCTGCTTTTGCCGGGGCCAAGCACGCGCTTCGGGCGCTGGCGCAAAGCATGGCGCGCGAACTGGGGCCCCAAGGCATCCACGTGGCGCATACGGTGATTGACGGTGCGATTGACACCCAGTTCATTGCCGAAAATTTTCCGGCGCGCTACGCGCTGAAAGACCAGGACGGCATTCTCAACCCCGACCACATTGCCGAGAGTTATTGGCAACTGCACCGCCAGCCCCGCAGCGCCTGGACGCATGAGCTTGATCTGCGTCCGTGGATGGAAAGCTGGTAAATCCCACCCCAATAAAGAGGAGCTTGTATGCAAAAAACCGTTGAATTTTTCTTTGACTTTGGCAGTCCCACCACCTATTTGGCGCATACCCAAATGGCCAAACTCGCCGCGGACACTGGCGCCAAAGTGGTCTACCGACCCATGCTGCTAGGCGGTGTATTCAAGGCGACGGGCAACGCCAGCCCGGTGACGGTGCCGGCCAAAGGCCGCTGGATGGGCCAGGACATGGCGCGCTTTGCGATGCGCTACCGTGTGCCTTTTGCGCACAACCCGCATTTCCCCATCAACACACTCACCCTCATGCGCGGCGCCGCAGGCCTGCAACTGCGCCAGCCGCAAGACGTGATGCGCTACGTGGACGCGGTGTTTCACGCCATGTGGGTGCAGCCGCGCAATATGGGCGCGCCCGAAGTGCTAGCCGAGGTGCTGGACGCGGCAGGCTTTGGCGCAGAGCCGTTCATGGCGCTGGTGGCCGACCCGGAGGTCAAAGCTGCGCTGGTGGCCTCGACCGAAGAAGCCGTGGCCCGCGGCGCCTTTGGTGCGCCCACCTTTTTTGTAGGGGACAAGATGTTTTTTGGCCAGGATCGGCTTGATTTTGTGCGTGAGGCGCTGGCCTAGACGCGATGCGGGCCCTCGGGCGGTGTTTTATTGGCCGCCCGAGTGCACCTCAATGCGGTTGCGACCACGGCTTTTGGCCAAGTAAAGCGCGGCGTCAGAGCGGGCCACCACGCTGTCGGGCGCCTCTCCTGGCGCCACTTCGGCCACTCCCCCCGAGAGCGTGATGCGGCCGAGCTTGTCGCCGCTCTTGCGCCGGGTCAGAGACATACTCTCCATGGTGGCGCGCAGTGCATTGGCCAACTGCAATGCCACGGACAAGCGGGTGTTAGGCAACAAAATAGCAAATTCCTCGCCGCCATAGCGCGCAGCCATGTCGCCACTGCGCACCGCTTGTCCCAGGGTTCGCCCTACCAAGCGCAAGACATCGTCTCCCACCTGGTGGCCGTAGGTGTCGTTAAACACCTTAAAGTGGTCGATGTCCATCATAACCATGCAATACCCCTGGCCGTCCGCTTGCGCTTTCTGCGACAAGCGCGCAATTTCCGCGTCAAAAGCTTTCCGGTTGGCAAGCGCGGTCAGTCCGTCGGTGAGCGACTGCTTGCGCACCGCCTCAAGATCGCGCTCAAGCGCCTGCATCACCAGGGACGACTGCGCCAGCGCGTCCTCAAGCTGCTGGTTGTGGGCCAGCATGTCGCTGGTGTTGTCGAGCACCGTGCGCAAAGTGCTGCGAATTTGCTCATTTTCGCCAGGCCCGCTCAACTGGCTCGCAGCGGTTTGTAAGGCCTCTTTGTATTGATGGGTGGCCGCGCGGGCTGCGTCTACGCGGTTACTCACGCCGGTCAGGGTGGCCTGAATACGCGCGCCGGTTTCGCGCACGGTTTCGTTGTTTTTGGCTTCACTCAGAAAACGCTGGTGGATGTCTTCGCACAGGCCGTCGGTAATCGGCAGCTGGGCCGTGGACAGGGTATCGAGCGCGTGCACCACGTCGAGGTTCGTCTTGGCGTAATAGGCAAACCACAGTTCGAAGTTCTGCGGAACGGGCGAAAGCGACTCTTGCTGCAAACGCGCCAAAGCCTGATTGGCGTGGAGTGCGGACGGATCCTGAGAGCGGAAATACGCATCCAAGCTGGACGGGGCTTCTGGTTTGCTCATCGCAGACTTTATTGCAATAGAAAGGGGAGTCGGGTTGACTGCCTCGGCGTTGGATTTTGCCGCTTGCAAGGCGCATCGCTTGAATTAACTCATTTATTTGCGTAATTTTTACCGAATTTATCAAAATTCAGCATTGAAAATGGCCAGAACCAATGAGACCTCGGCAAAGCGGAGGTGGGAGTTCCATCTTTAGCTGCGTGGATAATGTGCTTCACCCATCAAATCAAAGAGACTTTTGCCATGCACCGTGTTGCCATTAGCAGTACCGGCCTGTTTACGCCGCCCGAAACCATTACCAACGCTGAACTGGTCGAGGCCTACAACCAGTTTGCCGCCCTGGAAAACACACGGTATGCCGACGAAATCGCCTCAGGTAGCCGCGCAGCGCTGACCGATTCCAACGTTGAATTCATCGAAAAAGCCTCGGGTATCCAGCGCCGCTACGTGATGGACAAGGCTGGCGTGCTCGACCCCACGCGCATGCGACCGCGCTTTGCGCCACGCCCGGACACCGAAATTTCCATGATGGCCGAAATCGGCGTGCACGCCTGCCAGGCTGCGCTGGACGCCGCTGGCAAAACAGCTGCTGACGTGGATGGCCTGATTTGCGCTGCGGCCAATATGCAGCGGCCCTACCCGGCCATGGGCGTGGAAATCCAGACGGCGCTGGGTATTGAGGGCTACGCGTTTGACATGAATGTGGCCTGTTCGTCGGCCACCTTTGCGCTGGAACTGGCCGTCAACGCGGTACGCACCGGCCAGGCGCGGGCGATTTTGGTGGTCAACCCCGAGATCACCTCGGCGCATCTGGCCTGGAAAGACCGCGATTGCCACTTTATTTTTGGTGACGTTTGCACTGCAATTTTGGTGGAGCGGCTAGATCTGGCGCCCGCCGGGGCCTTCGAGATTTTGGGTACGCGGCTTTTGAGCACGTTTTCCAACAACATCCGCAACAACCAGGGCTTTATGTCACGCGCCGAAGACCGGGACCCGGACGAACGCGACCAACTGTTTCGCCAAGAAGGCCGCAAAGTATTCAAGGAAGTCTGCCCCATGGCAGCCGACCATATTGCGAATCATCTGGAATCGCTGGGCTACACGCCAGCAGACGTGCGGCGCTTTTGGCTGCACCAGGCCAATTTATCCATGAACCAGTTCATCAGCCGCAAACTGCTGGGGCGCGACGCCACGCGAGAAGAAGCGCCGGTGATTCTGGACGAGTTTGCCAATACGGCGTCAGCCGGCTCCATCATCGCCTTTCACCGCCACAAGGCCGACATCGAAGCGGGCCAGGTGGGTGTGATTTGCTCCTTTGGTGCGGGCTATTCGATTGGCAGCGTGGTGCTTAAAAAGCTATAAACCGCCCAAGCCGCGCGCAGCTTCTAGGCCAGCGCGCGCTTGAGGCGGATTTCTTCGATCTTGACGCCGCCGATGGACACCGTCTTGGCGCTGGGCATTTCGCGCTTGAAGCCGGCGTTGGTGAAAAACTGCATGGCGCGCTCATTGGCCAGGGGCAGCCAGATGCTGACATCGGTGCAGCCTTCCTCGACCAGGCCCTCGCGCGTCGCGTCCCACAAGGACAAGCCTACGCCCAGGCCCACAAAGTCGGCGTCCACATAAATAGACCAAATCTCGCCCATGGTTTGTTTGGTGCCTTCGTCGCGGCTGCGGTCAAAGCCGACAAAACCCACAATGCGCTCGCCCAGCAAAGCCACGTGCACCTGCGGCTCGGCGTATTCAATGGCTTCACGCCAATAGGCCTGGCGCTTGTCCAGTGCCATGACAGGCACGGTCACATCGCCCAGCAGGCCGCGGTAAGCGTCCTGGACGGTGGCGTTGTGGAGTTCGGCAATGGCGCGCGCGTCACGCAAAGTGGCGGGGCGAACCGGAAAAACGGAAGTACTGGTCATGAATAGGGGCGAAAAACCTGGAGTTGCGAAAATTGCGAAGCGCGATTGTCGCAGCATCGCCCAGGCGGCGCCCACCCGCCGATCATCCGCAAGGCGGGGAAGCAAGGTCCATCATCCAGCCTGCCTCGCCCACAGCCTAGGGTGATTCCCCCTTGCGCGCGAAGCTGCGCACACCCCAGAATGCAGGCAACGTTGGAGGACAAAGACACCATGGCCCATCAGCACATCACGGCGGACCCCGCCAACTTTCCGGTGCAGCGCCTGTGCCACTGGGCGCAGGCCACACCCGACAAAATTTACCTTACCCAGCCACTGGGTCAGGGCGCGGTGCAAGACATTTCTTGGGCGCAAGCAGCCGACCAGGTGCGCCGCATCGCCCACTGGATCCAGGCCCAGGGCTGGCCTGCGGGCAGCCGGGTGGCGATTTTGGGTAAGAACAGCGCGCACTGGGTGCTGGCCGATCTGGCTATTTTGATGGCCGGCCACGTGTCGGTGCCGATTTACCCCACCTTTAACGGCGAGGCGCTGGCCTACATCCTGGAGCACAGCGAGTCGCGCGCTTGTTTTGTAGGCAAGATGGACGACAGCAGCAGCCTGCGCAGCGTGCCTGCCGGGGTGACGCTGGTGGCAATGCCCCTGTCGCCCGAGGGCGTGGCCGGGCTGCAGTGGGACGAACTGCTGCGCCAGCACGCGCCCCTGAGTGGCACGCCAAACACCGACGCTGACGCCGTGTGCACCATCATTTACACCTCGGGCACTACCGGCAGACCGAAGGGCGTGGTGCAAACCTTCGGCGCCATGGCCTGGGGCCTGGTTAGCGCCACGCGGCGCATTCCTATTGGCGGCAGCGACCGCTTTATTTCGTACTTGCCGCTGGCGCACGTGGCCGAACGCATGCTGGTGGAACAGGCCTCACTGCGTTTTGGTGGCCATGTGTTTTTTGCCGAAAGCCTTGACACCTTTTTGGCCGATTTGCAGCGGGCGCGCCCCACCATCTTTTTCTCGGTACCGCGCCTGTGGGTGAAGTTCCGCCAGGGCGTGTTCGAGAAGATGCCCGAACGCCGGCTCAAACTGCTGCTGTCGATTCCTTTGTTAGGCACCTTGGTGCGGCGCAAGATACTTGCCGGCCTCGGGCTGGACCAATGCACGCTCGCCGCCGGGGGTGCAGCGCCGATGCCCGCCGACGTGCTGGCCTTTTTTCGGGGACTGGGGTTGGATCTGATCGAGGTCTACGGCATGACCGAAAACTGTGGCGTCTCGCATTCCACCTTGCCCGGCGACACGGGCGTGGGTTCAGTGGGCTTGCCTTATGAGGGCGTGGAAAGCCGGATTGACGCCGAGACCGGTGAAATCCAAATGCGCTGCCCAGCGCTGATGCAAGGCTATTTCAAAAGCCCAGACCAAACTGCACAAACCATGACCGTCGACGGCTGGCTGCGCACGGGCGACAAAGGCCGCTGCGACGCCCAGGGCCAGCTCACCATTACCGGGCGGGTCAAGGACATTTTCAAAACCAGCAAGGGCAAGTACGTGGCGCCTGCGCCCATTGAAGACCTGCTTGTCACCCATGGCGACATTGAGGCCTGCGCGGTGGTCGGCGCCAACATGGCGCAGCCACTCGCAGTAGTCATGCTGTCGCTAGAAGCCTCCCTGCGCAGCCAAGACGCAACAGCCCGACAAGCGATAACGCACTCGTTGGAGCAGCACCTGCAAAGCGTGAACGCCCAGCTCGAACACCACGAGCGCTTGGACTGCCTGGCAGTAGTCACCGACCTGTGGACGCCAGAGAACGGATTTGTGACGCCTACTTTTAAAGTCAAACGCAATAGGATCGAAGACGCCTATTCCCAGCACTTTGAAGACTGGGTGCGTTCGGCCCGACCCGTCGTATGGGCAGACCTCCGCTAGAAATCCACACCTAATTCCAACCAGGCATGGCCATGGGTCGATGCACTGCCTTCCAACTGACTTGGAGCAGGCGCCAGCGCCCGGGCGATGGACATGCGGCCATGCCATTTGGCGGGCCCTTGCCATAGCAGTCCTATCCCTGCGCCACTAATGAAAGCGTGGTTGTTAGAGCCGCTCCAGGGGTCCTGGTTGATCTGCACTTGGCCAGCTTCGACAAAAGCGGCGGCGCTCCATTGGCCCCCATCGCCCGATAGAAACTCCAATTTTTGAAACAAGGCCATGCTGGCGAACTGCCCGCTGTCACCCGAAAGAACCCCAGATTCATAGGCACGAACACTGTGTGCGCCCCCGAGCGAGAATTTTTGGGATGCGTCCAAATTAGCCCCGGCCCACTGACCATTGAAACTCGCGACCACACTGGTTCGTGAGCCCAGCGACTGTGTTCGGCTCCAGCCGAGCGCCAACACGTTGAAGTTACCTTGGGTATGCGCAGTTTGGAGGTCCGAAGCTGCTGCTGCGTTATTGTCAAACACAACCGTTCCCGCGCGCAGGGCCAGGCTTGCGGTGCTTGAACCTCCACCGAACCAAAGGTCCGGGCGATCTGCCTGGACTTCCAGGCTCCACAATGCAAGGCGGCGATCGTTGTAGCTTGCCGAACTGTCTACATCGTCACGCAACAAAGAGGGATCGTATTGCAAGCGTAAACCCAGATTGCCCGCCTGGCCGCGCACCAGGTATTTGCGCCACCAAAGGCTTTGCTGCTGAACCGAACCGTGCGCTTGCAAACTGGCTGCGCTGTCGCCCAAGGTGTATTCAAGGCTGGATGCCGCAGCGCCAAAATAGCTACCATGCCCGTCCAACGGAATTTCGTAACTCAGCCGACCGTAATTGAGGCGACTGCCGGCACTTACTACCGAGACCGACAGCGTGTCGCCCCGTTGCAACGGGTTGAACCACTGCCCACTGACGGCCATGCGTTCCCGGCCGATGTACCGGCTTCCATAGCTGTCCACCAGCACGCCCCACGCAGTGTGCGCGCCGTCTTGCACTTCGAGCGCCAGGTCCGAAGTTCCCACCAATTGACCCGCTTGGAAGACGGCCTGAGGTAGGACGCCCGGCACGTCCGAGAGGAAAGACAAAGCCTGGTCCAGCGCGACCTGGCTGATCACCTGGTCTTTTTGAAGACTGGCTACGGTCTTTCGCAAGAAATCGGTGTTTACCTGGCTTCTGTTTTCCCACAGGATGTCGCCCAAGCGCGCTTCTATGATTTGGATGGTGACGACACCTTCGGCAATCGTTTGCGCCGGAAGAATCGCACGTGTGAGCGGATAACCTTGTTCTCGGTAAAACCCAGTAATCAGGCCAATCGCGTCATTGATCTGGTTCAATGTCAGCGATTGCCCTTCAAATTTCGCCACCAGCCCATGCAAAGTAGGGCCATCAAACAAGGTGTTGCCGCTTAAGCGCAACTCGCTGACCAAAAAGGCTGCGACGTCAGGCAATGTGGCGGCGGGTACCGTTTGTGCGCGCAACGGGCTGCCGCTCTGCGCAGGCACAGACTCCGACTTGAGGTTCTGAAGCAAGTTTCCCGCACTCGGTAAGGCCGGATCGGCCGCTTGGGCCATCGCGCCGAAAAGCAAAGTACAGCCCCAGCCCCATTGAAAGCAAGTGCGAACCCATAGCGCAGCGTTATTCTGGACGTTGCTAAAGAAGAGCCGCTGTTGGCCTAGGTAGTTCATGGTGGGGTCTCAAATGCGAGCAATTGGAACGTGGCCTACGTTAGGGTGAGACGCTCAGTGCGACGACTTGGCCAGTTCCTCCGGCGCAGTTTCAGGCGCAGGCAAAGCGAATGGATCAGCCTGCGGCATTTGCACACCGAGCCCGCGTACGGAGGTCATCACCCCAGATGGGGGCGCATGGGCACCGACGGTCTGGCCAGGCGCCTCCCTTACGGACAATGGACGCAGGTCCAGCAGAAGGCCTGCGGTAATCTGGGGGACCGCGTCCAGTGCATGGTCGGGGGTCGGCTGAGGCACCGGTTCCGGCGACGCGCTCGCTTTCAGGGTCAAGGCGCTTCGGTTGCTTTCGGCCTGGACAAAGCTGTAGTTGTCTGCGGTCAAGCCCTCACCCATGACTGCGTACTGGCCCACCACAGATGGGGCCGTCGCCACCGTACGCCACCGGGCGTTACCCAGCGTGGCTGAGTCGAAGGTTTCGCCGGAGACAAAACCAGTAACGCTTCCAGAGAGGTCGTCCAAGGCGGCGCCGACATCTTTGACCGCTGTTTGAGCGCGGTAGGTGAGCTCAGCTTTGGTAATGGTGGCGGTTTCACCCCTGACGTATTGGATGAAATAGCCCTGCTGATCGGAGTACAGCCCGCTGCCAATGGCGTAACGGGCCCCCACGTTTTTTTCACTCAACATAAAACTGGGCAATCCGAAAACCTTTGCAGAGTCACCTGAATACGACACCGTGCACTCGATACCTGCTGTGCAGGCGGTTGTTCCATCGTAGGCTTTGGTGCCCGAAGCATTGACGCTCACGTTCAAAGGCGTCAGCAGGCTGCGCAACAGCGGGCTGGTTTGTCCTTCGTAGAGGAACCAGACCTTGTCAAAGTCAAACCCCTTGTAACTTGCGCGGCTCTTAGCGCCTTCGAAATCGAGTCCATTGCCGCCACTGCGACCAGAAACAAATCCTTCGCCTGGGCAATTTTCTGACATGCAATCCCTGTAAATCAGCCAGGTGCTGGCATCAGCCTCATCATCTTTATACGTGTTGCCGAAGTAGTAGCTGTTACTAACTTCTCCGTCGTTCTTACCCACTAAAAGCCCGACATCCGATGTGCCGCTCAGGTCTCCAGTGGCGTAGCTGCCGCTGATGGTGCCCTCATTTGATCCCACCAGGCCGCCTACATGGCTGGTACCTACTACGGCCCCAGTGGCGTAGCTACTGCTAAGCGTTGGCATGCTCGCAGGAGCCTTTTGGTTGTAGCCCACCAAGCCACCGACATCGTTGTCCCCGGCAACCAAGCCACTTGCGTAACTACCATCGACGAATGCGGCGCCCAAGTTGTGTCCTACCAAGCCACCGACGCGGTCAAGGCGGCCGCTGACATTGCCTGTGGCATAACTGGCCGAAATATTCCCATCAACGTTCTTTCCCACCAAGCCACCAACGTCCGAGCTGCCCGTCACCGCGAGGCTGCTGAAACTGTGCTCAATGAGGCCTGCGTTGTTGTACCCCACCAGACCCCCGACGGCATTGGCGCCCGAAACGCTTCCGCCACGCAAACCCACGTTTCCGATGTACGCCCGTCCCCCGCCGACCAATCCGAACAGGCCAACCAAGTCGGTAGCGGGCCGGTTGATCACCAAATTAGTGACTGTATGTCCCAGTCCGTCGAAGCGGCCGGAAAATGCTTGACCGCCATCCCCGATGGGTGAAAAACCGCCATCCCACTGCGCAGTGCCTTCCGCGTTGATATCGGCGCCAAGCACGTAATTGCCGGTCAGATGGCCTTTGATGCCCTGCAAATCGATGCCGGAGCGGCTATTTTGGCTGCCCAACTCTGTGATTACCGTCCACAGGACGGTGGGTCCGTCATAGCCGCGTTTCGTCGTGAAATTATTCCCAGTGGAAAGATTGATCGGCGCACGGATGTAGTAACTGCTGCTTTGTCCGTACTGCTCGCCCTGACCGTATTTGAACGCCACCTGGCCGCCTACGCCTGCGTTAATGGGTACGTTGATAAAGATGTTGCCCCAGGCGTCCAGGGTTAACGTTTTGCTACTTTCCCAGCTAACACTCTCGTTGACGAAGATGCCACCACCGGTGCCCGAAGCAGAGGTCTGAATCCTGACGTCGCCGGCGTTGAGCGCCGTTCCTAACGCAGACCCCGTGATGTTGCCCCCGCTGGCCGCGATGGTGAAGTCCGCAGGATCGATCAGCCACTGCCCTTGCTTTCCTCGTGGACTAGCGGTGGTGATGCGAGCGCCACCGACGACATTGACCGTGTGCGCGCTGGTTTCGACAAATCCACCCGCACCGCCGTTAGGCGCAGATGCGTCCAGCGTGCCACCCACCGCGGTCGTGCCCCCCGCCATGCCACCGAGCAAAACGATGCTCCCCACGCCCGCCTGCACGGTGCGCGCTTCAATGACGCCGTTGTTGTTCACCACACTGGCAAGCAGGCTTTCTCGGGCGCCAGCACTCATCAAAACCTGGCCGCCATCGGCCTGGATCAGGCCACCGTTTTGCGCCAGCGCGTTAAGCTGACTTTGCGTGACTTGAATGCCCAGCAGGCGATTGCCGTTGAAACTCAGATTGACCGTGTTACCCCCGCCCAAGGCCACGGTTCCGCCCGGACTGTAGATGTATCCCTGGTTGCTGACTTGATGCCCGATCAGAGCCACATATCCACCTTGCGTCGTATTTATTTGCCCTAGATTGCTCACGGACGCAGCACTAATACCATCGAAGCCTTGACGGGCTTGACCCAGCGCGTCGGTACTGCCAAGAGTGGAAGCCAATAAACCAGCGACATTAATTTGTGCGTCTTTGCCAAACAACACGCCATTGGGGTTGAGGAGCCAGACCTGCCCATTGGCCTGAATCCTCCCTAATATTTGGCTGCCATGGTTGTCGTAAATCCGGTTCACAGCGAGCGAACTGGTGCTGGGCTGTACAAAGCTGACAGCCTCCGCTTGGCCGACGTTAAAACTTTGCCAGCCCAGGGAAAGCTTATCGCTGAGCTGGGTTACGGTGGTGGTGCGCTGACCCGCGTTGCCAGTTTGCGTGACGGTCGCGTTACCAGACACCACAACCCCGCCCTCGGGGGCCGCGTGGCTGGTGCGAGGGCTGAAAATGAGCACAAGGATTCCCAGGCCGCAGGCCGCAAACACCCCTATCGCCGTCTTGGTTTTTCCACGTCCTCGCGCCTGCCCGTCAGTGAGCACCAATAGCGGTGTGAGCCGTTTACACACCAAACGGAAAATCGGATGTAGTGAACCGCGCCCGTGCATGGAGAACTCCCGATGGATTGGTGAATTTGATTACAGTTACTTTATTTTTAAGTGTAACCCTGTATTAATCATTAATTACCAACCAAATCGGTTAAATAAAACTATTTGTATTACAGCAAGTAATTTTCCCATTGACAGTCAATGTTTACTTCTAAGCTGAACGGGGGTCTCAAAGTCAAGTCCGCGCAGTCGATCGCGGATTTCCCGCTTTCACACCTAGGGTTAAAGTCCAGCTATGACATTTGCGATGATTTCCCCCTTTGGACGTGCTTGGCGCCCTCTCGCGATGGTCTGGGTCACGCTGTTGTGCACTTGGACTTTGGAAAGCCACAGCGCCGTTTTCGAAGACTCCATGGCCCAGCGCACGCTGTCCTGCACCATCTGCCACGGCCCCCAAGGCAAGTCGGGGCCCGATGGCTATTACCCGCGCCTGGCAGGCAAACCAGCGGGCTATTTGTACAACCAGTTGCGAAACATTCAGGACGGCCGGCGCCACTACGCGCTGATGGAAGGCCTGCTG
>CANCJD010000053.1 GCA_947378275.1 Comamonadaceae bacterium
CGGTCGTGGATGTAGGGCACCACGTTGTCCATCACCGACTGCATGATGCCCAGCGGTCCGCCGGTCAGCACCGCACGCTCGTAGTCCAGCCCGCTCATCAGCACCTTGGCGCCCTGGTTCAAGCCGCCAAGCACATTGGCCAGCGGCACCTCAACGTTGTGAAACACCAGCTCGCCGGTGTGGCTGCCGCGCATGCCCAATTTGTCGAGCTTTTGCGCCACCGAGAAGCCGGGCATGCCTTTTTCGATCAAAAAGGCCGTCACGCCACGCGCGCCAAGCTCGGGCTCGCTCTTGGCGTAGACCACCAGCGTGTCGGCGTCCGGGCCGTTGGTGATCCACATCTTGCTGCCGTTCAGGAGGTAGTAGCCGCCTTTGTCTTCGGCGCGCAATTTCATGCTCAGCACGTCGCTGCCCGCGCCGGGCTCGCTCATGGCCAGTGCGCCCACATGTTCACCGCTAATGAGCTTGGGCAGGTATTTGGCGCGCTGCTCAGGGTTGCCATTGCGCTTGATCTGGTTGACGCACAGGTTGCTGTGCGCGCCGTAGCTCAGGCCCACGCTGGCGCTGGCGCGCGATATTTCTTCCATGGCGATCATGTGCGCCAGGTAGCCCATGTTGGCGCCGCCGTATTCCTCGCCCACGGTAATACCGAGCACGCCCAAGTCGCCCATCTTGCGCCACAGGTCCATGGGAAATTGGTCGTTTTTATCGATCTCGGCGGCGCGCGGGGCGATCTCGCCTTGGGCAAATTCACGCACTGCGTCGCGCAGCGCATCGACATCGTCACCGAGTTGAAAGTCCAGGCCGGGCAAGTTGTTCATGGCAAAAGTACTCCAGTAAATACGGGGAATAAAAAAGGGGACGGTGCGCGCTCAGGCGCTCGCGGGCACCGAGGTCAGGGTTTGCTGCATCACAGCGCAGGGGCTTTGTGTGCCGTCGGCGGCCACGTGCAGCACCTCGGCGGTGGTGACGATGATGCGACGGCCAGCACGCACCACGCGCCCGATAGCGCGCAACTCGCCGCCCTGGAAGGCGGCCAAAAAGTTGATCTTGTATTCCACCGTGGTCACTTCCAGGCCCTCAGGCGCCACCGTGAGCGCCGCGTAGCCGCCCGCAATGTCAGCCAGCGCGCCCATCGCGCCGCCATGAAAGCCGTTTTGCTGCTGCGTGACGCGGTCGGAATAAGGCAAGGCAATTTCCACCAGACCCGGCTCCACGCGCAGCAGGCGCGCCTGCAAGTGCACCATCATGCCCTGGCGGTTCAGGCTGTTGTGCACGCGCTGCCAGAGCGCGTCGGTGGGAGGCGTGGTGGGTTTAGAGGACATCGGTGGCGGCGGCGGGCGCCTTTTTGGTCTTGGGGGCAGCGGCTTGCGCTTTGGCGAGCAAGGCGCGCGCCTCGCGTTGGTGCACTTTGATCTCGTCCAGATTGGCCTGCAGGTCGGCCATTTGTTCTTCAATGCGGGCGCGGTGCACGTCGAGCACGGCCAAAAATTTGGTCAACTGCATGCCGGTGTCACGCGGGCTGTCGTAGGTCTCAATAATGTCCTTGGCCTCGGTCAGGCTCAGGCCCAGGCGTTTGGCGCGCAGCGTGAGCTTGAGCCGGGTGCGGTCGCGCACGCTGTAGACGCGGTTACGCCCCAGCGGCCCAGTGCGCTCGGGCTGCAAAAGCCCCAGGTCTTCGTAAAACCGAATGGCGCGCGTGGTCAGGTCAAACTCGCGCGCCAGGTCGCCAATGCTGAAAGTGGTGCTCATGCCGTGGTCCGTAGCGTTCAGATAAAACCCGTAAAAAAGGGGCAAACCAAGGCGACAGGGCCCAAGGCTTGCGCTGACTACAATCGTCGCAATTGACGTTTACGTAAACGTCAATTATGAGGCATAAAAAGACACCGATGAACGAACTCGAAAAGCAACTCCACTATCCCCTGGGCGAGGCGCTGCCCGAACAAGGCCGATGCATCGAAGTCGCCCCCGGCATCAAGTGGATCCGCATGGCGCTGCCCTTTGCGCTCAACCACATCAACCTGTGGCTGCTGCGTGACACGATAGAGGGTGAAAACGGCCCGGTGGAGGGCTGGAGCGTGGTGGACTGCTGCATCAGCCGCGACGAGTCCAAGGCCCAGTGGGAGGCCATTTTTGCCAACGAACTCGACGGCCTGCCGATACTGCGGGTGATTGCCACCCACATGCACCCCGACCACATTGGCCTGGCGCACTGGCTGTGCCAGCGCTGGAACGTGGCCTTGTGGATCAGCGCCACCGACTTCCAGGTGGCACGCATGGCCTGCCTGGGTGACAACGGCTTTGGCGGAGAACGCTCGTCCGCCTACTTTGCGCAGCATGGCCTGAACGACGCCGAGTCAGTGGCCAAAATCCGCGCACGCACCAACTACTTTCCGTCGTTGGTGCCGTCCATGCCCGAGAGCTACTGCCGCCTGATGGACGGCAATTTGCTGCAAATCGGCGGACGCAGCTGGCGCTGCATCAGCGGCTACGGCCACGCCCCCGAGCATATTGCGCTGTACTGCGACGAACTGCAGGTGCTCATTGGCGGCGACATGATGCTGCCGCGCATCTCCACCAATGTGAGCGTCTACGAACAGGAGCCTGAGGCCAATGCGCTCAAGATGTTCCTGGACTCCATCGACAAGTTTGCCGACCTGCCGGAAAACACCCTCACCCTGCCGGCGCACGGCAAGCCCTTTACCGGCCTGCACACGCGCATTGGCCAATTGCACGACCACCACCGCGACCGCCTGGCCGAGGTGATGCAGGCCTGCGCCGGGCAGCCTTGCAGCGCGCGCGACATCATCCCCGTCATGTTCAAGCGCGAGCTCGATTTGCACCAGATGACATTTGCCATGGGCGAAGCGGTAGCGCATTTGCACCTGCTATGGTTTGAAGGACAGTTGCGCCGCCGGCTCGGCGACGACGGGGTGTACCGCTTCAGCGTGGTCGCCTAAAAAAAGTCAGCCCGATCGGACGACTACCAGCGCGGCACGCTGTCGTCCTTAAGCCGCGCGCGCAGCGCCGCGTAGTCGGGCACCACGCTGCGCACCGTGTCCCAAAAACGCGGGCTGTGGTTCATGACGCGCAGGTGGCTGAGCTCATGCGCTACCACATAGTCCAGGACCGGCAACTCGAAATGCACCAGGCGCCAGTTCAGGCGGATGCTGCCGTCACTGCGCGCGCTGCCCCAGCGGGTGGCGGCGTTGCTCAGGCCCAGCTGCTTCCAGCGCACTTGTAAGAGGGGCGCAAAATAGTCCAGGCGCGCGGTGAATATCTGCTGCGCCTGCGCCGTCAACCAGGTGCGCACCGCAGCACGAATCTGTGTCGCGCTGGCGCTCTCAGGCAGCGCCACATACAACAAACGTAGCGCGCCAGCAACTTGCCCCTGAGGCGCCTCACCCAAGCAAGTCACCCCGCCCGCGCCTGCCAGTTGCAGACACAGGGTCTGGCCCAAAAACGGAAAAACGGCGCCCTGCTCCCACACGATCTGGCGCTCGATTTGCTGGGTGCGGCGCACGGTGGTTTCTTGCAGCTTGCGCACGATCCAGCGGGCTTTTTCCTGCAAGGCAGCGTCAATCTCGTGCAGCGGCGTCCAGCGCGGGGCGCGCACGCTCAGGCCCTCGGGCCCGACGACCATGCCAATGGTGCGGCGCTGGCCGCGCGCCAAAGCATAAGCCACCAGCACGCCGCCCAAATGCAACTGGCGACTGGCTTCGGGATGGGCAAACTGCGGCACGCCCGCCGGTGGCAGCACGCTGCCCGCAGGCGCAGGCCCCTCGATGCGGGGAGCGGTGGGTGCAACTGGCGGTTTGGCCTTTGGCGCCTTCAAAGGCTTGGAGCCGGGTGAAGCGCGGGACGACTTCGGGCTGGATGGGCGCGCACGCGTCTTGGATTCAGACGCCGGGGCGGCCGCGCCAAACAGGTCCAGCGTGTAGCGCAGCAGCGGGTGCATGGCGCGCGGGCTTACAGCCGGGAGGCAACCTCGGTGGCCAAGGCGTCCACCGCCGGGACCGCGGCATAGGCCTCAGGGTCAAGCCGGTGCATCTCGGTCTCAATCCAGTTTTCGACGTCGTGCATCATTTCTTCGGGGCGGCGGCCGTGGCCGGAAATGGCAGGGCCAATCGACACGTCCACGATACCGGGGTATTTGACAAAGGCCTTGCGCGGCCAGCATTTGGCCGAACTCACCGCAATCGGGAACACGGGCGCGCCGGTCTGGATCGCTAGGCGCGTGCCGCCCGACTTGTATTCACCGCGCTGGCCGCGCGGAATGCGCGTGCCCTCAGGGAACATGATGACCCAGACGCCGCGCGCCAGCAGCTCTTTGCCCTGCGACACCACTTTGCTAAAGGCGCGGGCGCGCAGACTGCGGTCGATGTGGATCATGTCCAGCCGCGCCATGGACCAGCCAAAAAACGGCACGTAAAGCAGCTCTTTTTTGAACACAAAAGCCAGTGGATGCGGCATCAGCGCCGGCAGCAAAAACGTCTCCAGCGTGGACTGGTGCTTGACCAGCAAAATCGCCCCGCTGTTTTTGCCCATGGGCAGGTGCTCCATGCCGGTCACACGCACCTGGATGCCCAAAATAAAGCGGGCGCCCCAAATGGCGCAGCGCAGCCAGCCCGCCGCCACCGCCCACAAGCGGTCTCCGCGCACAAAAATCGACACGATCAGGAGCACGATGGCCCAGGGAATAACCGTCACCACCATCCACAGCATGTGCAAAACCGAGCGAATCAGGGGCATGGGGACGTACCTAGGGGAGTGGAGGTGCTGGGAGCCCGATGGCCTTAAGCCTTGGCCACCAGGTAATCGGCAAAAGCAGCCAAATCGGTATGCACCATAGCATGCGCCGGGTAGCTCGGCGGCAAGGGCTGACCCCGGTAGCCCGCGGCTTTGCCGGTCAGCACCGCGTGCAGCGAGCAGCCCACGGCTTGGGCTGCCACCAAGTCGCGCGCCGAGTCGCCTACCGAGGGCATGCCGGTCAGCGCCACGCCATAGCGCTCGGCAATTTGCGTGAACAAACCCGGCGCCGGTTTGCGGCAAGTGCAAGCTTCTTCGGGGGCGTGCGGGCAGTAAAACACCGCATCCACCCTACCGCCCACGGCTGCGAGCATGCGGTGCATCTTGGCGTGGATGGCGTTGAGCGCCACCACGTCAAACAGGCCGCGCCCCAGGCCCGATTGGTTGCTGGCAATCACCACGTGCCAACCCGCGTGGTTGATGCGGGCAATGGCTTCGAGCGCGCCGGGCAGCGGCTGCCATTCCAGGGCCGACTTGACGAAGTCGTCGCGGTCTTCGTTGATGGTGCCGTCGCGGTCCAGGATGCACAGCTTCATGGTTTGGCCCATGGTTGCGCCTAGGCAGCCAGCTTGGACAGGTCGGCCACGCGGTTCATGGCGACATGCAGGCTTTGCAACAAGCCCAGGCGGTTCAGACGCAAATCAAGCTGCTCAGCGTTGACCATCACGCCGTCAAAAAACGCATCCACCGGTGCGCGCAATGCGGCCAAGGTTTGCAGGCTGGCGGTGTAGTCACCAGCCTCAAACAGCGCGTTGGCCTGGGGCAGCACGGTTTGCATGGCGGCAAACAGCTCTTTTTCTGCCGCCTCTTGCAGCAGCAGCGTGCTGACATGGGCGTCCACCGCGTCGGTCTTCTTCAGGATATTGCCAATGCGCTTGTTGGCTGCAGCCAGGGCTGGGCTTTCGGGCAGTGCGGCAAAAGCACGCACCGCCAGCAGACGCTTGGGCACCTCGCCCAGGCGCTGCGGGCGCAGGGCCAGCACCGCGTCCACTTCTTGGGCGCTGTAGCCTTGTTCGCGCAGGCTACCGGCCAGGCGGTCGTAAATGAAGTCGATCAGTGCCACGCTCGGGTCGGCAATCAGCGCGCCAAATACCGGGGCGGCAGCTTGCACGATGGCAGTCACATCCAGCGCCAAATCGCGCTCAATCAGCATGCGAATCAGGCCCAGTGCGTGGCGGCGCAGGGCAAACGGGTCTTTGTCACCCGTGGGTAAATTGCCGATGCCAAACATGCCCACCAGCGTTTCCAGTTTGTCGGCCAGGGCGACTGCCAGACCCACATCGTTGCGCGGCAGGCTGTCACCGGCGAAACGGGGTTTGTAGTGGTCTTCAATGGCGTCGGCAACGGTGTCGCTCAGGCCGTCGTGGCGCGCGTAGTAGCCGCCCATGGTGCCTTGCAACTCGGGGAATTCGCCCACCATGTCGGTCAGCAAATCGGTCTTGGCCAGGCGCGCGGCTTGCACGGCTTGTGCGGCCAGCGCGTCGCCACCGAGTTGTTGACCGATGTCGCGGGCAATGGCGCAGACGCGCTCCATGCGCTCGCCCTGGCTGCCCAGCTTGTTGTGGTACACCACTTTGCCCAGGCCTTCAACGCGCGACTCGAGCGTCTTTTTGCGGTCTTGGTCAAAGAAGAATTGGGCATCGGCCAGGCGCGGGCGCACTACGCGCTCGTTGCCGCCGATTACCGCGCTCGGGTCGGCGGGGCTGATGTTGCTGACGATCAAAAACTGGTTGCTCAGCTTGCCGGCCTGGTTGAGCAGCGGGAAGTATTTCTGGTTGGCCTTCATGGTCAGAATCAGGCACTCTTGCGGCACTTGCAAAAAGGCCGGCTCAAAGCTGCAGGTCAGCACATTGGGGCGCTCTACCAGCGCAGTCACCTCGTCCAAGAGTGCTTCGTCGTCCACGGGCTGCGCACCGAGCGCGGCAGCAGCGGCCTGCAATTGGCGTGCGATGTCGGCGCGGCGCGCCTCAAAGCTGGCGATTACTGCGCCGTCGCGCGCTAGCGTGGCGGCGTAGTCGTCAGCGTGCGCAAACACCACGTGTGCCAAAGCCGCTTCAAAACGGTGGCCTTGGGTGGAGTTGCCAGCGCGCAAACCCAGCGCCGTGACCGGCACCACGGCGCTGCCGTGCAAGGCGACCAAGCCATGGGCCGGACGCACAAAGCTGACCGTGGTCCAGCCGGGCAGCTCGCAGTCGCGCTCGAGCTGGTAGCCCATGACCTTAGGAATGGGTAGTTTGGCAATGGCTTCACTCAAGGCTTTTTGCAGGCCCTCCGTCAGCGTGGCGCCGCGCACGGTGCTCTCAAAAAACAGGGCTTCGGCTTTGCCGTCCATGGCGCGCTGGAGGCCGCTCACAGCAGACGCATCCGCGCCCAGGGCTTGCAGTTTTTTCAGCAGTGCGGGCGTGGCGCCGCCGGCGGCGTCCAGACCCACGGCCACGGGCATGAGTTTTTGTGAGACGGCTTTGTCGGCGGCCTGGGCGTTCACGCCGGTGACGTGCACCGCCAGACGACGGGGCGAGGCAAAGTCGGTCACGGTGGCATCGGCGGCGGCCAGGCCTTGGGCCTTCAGGCTGTCAGCCAGCACGCTGGCAAAGGCGGAGCCCAATTTCTTCAGGGCTTTGGGCGGCAGTTCTTCTACCAACAATTCAACAAGCAGGTTTTGGGTGGTCATGTTCGGGTTTCCTGCCTTTATGCCGCTACGGCTTTTTGGGGCATCTGCGCAATCCATTCGCGCGGCGCCATGGGGAAGCCCAGGCGCTCGCGGCTCTCGTAATAGCACTGGGCCACGCCGCGCGACAGGTTGCGGATGCGGCCCATGTAGGCCGCGCGCTCGGTCACGCTGATGGCGCCACGCGCATCCAGCAAATTGAAACTGTGCGCGGCCTTGAGCACTTGCTCATAAGCCGGCAACGCCAGCGCCACCTCGATCAAATGCTTGGCCTGCTTTTCGTGCGCTGTAAACGCGGTGAACAAAAAGTGGGTGTCGCTGTGCTCGAAGTTGTAGGTGGATTGCTCCACCTCGTTTTGCTTATAAACGTCCCCATAAGTCATGGTGTCGGTCCATTGCAAGTTGTAGACGTTGTCTACGCCTTGCAAGTACATCGCCAAGCGCTCCAGACCGTACGTAATTTCACCCGTCACCGGTTTGCAGTCGATGCCGCCGACCTGTTGGAAGTAGGTGAACTGCGTCACTTCCATGCCATTGAGCCAGACTTCCCAGCCCAGGCCCCAGGCGCCCAGGGTGGGGTTTTCCCAATCGTCTTCCACAAAGCGGATGTCGTTTTGCTTCAGGTCGAAGCCCAGCGCTTCAAGCGAACCCAAATACAGGTCCAGGATGTTGGCCGGTGCGGGCTTCATCACCACCTGGTATTGGTAGTAGTGCTGCAGGCGGTTGGGGTTTTCGCCGTAGCGGCCGTCTTTGGGGCGGCGGCTGGGTTGCACATAGGCGGCCTTCCAGGGCTCGGGGCCAATGGCGCGCAAAAAAGTGGCAGTGTGCGAGGTGCCGGCGCCGACTTCCATGTCGTAGGGCTGCAAAAGCGCGCAGCCTTGGGCGTCCCAATAGGACTGAAGTGTCAGGATGATTTGCTGGAATGTCTTCATGGGCGGGAGTCTGAGGAGCCGCGCACGGGTTGCTTGGCCGGGGCGACCGAGTCGCTGCTGTGCGCGTAAACCCTTGATTTTAGAGGCCATTGGCTCAGCTATCCTTTGCGGCACGGAGGAATCAATGGGCATACAACAACTGGTTTTGGGTTTGGTACTGGCGACCATGGTGTTTTCTGTGGCGCTGGAGTTGCGGCTGGACGACTTTCGCCGCGTGGCGCAATCGCCCAAGGCGGTGGTTTGCGGCCTGATTCCGCAGTTCATCTTGCTGCCCGTGGGCACCTGGCTGGCCACGATGGTGCTGGATTTGCCGTCCAACATCGAGGCGGCCATGATCTTGGTCGCCGCCTGTCCCGGCGGCAGCCTGAGCAACGTAGTCACCCACTTTGGCCGGGGCAATACCGCGCTGTCGGTCAGCATCTCGGCGGTAGCCAGCGTGATTGCGCTGTTTGCCACGCCTTTCAACTTCAGTTGGATGGTGGCCACCAACCCCAACACCGCCGCCTGGCTGCAAACGCTGGCCATTGACCCGGCCGGCATCTGGTGGAGCCTGTTGCTGCTGCTGGCCGTGCCCATGGCGCTGGGGCTGGCGGCCTCGCACCGCTTGCCGGAACTAACGGCGCGCATCCGCAAGCCCTTGGGCAACTTTGCGGTAGCTGCCTTGGTGCTGTTCATCGTGGCCGGTTTGATTAAGGAGCGCCAGTTGCTCACACTGGGGCTCTTGCCCATGCTGCTGATCGTGGTGCTGCACAACGCCAGCGGCCTGGCCTTTGGCTGGATCACCGCCTGGGTGATGCGCGTGAGCGAACGCGACCGCCGTGCCGTCGTGATTGAAGGCGGCATGCAGAACTCGGGCCTGGCGCTGGGCATCATTGCGCTGCAGTTCAACAGCGACCTGGGGATGGTCACGCTGGCGAGCCTGTGGGGCATGTGGCATATCGTCAGCGGCATGGCGCTGGCACTGATTTGGAGACGCAAAGATGCTCGACTGGCTCATTAAAGGCGGCACCGTCGTGGACGGCACGGGCGCCGCGCCCTATGTGGCCGACGTGGGCGTGCAGGGCGGGCGCATTGTGGAATTGGGCAGCATCAGCACGCCTGCCCGGCAAACGCTGCAAGCCCCGGGCCTGTGGATCACGCCCGGCTTCATCGACATCCACACCCATTACGACGGGCAGGCCACCTGGGACGACTGCTTTACCCCCAGCATCTACCATGGCGTCACCACGGTGGTGATGGGCAACTGCGGCGTTGGTTTCGCGCCGGTGCGCCCCGGCCACGAGGACGACCTGGTCAAGCTGATGGAGGGCGTGGAAGATATTCCGGGCGCCGCGCTGCACGAAGGCATCCGCTGGAACTGGGAGAGTTTTCCGCAGTACATGGACGCGCTGGCCGCCACGCCGCGCAGCCTGGACTACTTGGTGCAAGTGCCGCACGACCCGCTGCGCATGTACGTGATGGGCGAGCGCGCCCTGGCCCACACCACCGCCAGGCCCGCCGACATTGACGCCATGCGCGCCCTGCTGCGCGAGGCGCTCGTGGCTGGGGCCGCAGGCCTGAGCACCGGGCGCAGCGACAACCACCGCACCTCCGAGGGCAAAGACACGCCGGCCGCCAACGCCAGCGCCCAAGAGTTGAGCGGCATCGCCCAGGCTTTTGACGGCCTGCACCACGGCGTGGTGCAGGTGGTGAGCGACTACAACTTGCTGCAAGGACCGGAGCAGTTTGACGCCGAATTTGACCTGGTCGAAGCCCTGGCACGCGCCAGCGGGCGGCCACTTTCGCTGACCTGGCTGCAACGCGACCCGGGTGGCGAGCAGTTTCGCCAGATCCAGGCGCGCGTGGAAGCCGCCGTACTTGCCGGTTTGCCGCTGTACCTGCAAACGGCAGCGCGCGGCATCGGCGTGATTACCGGCTTTGACGCCAGCTTTCACCCCTTTATGGGCTTTGCGGGCTACAAGGAAGTGGCGCACCTGCCGCTGGCCGCGCGGGCCGCAGCCCTGCGCGCGCCCGAACGCAAGGCCCGCATCCTGGCGCAAAAGTCCGAACCCTTGGCGGGCGACGGCAGCGCGGTGCCGCCGTTGGTGGACATCTTGCTGGCCCAGATTGAGCGCATCAGCGGGCGCATGTTTCCGCTGGCGCAGCAGCCCGACTACGCACCCACCGTCATGCAAAGTTTTTATGTGCGCGCGCGCCAGGCCGGCACCTCGGCGCTGGAGGCGATTTACGACTACCTGTGCGCGGGCGACGGCCAGGGCTTGATTTACTTTCCGATCTTCAACTACAACGACGGCTCGCTGGCCACGGTGCGCGAAATGCTGGACCACCCGCGCGCCTTGAGCGGCCTAAGCGACGCCGGCGCCCATGTGGGCACGGTGTGCGATGCGAGCTTCAGCACCTTCATGCTCAGCCACTGGGTGGCGCAGAGTGGCCCGCTGGCCATGCCTTTGGAGCAGGCCGTGGAAATGATGACCCGCCGCAACGCGCGCTACCTGGGCCTGCACGACCGGGGCGTGATCGCGGTGGGAATGCGCGCTGACCTGAACGCCATTGACCCGGCGCAATTGGGCCTGCCCCTGCCCGCCATGGTGCGCGACCTGCCCGCCGGGGGCAAGCGCCTAATGCAAGGCGCCACCGGCTATGTGAGCACCTGGGTGGCGGGTGAACAGGTGCAAACCCAAGGCCACATTACCGAGGTGCGCCCCGGGCGGCTGGTGCGCATGGGGCAGACGGCGGACTGATTAAAAGGTGTTGTGGTGCTCGCGCTCGGACCGCTTATGCGCGGCGGCGCCAGCTCCAAGCCACCCCGCCCAGGCCCAGCAGCCACAACGGCCACAGGCCAAAGCGCGCCGCCCACCAGGCAAAGGGGGTTAGCCCCTCGCGCCCCTGCACCTCGCCCACCAGCACGCCTTCGGTCAGGCGTGGCAAGGCGGCACGGGTCTGGCCCTGGTGGTCCAGAATCGCGGTGGCGCCCGTGTTGGTGGCACGCACAAAGGGGCGCTGGAATTCCAAGGTGCGCATGCGCGAGATCGCCACATGCTGGTCCACCGCCACCGTGTCGCCAAACCAGGCCAGGTTGCTGACATTGACAAAAATTGTGGGCGCGCGCGCCGCATCGTTAAAGCGCACCGCCAGCTCTTCGCCAAACAAGTCTTCGTAGCAGATATTGGGCGCCAGGCGCTGGCCTTGCACTGCAAACGCGGCCTGCCCTAGCGCACCGTGGTTGAAGTCGCCCAGCGGAATATTCATGAGCGCGGTAAACCAGCGAAACATAGGCGGAATAAATTCGCCAAAGGGCACCAGGTGGTGCTTGTCGTAGCGCAGCGGTTGCGCCGTACCGCCCACCAGCCCGACCACCGAGTTGCTATAGCCCTGCGCCTCGTTGCCCAGCGGCATGCCAATGACTGCAGCGCGATGCGAGCGGTCCATGGCCGTGCGCAACGCGTCCCAATAGCCCTCGGGCAATTGCACGGGCAGCACCGGCAACGCCGTCTCGGGCGCCACCACCAGCGCAGTGTTGGCGGCCAGTAGCGCGGTTTGGTACCAGGCCAGCGCGCGCGCCACGCCGGTGCCGATTTCAAATTTTTCGTTCTGCGGGATATTGCCTTGCAAAAGCGTGACCGACAGGCTGCCGCTGCTGCGCGTCCAGTCGTTCCATTTGGCGGGCACTGCCAGCGGCAGCGCCACCACCAGCGCCGCCCACACCCAACCGCCAACGGGTTGCGGCGTGGTATTGGCCACCGGCAAACCTGCGCGGGTCAGAACGCGCGCCTGCACGTCAGCGCCCGAGGGCCCGCCGCCAAGTGCGCCCGCCATCTGCGCCAGCACCATGCCCAGCCCCGCCGCCAGCGCAGTCATGCCGTACACGCCCACCCAGGGCGCATAAAAAGCCAGCGGCCCGTCCAGATGCGCATAGCCACCCGCGCCCCAGCCAAAGCCCGTCAGCCAGGTGCCGCGCGCCATCTCCGCCATCATCCACAACAGGCCAAACAGCATTGCGGATGGTGCGGCCGAGCGCAGGGATAGGCGCCACCAGAGGCCGCAAACCAGACCGAAATACAAGGCCAGCAAAGCTGCGAGCGCCAGCACCGCTACCACAGCCAGCGGCGACGCCAGGCCGCCATAGGTGTGCATGGCCACAAACAGCCACCAGAAAGTGCAGCCAAGAAAACTGGTGCCAAACCACCAACCCGCCGCAAAAGCTTGGCTGGCGCTGCGCGCGCGCAGCAGCACCAGCGCCAGCAGGCCCATGGCGGCAATCTGCAGCGGCCACAGCGTTTGGCCGCGCGCAAAACCCAGATCGATGGGCCAAGCGATGCTGGCGGCGTGCAGCGCGCCAGCAACTAGCAGAAGCACGCCGCGCCCCGAGAACAATTCCGACCAGCGCTCTGGGGCGCTGCGCGCCAGACTCACACCGGCGCCACGGGCAAGACCTTGAACCAGCGCACCGCGCCGCCCTTGGCGTGCAGCACCACAAATTCCAGGCCCGCGAGCACGTGGCGCTCGCCGCGCTTGGGCACGTGGCCCATCTCATGCGCCACCAGGCCGCCGATGGTGTCGAATTCATCGGC
>CANCJD010000054.1 GCA_947378275.1 Comamonadaceae bacterium
AACTTCGCGGTCGAAGCGCGCTTTGGTGGCATCCGAGATCATCGGTCAATCTCTCCAAAAACAATGTCCATGGTGCCAATAATGGACACCGCGTCAGCAATCATGTGGCCCTTGGCCATTTCATTGAGCCCGGCCAAATGGGCAAAGCCTGGCGGACGGATCTTCAGGCGGTAGGGCTTGTTGGCGCCGTCGCTCACGATGTAGATGCCGAACTCGCCCTTGGGATGCTCCACCGCCGCATAGGCCTCGCCCTCGGGCACGTGAAAGCCTTCGGTAAAGAGCTTGAAGTGGTGGATCAGGCCTTCCATATTCGTCTTCATCGCTTCGCGCGAAGGCGGCGCCACCTTGTGGTTGTCGGTAATCACCGGGCCAGGGTTGGTTTGCAACCACTTCACGCATTGCTGGATGATGTGGTTGGACTGCTTCATCTCTTCCATGCGCACCAGGTAGCGGTCGTACACGTCGCCGGTTTTGCCCACGGGGATGTCGAAATCCATCTCGGAATAGACGTCGTAGGGCTGCTTCTTGCGCAAGTCCCAGGCGATGCCAGAGCCGCGCAGCATGGGGCCGGTAAAGCCCATATTGAGCGCGCGCTCGGGCGTGACGATGCCGATGTTGACGGTGCGTTGTTTCCAGATGCGGTTGTCGGTCAGCAGCGTGTGGTATTCGGCCAGGCAGGCGGGAAAGCGCTGCGTGAAGTCGTCAATAAAGTCGAGCAAGGAGCCCTGGCGGTTCTTGTTGAGCTCGGCCACGCCTTTGGCGTTGCGCACGCGACTGGCCTTGAACTGGGGCATGGAATCCGGCAGGTCGCGGTAAACGCCGCCCGGACGGAAATAGGCCGCATGCATGCGTGCGCCGCTAGCGGCTTCGTACATGTCAAACAGGTCTTCGCGCTCGCGGAATGTGTAAATCAGAATGGTGGAGCTGCCGCAGTCATTGCCGTGGGAGCCCAGCCACATTAGGTGGTTGAGCAAGCGGGTGATTTCGGCGTACATCACGCGGATGTACTGCGCGCGGATCGGCACCTCAATACCCAAGAGCTTTTCAACCGCCAGGCAATAGGCGTGCTCGTTGCACATCATGGAGACGTAATCGAGCCGATCCATGTAGGGCAAAGCCTGTATATAGGTCTTGGTCTCGGCCAGCTTTTCGGTGGCGCGGTGCAGCAAACCAATGTGCGGGTCAGCGCGCTGGATGACTTCGCCGTCGAGCTCGAGCACTAGACGCAGCACGCCGTGCGCTGCCGGATGCTGCGGTCCAAAGTTCAGGGTGTAGTTCTTGATTTCAGCCATGCAAACAACTGCTTAATGCAGGCCTCCGTATTTGTCTTCCCGGATGATGCGCGGGGTAATTTCGCGGGTTTCTATGGTCACGGGCTGGTAGATGACGCGTGCCTGCTCGGCGTCGTAGCGCATTTCGACGTGGCCGGTGGTAGGAAAGTCTTTGCGGAAAGGATGGCCGATAAAGCCGTAATCGGTAAGGATGCGGCGCAGGTCGTCATGCCCTTCGAACACCACGCCAAACAAGTCAAACGCTTCGCGCTCGAACCAGTTGGCCGCGTTCCAGATGTCGTTGATGGATTCAACCACCGGCATGTCGTCGTCGGGCGCAAAAACCTTGAGGCGCACGCGTTGGTTCAAGCTGACTGAGAGCAAATGAACGACAACGCAAAAACGCGGCCCTTCGTGCACAGCGCTGCCGTATTCGGAGTAATCCACACCGCACAGGTCCACCATTTGCTCAAACTGGCACCCGGGTGCGTCGCGCAGCACGAGCGCTGCTGCGTGGTAGTCGCGGGCAGCAACTTGCACCGTGACTTCGCCCAATGCGATGGAAATTTGCTTTACCTTGTCGCCAAGCGCAAGTGCCACAGCGTCCTGGGTAGCCTGGGGACGAACAGAAAATTCGGTCATAAATATTCAGGCCCGTGCAATGGTTTCGGTGCGGCGGATTTTTTGCTGCAATTGCAATATGCCGTAGACCAACGCCTCGGCGGTGGGCGGGCAACCGGGAACATACACATCCACCGGCACGATCCGATCGCAACCGCGAACTACGGAATAGCTGTAGTGGTAATAACCACCACCATTGGCACAGGAACCCATGCTGATAACCCAGCGCGGTTCGGACATCTGGTCATACACCTTGCGCAAGGCCGGGGCCATTTTGTTGCACAAGGTACCTGCGACGATCATCAAATCAGACTGGCGGGGACTGGCACGAAAGACCTCGGAGCCAAAGCGGCTGAGGTCATAACGAGCTGCTGCCGCATGCATCATTTCCACCGCACAGCAGGCCAAACCAAAGGTCATGGGCCAAATCGAGCCAGTTTTAGCCCAATTCACCACCGAGTCGTAACTCGTGGTGACAAAACCTTCGTTCAGGACGCCTTCAATCATTCATTTACTCCCAGTCTAGGGCGCCTTTTTTCCACTCGTAGGCAAAGCCCACAACCAGAATGGCCAAGAAAACCATCACCGACCAGAAGCCCGTGGGGCCAATTTCCTTGAGGGAAACCGCCCAAGGAAACAGAAATGCAATTTCCAGGTCGAACAAAATAAACAGGATGGCGACCAAGTAGTAGCGCACATCAAACTTCATGCGGGCGTCTTCGAAAGCCTCGAAACCACACTCGTAAGGGGAATTTTTTGCGGCGTCAGGGCGGTTGGGGCCAAGAATGTAACCCAGCACCTGCGGGATGATGCCGACAGCGACACCGACCAATATGAACATCAAGACGGGAAGGTATTGATCAATGCGCATTACTAAATTCTGACCACCGTTGCTTGCGCAAACCCTACAACGAAGGGAGGCGCAATTATTATTTGGTGCCGTCGGCGAGACTCGAACTCGCAAAGCTTTCGCCACTACCACCTCAAGATAGCGTGTCTACCAATTTCACCACGACGGCGGTGTCACCCGGATTGCGCAGAGGGCCTTTCGGCCAACGCTGCGCCCCAATGTATCTGCGAGTTTACCCTGATTTAAGCGGCAATTTGCTGCACTGCAAGGATTAAAACGCGGTTGCCATCGCGCAGCGCCATGGATAATTCTTCGCACACCAAGCCCCCCGCATTTCAGCCATCAAACAGAAGCACACACACCGTATGACCATCCTCGTAACCGGCGGCGCCGGATTTATTGGTAGCAACTTTGTCATCGACTGGTTGGCGGCCTCAGACGAACCCGTGGTCAACCTGGACAAACTTACCTACGCGGGCAACGTACACAACCTGGCGCCTTTGGCTGGCGACCCGCGCCATATTTTTGTTCAAGGCGACATCGGCGACGCAGGCCTCGTGGGCGCATTACTGGCACAGCACCAACCATGCGCCGTGCTCAACTTTGCGGCCGAAAGCCATGTGGATCGCTCCATCCTGGGCCCAGGCGAGTTCATACAGACCAACGTTGTGGGCACTTTTCACCTGCTCGAACAGGTGCGCGACTACTGGGCCGCGTTGGACGCACTGGCAAAGGCTGCGTTTCGGCTGCTGCATGTGTCCACCGACGAGGTCTATGGCTCACTTTCCGCCAGCGACCCGGCGTTTACCGAAACCCACCGCTACGAACCCAATAGCCTCTACAGCGCCAGCAAAGCGGCCAGCGACCACTTGGTGCGCGCTTACCACCACACCTACGGCCTGCCAGTGCTGACCACGAACTGCTCTAACAATTACGGGCCGCTGCACTTTCCGGAAAAGCTGATTCCGCTGATGATCGTCAACGCCCAGGCGGGCAAGCCGCTTCCGGTGTACGGCGATGGGCAGCAGATCCGCGATTGGCTGTACGTCAAAGACCATTGCAGCGCCATCCGGGCGGTGTTGGCTGCGGGCCGCCTGGGCGAGACCTACAACATCGGCGGATGGAACGAAAAGCCCAATTTGGAGATCGTGCACACCGTGTGCGACCTGCTCGACGAACTCAAACCCCGCGCCGACCGGCAGTCCTACCGCAGCCAAATCAGCTACGTCACCGATCGCCCTGGCCACGACCGCCGCTACGCAATTGACGCCCGAAAAATCGAACAAGAGCTGGGCTGGAAGCCCGCTGAGACCTTCCAGACCGGCATTCGTAAAACCGTGCAGTGGTACCTAGACCATCCCGACTGGGTGGCCCAAGTGCAAAGCGGCGCCTACCGAGACTGGGTCGCCATGCAATACGGGCAAGCGTGAGGGGACAGACATGCTAAAAATACTGCTTTTGGGCTGTAACGGCCAAGTGGGATGGGAGCTACAGCGCAGCTTGGCGGTGATGGGCGACGTCGTCGCCCTGGGCTCCGCGCCTGCCGCAGGCGACGGTGGTCTGTGCGGCGATCTGGAAAATTTGGAGGGCCTGGCACGCACCGTGCGCCAGCTGAGCCCGGACGTCATCGTGAACGCCGCCGCTTACACCGCAGTAGATCGCGCGGAGTCAGAAACCGAGCGCGCCCATCGCATTAATGCCCTGGCGCCGGGGGTGTTGGCGATGGAAGCACAACGCCTGGGCGCATGGTTGGTGCACTATTCCACCGACTACGTGTTTGACGGCAGCGGCAACACGCCTTGGACAGAAAACGACCACTGCGCGCCGCTCAGTGTGTACGGCAGCACCAAGCGCGCGGGCGAACTGGCAGCGGCTGCATGCGACAAGCACCTGATTTTTCGTACCAGTTGGGTATACGGCGCACGCGGTGGCAACTTTGCCAAGACCATGCTGCGCCTGGCAGCTGAGCGCGCCTCGCTTACCGTCATCGATGACCAAATCGGCGCACCGACATCGGCTGAATTGCTGGCCGATGTCACCGCCCACGCCCTGCGCGCCGCGATGACCCACCCGGAACTGGCAGGCACCTACCACTGTGCGGCCGACGGCCAGACGAGCTGGCGCGGATACGCCCAGTTTGTTCTGACCCAGGCGCGCGCCATGGGCGCGTCGCTCAAGGCGGGACCCGACCAAGTCCAAGCCACCAGCACCGCCCAATACCCTACCGCTGCGCAACGGCCACTGAACTCGCGCCTCGACACCGAAAAACTACGGTCTGCATTTTCATTACACTTGCCACTTTGGCAAATTGGCGTGCAGCGCATGCTGCAAGAAACTTTAGGAGCCAACCCCACATGAGTAAATCCAGCACACCGCAGCGCAAGGGCATCGTCCTGGCGGGCGGTTCGGGTACCCGGCTGTACCCCGCCACGCAAGTGGTGAGCAAGCAATTGCTGCCGATTTACGACAAGCCCATGATCTACTACCCGCTTTGCACCCTGCTGCTGGCCGGCATCCGGGAAATACTGGTCATTTCCACCCCCCAAGACACGCCCCGCTTTGCGCAGTTGCTAGGCGACGGCAGCCAGTGGGGCTTGCAGCTTTCGTATGCCGTGCAGCCCAGCCCGGATGGTTTGGCTCAGGCTTTTCTGATTGGCGAGGCGTTTTTGGACGGCGCTCCCAGCGCGCTGGTCTTGGGTGACAACATTTTTTATGGCCACGACTTCGCCACCTTGCTCAGTTCAGCCTGCGCGCAAACCGAAGGTGCCACCGTCTTTGCCTACGCGGTGCAAGACCCACAACGTTACGGCGTGGTTGAATTTGACACTGCCGGGCGCGCCATCAGCCTAGAAGAAAAACCTGTCACCCCGAAATCCCGCTACGCCGTCACTGGCCTGTACTTCTACGACAGCCAGGTGGTAGAGCTGGCCAAAACCATCAAACCCTCGGCCCGGGGCGAACTCGAAATCACCGACTTGAACCGCCTTTACCTAGAGCGCGGTGCCTTGGACGTGCAAACCATGGGCCGCGGCTATGCCTGGTTGGACACTGGCACGCACGAGTCCATGTTAGAGGCCAGCCAATTTATCCACACCATTGAAAACCGCCAGGGTCTTAAGGTGGCCGCACCTGAAGAAATTGCCTGGCGCAACGGCTGGATTGACGACGCACAACTTGCCCGCTTGGCCCAACCGCTGGCCAAATCCGGCTACGGCCAGTACCTGCTGCGCCTTTTGACGGAAAAGGTGTACTGATGAAGGTGACCCCTACGGCCATTGCCGATGTATTGCTGATGGAGCCACGCGTGTTTGGCGACGCACGCGGCTTTTTTTATGAAAGCTTCAACGCCAGGGCGTTTGCTGCGGCCACGGGCCTGGACGTGACTTTCGTCCAAGACAACCACTCCAAATCAACACATGGCGTGCTGCGGGGCCTCCATTACCAGGTGCAACATCCCCAAGGCAAGCTAGTGCGTGTGGTGGCAGGCGAGGTATTTGACGTCGCCGTGGACATTCGACCGCACTCACCCACTTATGGTAAGTGGGTGGGTGAAATACTTTCCGCGAACAACCAACGCCAATTGTGGGTGCCCCCCGGACTGGCGCATGGTTTTCTGGTGCTGTCCGAATCTGCCGAGTTTTTGTACAAGACCACGGACTATTACGCCCCTGAATTCGAACGCTGCATCGCCTGGGATGACCCAGACCTTCAAATCCGTTGGCCCCTCAACGGCCTGTCACCCGCCGTTTCACCGAAGGACGCGCTGGGGCAAAGTTTCGCCAATCTATGACCCCGCTGGATTCCCCTTCGCAAGACTGGATTACTGGCAACCTGTCGGGCATCGGTCGCGCCTTGGTCGCTGCGGGGAATCTAGACCAAAAGGCGGCGGAGATGCTTTACAGCAAAGCCCATGCCAGCCGCAAGAACTTTGTTGCAGAGCTGGTGGATTCGGGCGCCGTGTCATCCATCACGCTGGCGCACACACTGTGCAAAGCCTTTATCGCGCCCCTGGTGGATCTGGACGCCCTGGACATTGCCGCCCTGCCCGCCGATCTATTGGCCGACAAAATTTGCCGTGATTACCAGCTTTTGCCGCTAGGCAAGCGCAACAATGCGCTGGTGATCGCCACCGCCGACCCCTCGAATCGGGAAGCGGCCGAAAAAATCAAATTTGCCACGCAACTTTCAGTGGAGTGGGTGGTGGTTGAGTTTGACAAGCTCATGAAGCTCAACGCCACGCGGTTCACAGAAGCCACGGAAAAGTTTACGACCGTTTTTCTCAACAGTGAATTTGACGAGCAGCGACTGGATGTAGCGTCTGACCTTCCAGACGAGGCCGCGCCGCAGGAAAGCGAAATTGACGATGCACCCGTAGTGCGTTTCCTGCAAAAAATGCTATTTGATGCGTTCGCCATGGGTGCATCCGACCTGCATTTTGAACCTTACGAGCTTACGTACCGGGTGCGCTTTCGCATTGATGGCGAGCTGCGTGAAATGGCTTCGCCGCCGGTCAGTATCAAAGAAAAACTCGCTTCACGCATCAAGGTGATTTCGCGCATGGATATTTCCGAGCGGCGCCTGCCCCAAGACGGCCGTATGAAGCTCAAGATGGGACGCGATAAGACCATTGACTTTCGCGTCAGCACGCTGCCGACGCTTTTTGGCGAAAAAATCGTCATCCGGATTCTGGACCCCAACAGCGCAAAACTGGGAATTGAAGCGCTGGGCTACGAGACAGAGGAAAAAGAGCGCTTGCTCAAAGCCATTGGCCGCCCGTATGGCATGGTGCTGGTGACGGGCCCCACGGGGTCGGGCAAAACGGTTTCGCTTTACACCTGCTTGAATTTATTGAACCAACCTGGCGTGAATATCGCAACTGCGGAAGACCCGTCCGAAATCAACTTACCCGGTGTGAACCAAGTCAATGTGAATGAAAAAGCAGGCTTGACGTTTTCTGTAGCCCTCAAATCGTTTTTGCGCCAGGATCCGGACATCATCATGGTCGGCGAAATTCGGGACCTGGAAACTGCCGACATTTCAATCAAGGCGGCGCAAACCGGCCACATGGTGATGTCCACCCTGCACACCAACGACGCGCCTACAACGATTACGCGCCTGCGCAATATGGGGGTGGCCCCGTTCAATATTGCCTCCAGCGTGGTGCTGGTCACCGCGCAGCGCCTGGCCCGGCGCTTATGCGCAAAATGCAAACTGCCTGCAAATGTACCCACCCAAACCCTGCTGGAGGCAGGCTTCAAGCCCGAAGACCTGGACGGCAGCTGGCAACCTTACCGTGCGCTGGGATGCAGCAGTTGCAACAATGGCTACAAGGGGCGTGTTGGCATTTACCAGGTGATGCCTATCAGCGAGGAAATCCAACGCATCATCTTGCGGGATGGCTCTTCCATAGACATTGCCGAACAATCGGAACGCGAAGGGGTGCGCTCGCTGCGGGCGTCCGGGCTGCACAAGGTGAAATTAGGCCTGACCTCCATCGAAGAAGTGATGGCCGTTACCAACGAATAAGCGCAGGTACACAGAACGATGGCTACCACTAAAAAAGCCCAGCAATTGCGGCGCAAAAATGCCGCTGCCGAGTCGATCTTTGAATGGCAAGGTCGCGATCGCAACGGCCTCGTTGTCAATGGTGAAACCCGCGCCACGGCAGAAACCTTGGTGCGCGCCATGCTGCGACGCCAGGGCATCACGCCCAAAAAGATCAGAAAACGCCGCATGGGTTGGGCGCAGTCCATCAAACCCAAAGAAGTCGCAACGTTTACCCGGCAATTGGCCACCATGATGAAGGCTGGCGTGCCCCTGCTGCAGTCTTTTGACATCGTGGGGCAAGGAAACCCCAATCCGAGCCTGAGTAAACTGATCAACGACCTGCGCATTGACATTGAGACCGGCTCATCCATGAGTACGGCTTTCCGAAAATACCCGAACCAGTTCAGCACGCTTTATTGCAATTTGGTAGCTGCTGGAGAATCTGCGGGAATTTTGGACTCCTTGCTGGACCGACTCGCTACTTACATGGAAAAAATCGAGGCGGTCAAATCCAAAATCAAATCGGCCCTGATGTACCCGATCAGCGTGCTGATCGTGGCCTTTGTGGTGGTGGCAGTCATCATGATTTTTGTTATTCCCTCGTTCAAGCAGGTGTTCGCCTCGTTTGGCGGTGAACTGCCGGCGCCCACTCTGATGGTCATCGCCATGAGCGAGTTTTTCATCCAGTATTGGTACCTGATCTTCGGCGGTTTGGGCGGGGGAATATTCTTTTTCTTTCGCGCTTTAAAGACCAGCACCCATTTGCAATCGGCCATGGACCGCTTGATGCTGCGCATGCCGATCTTTGGCGGCTTGGTACGCAAGTCCTGCATCGCGCGCTGGACCCGGACGCTAGCCACCATGTTTGCCGCTGGCGTGCCTCTGGTCGAGGCGCTGGACTCCGTGGGCGGCTCGGCCGGCAATGCAGAATACGCCGAAGCCACGGTTGGCATACGGCAGCAGGTATCGATAGGCGCTTCGCTCACTTCGGCCATGACCCAGTCCAAGCTGTTTCCTCCGATGGTGCTGCAAATGTGTGCGATCGGCGAAGAATCCGGCTCGATTGACTACATGCTGGGCAAAGCGGCTGATTTTTACGAATCCGAAGTCGACGACATGGTGGCTGGCATTTCCAGCCTGATGGAGCCCATCATCATCGTTATCTTGGGCGGCATTATTGGGGGCATCGTGGTAGCCATGTACTTGCCAATCTTCAAAATGGGACAAATGGTGTGACTTTTCCTGATCTGCCCTCGGGCGTGCTGTTGGCCGGCTTTTTGGGCTTGCTCATAGGTAGCTTTCTGAATGTTGTGATTTTTCGCCTGCCAAAAATGCTGGAGCAGCAATGGACGCGCGACTACCAAGCGTGGGCAGGCACCGATGCGACACCTGCCGCGCCCTTCAATTTGGTCGTACCTCGTTCTCAGTGTCCTGGTTGTGCCGCGCCCGTGCGCTGGTACCAGAACATCCCCGTTCTGAGCTACGTACTGTTGCGTGGGCGCTGCGGCCAGTGCCACTCGCCTATCAGCCGCCAATACCCGTTGGTGGAGTTATCAACAGCCACCCTGTTTGCGCTGTGCGTCGCGCGCTGGGGCGTCACCCCGGTGGCCGGCGCCTGGTGCGTTTTCGCAGCCGCCTTGCTGGTGTTGGCCCTGATCGATTGGGAAACCACGCTGCTGCCCGACGCCATCGTGCTGCCCTTGCTGTGGCTGGGCTTGATTGCTGCGGACGCCCACTGGACACAGGCCACCCTGCCCGACGCGTTATGGGGCGCAATCGGTGGCTACCTGTCGCTATGGTCGGTGTATTGGGCTTTCAAATGGGCCACGGGAAAAGAGGGCATGGGCTACGGCGACTTCAAGCTGTTCGCCTGCCTGGGCGCTTGGTTTGGCTGGCAGCTGTTGATCCCGCTGATTTTGCTGTCTTCCATTGTCGGCACGGTGGTGGGGCTGGCGCTCAAACTGGGCGGCGGCCTGCGCGAAGGCGGTTACATGCCTTTTGGTCCCTTTTTGGCCGGTGCCGGTTTTGTTTGCCTGGCCTGGAACCCCACGGCGCTGCGTCTAGCGATGGGCCTGTGAGCACGCGCAGCATACGACTGGGTGTGAGCGGTGGCATAGGCAGCGGCAAAAGTACGGTGTGCCAGATTTTGGGGCGCCAAGGCGCACGCGTGATCGACGCCGATGCCATCTCGCGCGCCAGCACAGCGGTCGGCGGCTCCGCGATCGCAGCGGTCCGCGCGGTCTTTGGTGCCGACTTTATTGACGCCACGGGTGCCATGGACCGCGCGCAAATGCGCCAACTGGTGTTTTCCGACCCGCACGCCCGCACGCGGCTGGAAGCCATCATCCACCCGCTGATTGCGCTGGAAGTAGAGCGCCAGGCCGCCGACGCTGTGGCACAAGGCGTGCGCTGCGTCGTTTTTGACATTCCGCTGCTGGTCGAGTCTCACCATTGGCGCAAAAGCCTTGACCGGGTGCTGATCGTGGATTGCCAGACACAGACGCAAGTTGAGCGAGTAGCGCTGCGAAGCGGTCTGAGCGCGCAAGAAGTCCAGTCCATCATCGCGGCCCAAAGCCCGCGCACGCGGCGCTTACAGGCTGCCGACTTCGTAATTTTCAATGAAGGTAAGGACTTGTTTGAAATCGAGGGCGAATTGGGGCAATTGGGGCCGCAGTTCGGGCTATGATCCCGGCACTGGAAAATTGCGCGTGATCCTCTACGAATACCCGTTTAACGAAAGAATTCGCACTTATCTGCGTCTGGAACAGCTATTTGAGCGGCTTTTCGCCCTGATGGACCGCTCCGACGAGCTGGATCACCACTTCGCGCTAATCACCTTGTTTGAAATTTTGAGTGTGAGCGCCCGCGCCGAGCTCAAGGCTGACGTCCTCAAAGACTTGGAACGCCAGCGCCAGATCATGTGTAACTTTCGCGGCAACCCCGACATTGCTGCCAATCTGCTGGAAAACCTGGTCGAGCAGCTCGGCGCCTGCATCACGGAGTTGAACAACGCCCCCAACAAGCTTGGGCGCGCGCTTGAAGAGAATGATTGGCTCAAGAGCGTGCGAAGCCGAACCAGCATCCCTGGCGGAACCTGCAATTTTGACCTTCCGGCCTATTACGCTTGGCAACACCATTCTTCTGACCAACGCCGCAGCGACTTGTGTGGCTGGGTGGAAACTCTGCTGCCCCTGTCCAATGCGATCAAGGCCCTGCTCGGTTTACTGAGGGATTCGGGCTCGCCCCAGAAAATTGTGGCCATGGGCGGCCAATTCCAGCAAAACCTGCCCCAAGGCCGCACATTCCAACTCTTGCGTCTGTCACTGGACCCTGCCTTGGGCGCCATTCCAGAAATCAGTGCCAACCGTCTGGTGGCCTCCATCCGCTTTGTACAGCAATCGGTTCACGACCGCGTTCAGCCCAACACTGCGGACATCGCGTTTGAACTGACTCTGTGTTCCTGAGTCCGGTGGATGGTGATGGCGAAAAATCTTGAAAAGATAGTGAAATGCCCGGGCTGCCAAGGCCCGAGCGTTTATGCGCCATCGAATGTGTACCGCCCGTTTTGCAGTGCACGCTGCAAGGGCGTGGACTTAGGGGCATGGGCCAGCGAAGAGTTCCGGCTGCCCGCCGTAGACAAGCCCGACGATATGCAACTAGAGCACGGGCCGATCCACTAAGAACCGATTGCAGGAGCCCTTAGGGCTCCATTGGATTCGATTGCTGGAACTTCAGCCTCTGCCGCTAACCACTCCAATACCGGCACCGTCCCTGGTAATACGGGGCTAACGCGCACTGGCAGCGTTTCCCATTGGGCCGATTGCTGTTCGCGCATTTGCAGCGCACCGCTCCAGCGCGTTACCTTGAAAAAATGCAGACGCACCAGCGAATGCGGGTAGTCCACCACCTCGACCTTCCAGGGGGTGGCGGTGCCGACATCTATGCCAAGCTCCTCTTGCAGTTCGCGGCATAGGGCGTTCAAGATTGATTCGCCCTGCTCCACCTTGCCGCCGGGGAACTCCCAGTAGCCTGCGTAGGGCTTGCCCGCCGGGCGGGAGGTGAGTAAAAACGCACCGTCCTCGCGGATCAACACGCCCACGGCCACTTGCACCTCAGGGCGGTCCGCACCGCCTTGGCGGGCAATCTCGGGGTCGGCAACCCGCAATGAAGGCTTCATGCGCCGGAGTTCAGGTCCAGCGCATGGCGCCCGGCAAAGTCTTTGGCAAACTGCCAGGCAACCCGGCCGCTGCGCGAGCCGCGCTCCAGCGCCCAGATCAGCGCCTCGGGGCGCGACTGCGCCGCTTGCGCTGCGGGCACGCCGAGCGCCTGAAGCCACTGGGCGACGATGTGCAGGTATTCGTCTTGGGTAAAGGGGTAGAAGCTGACCCACAGGCCAAATCGCTCGGACAAGGAGATTTTTTCCTCCACGCCCTCGCCCGGGTGCACCTCGCCGCTTTCGGTGTGGGTGTAGGTCAGGTTCTCGGCCATGAATTCGGGCAAGAGATGGCGCCGGTTGCTGGTGGCGTAAATCAGCACATTGGCTGAGGTGGCAGAAACCGACCCGTCCAACACAGATTTGAGCGCCTTGTAGCCGGGCTCGCCCTGGTCAAAGCTCAGGTCGTCGCAAAAAATCAGGAATTTCTCAGGCCGCTGGGCAAC
>CANCJD010000055.1 GCA_947378275.1 Comamonadaceae bacterium
CTGCGCCTGTTTGGGGGCGTTGACCCGCGCCGACCAGGCGCTGTGCACCACCAGGCCCAGCAATACCAAACCGCCGATGACGGCCAAACCCAACTGAAAATTACTCATGGTGTGATCTTAATTTATGCCGCTTGCACCAGACCAACGGCGGCTTCCATGTCCACCGCCACGATGCGCGAGACACCTTGCTCCTGCATGGTGACGCCAATGAGTTGCTCTGCCATTTCCATGGCGATCTTGTTGTGGCTGATGAACAAAAACTGGGTGCTGGCGCTCATGCTGCTGACCAGCTTGGCGTAGCGCTCGGTGTTGGCGTCGTCCAGCGGCGCGTCCACCTCGTCGAGCAAACAAAACGGCGCGGGGTTGAGCTGAAAGATGGCAAACACCAGCGCAATCGCAGTGAGCGCCTTTTCGCCGCCCGAGAGCAGGTGAATGGTCTGGTTTTTCTTGCCCGGCGGCTGCGCAATCACCTGCACGCCAGAGTCCAAAATCTCGTCGCCGGTAATCACCAGGCGCGCGTTGCCCCCGCCAAACAGCTCAGGGAACATGCGCCCAAAGTGCTCATTAACCTGGTTGAAGGTGCCCGAGAGCAGCTCACGCGTTTCGCCGTCAATGCGGCGGATGGCGTCTTCGAGCGTGTTCATGGCCTCATTGAGGTCCAGGCTTTGCGCGTCCAAAAATTCCTTGCGCTCGCGCCCGGCGGTCAACTCGTCCAGCGCGGCCAGGTTGACGGCGCCCAGGGCGGCGATGTCGCGGTGCATGCGGTCAATCTCGCCCTGCATGCCGGCCAGGCGCACGCCGCTGTCTTCCAGGCTTTTGGCAATCGCGTCCATGTCAGCCTGCGCCTCAAAGAGCTGCGACTGGTATTGCTCAAAGCCCAGGCGAGCCGCCTGTTCCTTGAGCTGGAATTCGGTGATGCGCTGGCGCAGCGGCTCCAACTCGCGCTCAAGCTGCAGGCGGCGCTCGTCGCTGGCGCGCAGTTTGGCAGTCAGGTCGTCGTACTCGCTGCGCTTGGCGCCCAGCAATTGCTCGCGCTCGAGTTTGAGGGCCAAAGCGCTTTGCAAACCGGCTTGGGCGGCAGCGTCGGTCAGGCGCTGCAGTTCGGCCTGGGCGCGCTCGGTCTCGTCTTGCACCGCCACGGCCTGCTGGCTGGCCGTTTCAATGGCGCGGGCCAGTTCGCTTTGGCGCGCTTGCAGGCTGCGTTTGGAAAACTGCGCCTCCTGGTGCTGGCGCTCCAGTCCGCGTTGTTGCTCGCGGCACTGGTTCAGGCGGTTTTGGCTGGCAATCACGCGCTCATCGAGCTCGGCGTGGCGTTCTTGGCTATCCGCGAGCTGCATGTCGAGTTCTTCAAACCGAGCTTCGGCTTGCAGGGCGCGTTCTTGCAGGTCTTCGAGTTGGGCGTCCACCTCGGCGGCGTCCGCGGCGATTTGCGCGCTGCGGCTGCGCACTTGTTCGGCGAGTTGGGTCAGGCGCAGCACTTCGACCTGCAGGCTGTGGGTGCGCGCCTGCGCTTCCTGGGCCTGGCTGCGCAAGGCGCTCAGGCGCTGGGCGGCGTCGGCATAAGCGTTCTCGGCGCGGCCCAGGGCGGCGCGGGATTCTTCGGCCATCAGGGTCTGGGCGCGCAGCTCGCGCTCCAGGTTCTGGATTTCTTGGGCGCGCGCCAGCAGGCCGGATTGTTCGGCGTCTTGGGCATAAAAGCCCACGCTGTTCGCCCCCACGCCGTGGCCGGCGGGCACAAAAATCGTCTCGCCGGCGCCCAAGCTGCTGCGCTGCGCCAATGCCTCTTCCAAGCTAGGCGCGGTGTAGCAACCCGCCAACCACGACTGCAAAACTGCCGCCAAACCGGCGTCATGCACGCGCACCAGGTCAAACAGGCGCGGCAAAGTGCTGCCTGCGGGCGCGTTGCCCGCCGCCGGGGCGCTGAAAAAGGACAGTTTGGCCGGGGGCGCATCGCCGCCAAAGGCCTGCACCATGTCCAGGCGCGACACCTCAAGGGCGCCCAGGCGGTCGCGCAGCGCGGCTTCAACCGCGTTTTCCCATCCGGCTTGCACCTGGATGCGGCTCCACAGGCCTTGCAAATGCTCCAGCCCGTGCTTTTGCAGCCAGGGCTCCAATTTGCCGTCGGTCTTTAAGCGCTCTTGCAGGGCTTTGAGCGCCTCCAGCCGCGCCGACACGTCGGCCTGACGTGCAGCCTCGGTGTTGACTTGCTGCTGCTGGGTGCGGCGGGCCTCGTCCAGCTGCGGCACCAGGGCCTGCAGTTCTTCAAGGCGGGCGTGGGCCAGCTCAGCGGACTCTTGCGCGCCCTCAAATTCTTCTTGCAACTGGGCCAGGCGGCTGTCGTCGGTGGCGGCCAGGCCGTTGCGGTCAGCGGTCAGGCGCTCGCGCCGGGCGCTGAGCTGGCGGTTTTGCTCGGTCACGCTGCGCTGCTCGGCGGCCAGCACGCCCAGGGCCTGCTGCACTTGGGCCACGCTGTCGCGCTGGGTCTTGGCCTGCGCTTGGGCGCGTTCCAGGGCCTCTTCCAGGTCTGGCAGTTGCTGGGCTTGGTCCTCGATTTGGGCTTCCAGCAGTTCGGCCTGTTCGTCGCCCACCAGCGCCAGCTCGGCCAAACGCTCTATTTCTTCCAGCGCCTCGTCGCGCCGCTCGGCCCATTGCGCGCTTTGTTCGGCCAAGGTGACCAGACGCTGCTCCACGCGCTGGCGGCCTTCGACCACAAAGCGGATTTCCGCCTCCAGACGGCCGACTTCAGTGCTGGCCTCGTAAAGCAGCCCTTGCACCTGGTTGACCTGGTCACCCGCGGCGTAGTGGGCCTGGCGCACCGATTCAAGATCAGCCTCGATGTGGCGCAAATCTGCCATGCGCGACTCCAGCGCAATCACCGCGCTTTGCGCGTCGGCCTGCACTTTGGCCTGGTCGGCCAGCGATTCAGCGCGCTTGAGGTACCACTGCTGGTGCTGCTTGAGCGTCACATCCGCCTGCAAAGCCTTGTAGCGCAGCGCCACTTCGGCCTGTTTTTCGAGCTTCTCCAAGTTGATATTGAGCTCGCGCAAGATGTCTTCGACCCGCGTCAGATTGGCGCGGGTGTCGCCCAGGCGGTTTTCGGTCTCGCGGCGGCGCTCTTTGTACTTGGAGACGCCCGCGGCTTCTTCCAGAAACAAGCGCAGCTCTTCGGGCTTGGATTCAATGATGCGGCTGATCGTGCCCTGGCCGATGATGGCGTAGGCGCGTGGCCCCAGTCCCGTGCCCAGAAACACGTCTTGCACGTCGCGCCGGCGCACCGGCTGGTTGTTGATGAAGTAGCTCGACGTGCCGTCGCGGGTGAGCACCCGGCGCACTGCAATCTCGCCAAACTGACCCCACTGGCCGCCAGCGCGGTGGTCGGGGTTGTCAAACACCAACTCCACGCTGGCGCGGCTGGCCGGTTTGCGGGTGGTGGTGCCGTTAAAAATCACGTCCTGCATGGACTCGCCGCGCAACTCGCTGGCGCGGCTTTCGCCCAAAACCCAGCGCACCGCGTCCATGATGTTGGACTTGCCGCACCCGTTGGGCCCCACCACGCCCACCAGTTGTCCAGGCAACAAAAAGTTGGTCGGCTCTACAAAGGACTTGAATCCTGACAGCTTGATCGAATTGAGGCGCACTGCGTTGGGGCTGGACTTGAGCGGGTGTTTGGAGGGTTAACAAGGCCCCGAAACCGGCTTTCGGGGCAGTGCCAATGATACTGTGCGGGTTTTGTCGGCCTCCGTCGTGGCTCAGGCTGGCGACCTCAAGGCGTCAAGGGCCCCTGCGCCAGATAGTGCGCCGCCTCTTCGCCCAGGCGCTGCAAAGAAGGCGCCAGTGCCGCATAAGAGGCGATCACCTCCGCGCTCGCTCCACCCCGGCCCAGGCGCTCGACGCGGGCAAGTTCGTCCACCATAGGCGCAAAACAAAACACGGGCACAAAGCCTTTGAGCGAATGCAGCCGTGCTGCGGCGTCCGTCGCCCGGCCCTGCGCCAGCAGGTCGGCGATCTCGGGCACGTCCTTGCCCAAGGCGGTGCACAAGGCGGGCAACAAATCGCGCACACCCTGGTCGTCGCCCAAAAAGTCAAGCGCACCTGGCAGGTTAAGACAGGTGTAGCAAGAAGCGTTCTGAAGCGCAGTTTGCATTGGAATTTATTCCTGAAAACGCGGCTTTGGCAGACGTGGCCGAGAGCGCGCAAAATTTAAAGTTTAACGACGAATCAACGATAATCCAGCCCTATGAATCCCCATTTGTCGCTACTGCAAGCCTATCCGTTTGAACGCCTGCGCCAGCTCTTTGCCACCGTCACGCCCAATCCGGATTTGCGCCCGATCAGCCTGGGAATCGGCGAACCCCGCCACGCCACACCTGCGCTGATCAAGCAAGCCTATTGCGAAGCCATCATGGGCACGGGACTGGCGGGCTATCCGGCCACGGCGGGCGACCCGCCCTTGCGCGAGGCTATTGCCCACTGGCTGCAGCGCCGCTACCAGCTTGAAGTCAACCCGGCTTCGCAAATTTTGCCCATCAACGGCTCGCGCGAAGCCCTGTTTGCCTTTGCACAAACCGTGCTCGCGCCCAGCGCGTCCGGCACCAAGCCGCTGGTGGTTTGCCCCAATCCCTTCTACCAAATCTACGAGGGCGCGGCACTGTTGGGCGGAGGTGAGCCCTATTTTGTAAATTCTGACCCGCAGCGCAACTTTGCCCAAGACTGGGCCAGCGTGCCCGACGCGGTGTGGGCGCGCACGCAGCTTTTGTTTGTATGCAGCCCTGGCAACCCGGCGGGCGCCGTAATGCCGCTTTCTGAATGGAAGCTGCTCTTTGACTTGAGCGACCGCTTTGGATTTGCCATTGCCTCAGACGAGTGCTACAGCGAGATCTACTTCCGCGACGAAGCGCCCCTGGGCGGCCTGGAAGCGGCAGCGCAACTGGGGCGCGCAGACTTTAAAAACCTGGTGGCTTTCACCAGCCTGTCCAAGCGCAGCAATGTGCCGGGCATGCGCAGCGGTTTTTGCGCAGGCGACGCGGCGCTCATCAAGCAGTTTTTGCTTTACCGCACCTACCACGGTAGCGCCATGAGCCCCGTCGTTCAAAGCGCCAGCATCGCTGCGTGGAACGACGAGTCCCATGTGCTGGACAACCGCGCCCAGTACCGCCAAAAGTTCGCCCAAATCACGCCTTTGCTGGCCAAGGCGCTGGACGTGGCGCTGCCGGATGCCGGTTTTTATTTGTGGGCGGGCGTGCAGGGCAGCGACGTGGACTTTGCCCGCGATCTTTACGCTACCTACAATGTGACGGTTTTGCCCGGCTCTTATCTGGCCCGCGAAGCGCATGACGTGAACCCGGGCGCTGGGCGCATCCGCATGGCGCTGGTGGCGCAAGGCGACGAATGCCTGGAGGCCGCGCAGCGCATCGTGGCCTTTGTGCAATCCCGCAGCCCGGCCTGAACGCCCCTTTTTTTGATCCCAACCCTTTTGCGACCACTGAGAATTCCATGACCCAACAACTCCAAACTATCCTCGACGCCGCCTGGGAAAACCGCGCCAATATCTCGGTGCAATCGGCCCCCAAAGAAGTGTCGGACGCCGTCGAGCACGTCATCTCCGAACTCAACAACGGCGCCCTGCGCGTGGCCACCCGTGACGGCGTGGGCCAGTGGACTACGCACCAATGGATCAAAAAAGCGGTCTTATTGAGCTTCCGGCTCAAGGACAACGTGCTCATCCAATCCGGTGACCTGGGCTTTTACGACAAGGTGCCCACCAAGTTTGCGGGCATGACCGAAGCCGAGATGAAAACCACCGGCGTGCGCGTAGTGCCCCCGGCCGTGGCGCGGCGCGGCAGCTTTATCGCCAAGGGCGTGATTCTGATGCCTTCATACGTCAATATTGGTGCCTATGTGGACGAAGGCACCATGGTCGACACCTGGGCCACCGTGGGCTCTTGCGCCCAGATCGGCAAAAACGTGCACTTAAGCGGCGGCGTGGGCATTGGCGGCGTGCTCGAACCCATGCAGGCTGGTCCCACCATCATTGAGGACAACTGTTTCATCGGAGCACGCTCTGAGGTGGTTGAAGGCGTGATCGTGGAAGAAAACTCGGTGATTTCCATGGGCGTGTACCTGGGCCAAAGCACCCCGATTTACGACCGCGCCACCGACACGGTGAGTTACGGGCGCATTCCTTCTGGTTCGGTCGTGATCAGCGGCAGCCTGCCCAAGGGCGACGGCAAGTACAGCCTGTACGCAGCCATCATCGTCAAGCGCGTGGACGCGCAGACCCGCGCCAAAACTTCGCTCAACGACTTGCTGCGCGATTAAGCGCCACACAGCACCCCTAGAAGCGGTCCTGACCATGACGCAAACCACCAAAAACGATGTTCTGGAGCGCATGCTGCGCTTCATGGTGGACCGCCACGCGTCGGACTTGTATCTTTCAGCCAACAGTCCGCCCCTGGTTCGCATCCATGGCCTGGTAGTGCCCATCACCAGCCAGCCATTGGGTGTGCAAGCGCCGCGCGAACTGCTCGAAGGCCTGGTGCCGCCCGAGCGCATGCAGGAACTGCACGCCACCAACGAGCTGACCATGGTCTTGTCGCTGCAAAACCTGGGGCGTTTTCGCGTCAGTGCCTTCATGCAGCGTGGAACGGTGGCCATTGTGATCCGATACGTGCCATTTGACATTCCACCCTTGCAGGACAGCACCTTGCCACAGGTGCTGCGCCAACTGGTTTTGGAAAAGCGCGGTTTGGTGCTGATGGCGGGCGCTGCTGGCGCGGGCAAGAGCACCACGCTGGCATCCATGCTGGACTACCGCAATTCCATTTTGTCGGGCCATATCCTTACTTTTGAGGATCCGATCGAATTTGTGTTTCAGCACAAAAAATCGGTGGTGAACCAACGCGAAATTGGATTGGACACCGTATCGTTGAACGTGGCACTGAAAAACGCGATGCGGCAGGCGCCCGACGTGATTTTTATTGGCGAAATTCGCGACCAAGAAACCATGTCGGCCGCACTGGGATACGCGCAATCTGGCCATTTGTGTCTGGCCACCGTGCACGCCAACAACAGCTACCACGCACTCAACCGCATTTTGGGTTTTTATCCCGCCCAGGCGCGCGAAGCCGTGCAACGCGACTTGTCCTTGTCGCTCAAGGCCATGTTGTCGCAGCGCCTGATCCGCACCCCAGGCGGGCAGCGCGTGCCCGCTTGCGAGGTCATGATGAACACGACGCGCATTGCCGAGCTGATCCAAGGCGGAAAATTCACCGAAATACCGGCTGCGATGGAGCAATCTCTGTCGGCGGGCTCGCAATCGTTTGAGCAAGACATTGCACGCCTGATTGCCAAAGGCACGGTGCAAGAAAGCGAAGGCCTGGCCAACGCGGACTCTGCGAGCAACCTGATGTGGCGACTGCAAAACAGCGTCGAAGCCGGTGGCACCGCCCACGCGCTGTATCCCAGTCCACCCATGCCGGCCATGGGTCCTATTACCCTGACACTGAATTCTTGATGCCCCACGCCGCCAACGCCACTTTGCAACTCACCGAGCAGCTGCTGTCCCTTGCCTCGGTAACTCCGCAAGACGCTGGCTGCCAGACGCTGATCGCGCAGCGCCTGCAAGTCTTGGGCTTTGCCTGTGAAACCATCGAAAGTGGCCCGGAAGATTTTCGGGTCAAAAACCTTTGGGCCAAACGCCATGCTGCGACGGCGCAAGCCAGCGCAGGCGCGAAAACTCTGGTGTTCGCCGGCCACACCGACGTAGTCCCCACCGGCCCGCTGGCGCAGTGGGACAGTGCGCCCTTTAGCCCCAGCCACCGCGACGGCAAGCTCCATGGCCGGGGTGCCAGCGACATGAAAACCTCGCTGGCCGCCTTCGTGGTCGCCATTGAAGAGTTTCTGGCCCATACGCCCAACCCTGCCCTGAACATCGCCCTGCTGCTCACCAGCGACGAAGAAGGTCCGGCCGTGGACGGTACGGTAGTGGTGTGCCACACGCTGAAGGCGCGCGGCGAAGTACTGGACTATTGCATCGTGGGCGAGCCCACGTCGGTGGAGCGCACCGGTGACATGATCAAAAACGGCCGGCGCGGCACCATGAGCGGCAAACTCACGGTCAAGGGCGTGCAAGGCCATATCGCCTACCCGCATATGGCGGACAACCCGATCCACCGCGCGGCACCCGCCTTGGCCGAACTGGTGGGCGTGCGCTGGGACGAAGGCAACGCCTATTTCCCGCCCACGAGCTGGCAGGTGAGCAATATGCATGGTGGCACCGGGGCGAGCAATGTGATTCCCGGCGAGGTGGTGATTGACTTCAATTTCCGCTTTTCTACCGAATCCACGCCCGAATCGCTGCAATCCCGACTGGCGGCGGTGCTAGACCAACACGGCTTGCGCTATGACCTGGTCTGGACGATTGGCGGCCTGCCCTTCCTCACTCGCCCCGGCACGCTGGTAGACGCGGTGCGCGACGCCATTCGCGACGAGACCGGGCTGGAAACTCAGTTATCCACCACCGGCGGTACCAGTGACGGCCGGTTTTTGGCGCAAATTTGCCCCCAGGTCATCGAACTGGGCCCGCCCAACGCCACCATCCACAAAATCAACGAGTATGTGGCGCTGGCCGACATTGAACCTTTGAAAAATATCTACCGCCGCGTGCTCGAACGCTTGCACACCCAGGCTGCCGCATGACCTTGATAACCCTGATAGAGGCCTGCGCCGCCCGGCTCGCAGACGCCGGCGTTTCTTTTGGCCATGGCACCACCAATGCGCAAGACGAGGCCGCTTGGCTGGTGCTCTGGCAACTCGGTTTACCGCTGGACACGGCGCTCGACGGTGACGAAAGTCTGGCCGACACGCCAGTCACGTCAGACCAGCAGGCGCTTGTCAAGGCGCTGGTAGCCGAGCGCATCAGCAGCCGCAAACCCGCCGCCTACCTGACACACGAGGCCTGGTTGCAAGGCTTTGCGTTTTATGTGGACGAGCGTGTCATCGTGCCGCGCTCGCTGATTGCCGAGCTGTTGGTGGACGGCGGCATGGACTATTTTCTGCACCCATCCACACACAAGGTGCTGGACCTGTGCACCGGCAACGGCAGCCTGGCGGTGATTGCGGCCAGCGTCTTTCCGGACGTGGTGGTCACGGCCAGCGATCTCTCAAGCGACGCGCTGGCAGTAGCCCAGATCAACGTGCAAAAACATGGCCTGCAAGACCGCATTACGCTGGTCGCGTCCGACGCCCTGGCCGCGCCGGAACTGGCAGCGCGCGGGCCCTTTGACCTGATTGTGTGCAACCCGCCCTACGTCAACCGCCAAAGCATGGCCGATCTGCCGCCCGAATACCGGGCCGAGCCTGCCATGGCGCTGGACGGCAACCTGGACGGCGGCAGCGACGGCATGGACTTTGTCCGCAGCCTGCTGCAAAGCGTGGCCGCGCACCTGAACCCACAGGGGGTGCTGGTGCTGGAAATCGGCAACGAGCGCCCCTATTTTGAAGCCGCATTTCCGTCGCTGGAAGTGATTTGGCTGGAAACCAGCGCTGGTGAAGACCAGGTCTTGCTCCTCACGCGCGAAACTCTCAATTCATGATTACTTTAAAAAATGTGACCTTGCGCCGCAGCGCCAAGGTCTTGCTAGAACACGCCTCAGTCACCCTCAATCCCGGCGAAAAAGTCGGCCTGGTCGGGCGCAACGGTGCGGGCAAGTCTTCGCTGTTTGCCCTGCTTAACGGCAATTTGCATGAGGATGCTGGTGAGTACTACATCCCCACCCAGGGGCGCATGGGCCAGGTCTCGCAAGATATGCCCGAGACCGAGCAAAGCGCCACCGAGTTTGTGATTGAAGGCGACACCGTGCTCAACGCGGCGCGCGAAGAAGTCAAGGCCTCAGAGGCCACCGAGGACGGCGACCGGATGGCGCACGCCTACATGGCTTTGTACGACGCGGGCGAGCATGACGCGCCTTCTCGCGCGCAGGCGCTGATTTTGGGTCTGGGTTTCAAAACCACCGAGCTGGAAAACCCGGTCAACAGCTTTTCGGGCGGCTGGCGCATGCGCTTGCAGTTAGCGCGCGCGCTGATGTGCCCCTCAGACCTGCTGCTGCTGGACGAACCGACCAACCACTTGGACTTGGACGCCCTCGTGTGGCTGGAAGCCTGGCTCAAACGCTACGAAGGCACCATGGTGGTCATCAGCCATGACCGCGAGTTCTTGGACGCGGTAACCAACGTCACCCTGCACATTGACGCGGGCAAGCTGGTGCGCTACGGCGGCAATTACAGCAAGTTTGAAGACATGCGCGCCGAGCAAATGGAGCTGCAACAAAACGCGTTTTCCAAGCAGCAAGACAAAATTGCCCACCTGCAAAAGTTCATTGCCCGCTTCAAGGCCAAGGCCAGCAAGGCCAAACAGGCGCAAAGCCGGGTCAAGGCGCTGGACCGCATGGAAAAAATCGCCCCACTGCTCGCAGACGCCGACTTCACCTTCGAATTCAAAGAGCCGGCCAATCTGCCCAACCCGATGTTGTCCATGTCAGGCGTGAGTTTTGGCTACCCGCCACCGGCCGACGCGCCCGAAGGCACGCCGCCCACGGTGATCGTGCAAAACGTGAGCCGCTCGGTGCTGGCAGGCCAGCGCATCGGCATCTTGGGCGCCAACGGCCAGGGCAAATCGACCTTGGTCAAAACCGTGGCGCGCGACCTCGCGCCCATAGGCGGCGAAGTGACCGAAGGCCGCGGCCTGAACATTGGCTATTTTGCGCAGCAAGAGTTGGACGTGCTGCGTCCGGCCGACACGCCGCTGGAGCACATGATTCGCCTGGTCAAGGAAATGACGGCCGAGGGCCGCATCGCCGGCCAAGCCACGCGCGAGCAAGACCTGCGCAGCTTTTTGGGAACCTTCAACTTTGGCGGCGACATGGTCAAGCAGGCCGTGGGCAGCATGAGCGGCGGCGAAAAGGCCCGCCTGGTGCTGTGCATGATCGTCTGGCAACGGCCCAATTTGCTGCTGCTTGACGAGCCTACCAACCACTTGGACCTGGCCACCCGCGAAGCGCTGGCCATGGCCCTCAACGAGTTTGAAGGCACGGTGATGCTGGTCAGCCACGACCGCGCGCTGCTGCGTTCGGTGTGCGACGAGTTCTGGATGGTGTCGCGCGGCGGCGTGGCGCCCTTTGACGGCGATCTGGACGACTACCAGCGCTACCTGCTGGACGAAGCCAAACGCCAGCGCGAAGCCATCAAGGAGGCCCAAAACCAGCTCAACAAGCAGCAGGCCAAGGCTGCGGCCAAACCGGCCAAAGCGCCCGCGTCGCCGGATGAGCGGCGCAAATGGACAACTGAGATTGCGCGCCTGGACGAACGCATTGCCACGCTTAGCGGCGAGGGCGCGGCGCTGGAGGGCAAACTCAGCCAAAGCCCCCTGCCCCACGAAATTGCCGAATTGGGCAAAAGGCTCAAGTCCGTGAACGATGAACTTAAGAAACTAGAAGACCAGTGGCTAGCCGCCACTGACGCTTTGGAGGCCTTTGCAGGCTAAATGCGTAACCTGGGCCATGGGTGCGTGAAAGCGCCCTAATGGTGGCCTGGTGCTGGTTTCTCTTCCTTTTTAGCCTCTTTTTTCTCATCCTTAGCTGCGCCCTCGGCTTTGACCAAGAGGGTTTTGCAGGTTTTGGTCGCTGGCTTCTTACCGGTGGGCTCGGACGTTTCGCAAACGCGCTCGACCTTGTACGCCAGCGCATTGCCGCCTGCAGCCATGCAAATCACGAAGGCAAGGCCGCTGGACCAACGGCACACGGACGCAGGGCAAGCAAGGTATTTTTTGGAAATCATGGGTGCATTGTCCAACGAGATCAAAGTTAGGGTGGCGTCGCTGACAAATTCAGCACCCGCAGCGTGCCATCTTACGGATTTTCGCAGGGGACGCCTCTAAAGATCCGACCTGACCAACACGCAAACACCTTTGACAGCAGGCCACCGAGCCCCAAGCCCAATCCACTTCATGCTGCGTGCATGCTTGGTCAGCTGTGCTTGCTGGCAACGCAAGCGTAGGCCTGGAGCCCCTTTGAGAGCAAGACAGCCTTTGTGGAACTGGAGCTGTCAAGGGCCGAGTGGCGCCAAGTGGACTTGAAGGCCGGTTGGGCCGCAGATACCGACCTGCACGCAAACCCAGAGGTTACGGCTCGGGTCTATGACCGAAACAAGGAGGTGGGGCGAGAGTCCTTCTAAAGGACAGTATTGCCACGGTGGCAATAAAAAAGCCCTGACGCTACGTTATTTATAGCGGCAGGGCCTTGTATTCATTGGGGTGGCTGATGGGGCTCGAACCCACGACAACAGGAATCACAATCCTGGACTCTACCAACTGAGCTACAGCCACCGAAGCCCCGAATTATAACTGCCCTTGCGCCCTTGGTGCGCTACTTAGGAATTTTTGTCAACGGCGGCGGCTGAAGAATCAGGCCGAGGCACTTTCATCTGCACCTTGAAGCGCTTTTTCAAGAGTTCCACATAAGCCTGGGTTTCCGCGGATGCCAGCCACTGGGAAAATTGGGTGCGCTCTTGGACCGCGGCGGCCGCCTCGGGCTCACTGCGTGGCAAGACCTTGTTGACACGTGCTACCGCGTAGCCTTGGGCGCCCAAGTCCACGCCAACCCATGCTGGCAGCGTCTGGGTATCGGCGCCCATCAACGCTTCAAGCAAACCGCCGTTGATGGTGGTCTGGCCACGCTCGCGCGAGACGACGACAGATTCTTTGAACGACGCAGCGTCCGGGCTTGCCCTCCATGCGGCAAGCCGCGCAAGGCCTTCCGCCTTGGCCATTTCACTAGCGCGGCTGGACAAGAGGCGTGCCTTGACTTGGGCGCGCACTTCGTCGAGTGGCAGGGTGCGTGCGGGTGTGTGAATCGACACGCGGGCCGTGACGAGTTCGTTGGAGCCGGTC
>CANCJD010000056.1 GCA_947378275.1 Comamonadaceae bacterium
TGCTTGCTGCTGTTGGCGTGGCTGCAGTCCACCATCAGCGTGGCGGGCAGTTTGGCTTTGACCAGATCGGCGCAGGCGGCTTCCACACTCGCGGCGTCGTAGTTGGGCGCTTTGCCGCCGCGCAAAATCACGTGGCAGTCCGGGTTGCCGTTGGTTTGCACAATGGCGACCTGGCCGTTTTTGTGCACCGACAAAAAGTGGTGGCCCCCGGCGGCGGCCTGAATCGCGTCGGTGGCGATTTTGATGTTGCCGTCGGTGCCGTTCTTAAAGCCAATGGGCGCCGAAATGCCCGAGGCCAGTTCGCGGTGCACCTGGCTCTCAGTAGTGCGCGCACCAATGGCGCCCCAGGCGATCAGGTCGCCCAGGTACTGGGGCGAAATCACATCCAAAAACTCGCTGCCTGCGGGCAGGCCCAGGCGGTTGATGTCGATCAGCAACTGGCGCGCAATGCGCAGGCCTTCGTCAATGCGAAAGCTCTCGTCCAGGTAGGGGTCGTTGATCAGGCCTTTCCAGCCCACGGTGGTGCGGGGTTTTTCGAAATAGACGCGCATCACGATTTCCAGCGTGTCGGCGTAGTGGGTGCGCATGTCATGCAGGCGGCGCGCGTATTCCAGCGCGGCGGCGGGGTCGTGGATGGAGCAGGGGCCAATGATGACCAGCAGCCGGTCGTCCTTGCCGCCCATGATGCTTTGGATGCGCTTGCGGGTGGTGGACACCAGGCTTTCCACGGCGGTGCCGCTGATGGGGAAGAAGCGGATCAGGTGTTCGGGTGGGGGCAGCACGGTGATGTCCTTGATGCGTTCGTCATCGGTGGTGCTGGTACGGTCAGCGCTTGCAGTCATGTCAAAAGCTCCTTAAGCAGTCAGTCAAAGTCAAAAAAGGCATAAAAAAACCGCCGGGGGTGCCGGCGGTTTCGGAAGTATCAGGACGTTTTTTTCAGGTACGTTCAGAACTCTCTACCGCCGCAGGCGTTGGAGAACCAAAAATAGCTAAAGAAAAAAGCGGCGGGATGCATGGCTTCAATGTAGCACAAGTTATTTTCGGCCCCGTGGCTCAGACCAGCAGCCAGCGCCACAGGCCATAGACCACAAAGCCGCCCAGGATTGCAGCCAGCGTCTGGCGGCTCCACAAAGCCACGGCGACTGCGGCCACCGTGCCAGGCAAATAGGCGTTGTGCAAACCCAGGTCCACCACGCCTTGCGGCGCCAGCGCCATGGGCACGACCAGCGCGGTCAAAACGGCGGCGGGCACATAACGCAGCGCCCGCTCCAGCCAGCGCGGAAAGGCCAGGCGGTGGCCAAACACCAGAAAACTCAGGCGAATGCCATACGTCACCACCACCATGCCCGCCAGCACGAGCGCCCAAGTGCTGTTCATGGCTGGGCCTCTTCTTGCGCAGTTGTGTCGGCGCGCCCCAACCAGGCCTCGGCCAGCATCCCGGTGGCCACGCCCGCAATAGCAGCCAGCATCAAACCTAGTTTGTAGGGCAAATCACGGGCCAGCAAGGCCACGGTGCCTGCCGCCAGCGCCGCGCACAGCACAGGCCGGTCACGCAACTGCAGTGCCACGATGGCGGCAAAAGTGGCGACCATGGCAAAGTCCAGGCCCAAGGTGGCCAGGCCGGGCACGCTTTGGCCCAAGAGCACACCCGCAAGCGTCCAGACCTGCCAATTGAAATACATGGCCAAAGATGAGCCCAGCCAGTAGCGCGCGCCGTCGTGCAGGCTGGTGTGGTGGCGCAACTGGTTTTCTACGACGGCAAAGGTCTCGTCGGTGAGCCAAAAGGCCAGGGCCCAGCGCCAACGCGCGGGCAGCGCGCGGGCGTAGGGCAACAAGGTGGCGCTGTACAGCGCGTGGCGCAGGTTGACGACAAAGGTAGTGAGCCAGATAACCGGCACCGCAGCGCCGCCGCCCAGCAGGCTGACCGCCACAAATTGGGATGAACCAGCAAACACCAGCGCCGACAGACCCAGGGTCAGCCAGACCGGCAAGCCGGCGCCAATGGCCAGCGTGCCAAAAATCACGCCAAAGGGCGCGGCGCCCACCAGCATGGGAAAGGTGTCGCGGGCACCCGCGAGAAACGGCCGCAAGGCAGGTCGCCAGTTAGGCGGTGCCGCCGACCGTCAGGCCGTCAATGCGCAGGGTGGGCTGGCCCACGCCCACGGGCACGCTTTGGCCTTCTTTGCCGCAAGTGCCCACGCCGCTGTCGAGTTTCATGTCGTTGCCGATCATGCTCACGCGCTTCAAGCATTCTGGGCCGCTGCCCACAATCGTGGCGCCTTTGACCGGGTACAAAATCTTGCCGTTTTCCACCCAATAGGCTTCGCTGGCGCTAAACACAAACTTGCCGCTGGTGATGTCCACCTGGCCGCCGCCAAAGTTGGTGGCGTACAGGCCTTTCTTGATGCTTTTGACGATTTCCTGCGGATCTTTGTCGCCGCCCAGCATGTAGGTATTGGTCATGCGCGGCATGGGGATGTGGGCGTAGCTTTCGCGCCGGCCGTTGCCGGTGGGCGCCACGCCCATCAGGCGCGCGTTCATGGCGTCCTGGATGTAGCCCTTCAAAATGCCGTCTTCGATCAGCACATTGCGCCCGCTGGTGTTGCCTTCGTCGTCCACATTGAGCGAACCGCGGCGGTCGGCAATCGTGCCGTCATCGAGCACGGTCACGCCCTTGGCCGCCACGCGCTGGCCGATGCGTCCGCTGAAGGCGCTCGAGCCCTTGCGGTTGAAGTCGCCTTCCAGGCCGTGGCCAATGGCTTCGTGCAGCAAGATGCCGGGCCAGCCCGAACCCAGCACCACGGTCATTTCGCCTGCGGGGGCGGGACGCGCTTCCAGGTTGGTCAGCGCAGCGTGCACCGCCTGGTCTACGTACCGGGTGATTTGGGCGTCGTCAAAATACGCCAGGCCAAAACGGCCGCCGCCGCCGGACGAGCCCATTTCGCGCCGGCCTTTTTGTTCGGCAATCACGGTGACCGACAAGCGCACCAAGGGGCGCACGTCAGCGGCCAGGGTGCCGTCGGCGCGGGCAATCAGCACCACGTCGTATTCCATGGCCAAACCAGCCATCACCTGCGCCACGCGCGGGTCTTTGGCACGGGCCAGGCGTTCCACCTTGCCCAAGAGCGCGACCTTGGTGGCGCTGTCCAGGGTGGAAATGGGGTCTTGGTCGGGGTAGAGCGAGCGGCTGCGGGCGATTTTGGGCTTGCCCACGCTGGTGCGGCGGGTTTGCGCGGCGCTGGCGATGGTGCGCACGGTGCGCGCGGCGTCGAGGAGCGCGGCCTCGGAAATATCGTCGGAATAGGCAAACGCGGTTTTCTCACCGCTGACCGCACGCACGCCCACGCCCTGGTCGATGCTGAAGGAGCCGGTTTTGACGATGCCTTCTTCCAAGCTCCAGCCCTCGGAGCGGGTGTACTGGAAGTAGAGATCGGCTTCATCGACGCGTTGCATTTTGATTTCAGCCAGCGCACGCGCCAGGTGCGTCTCATTCAGGCCAAACGGGGTAAGTAACAGGGCCTTGGCCGTGGCCAAGCGTTCAATAGTGGGTTCGCGAGAGATCATTGGGCCATTCTAGGGGGCGGCCAATGCCCCGAAACTGGACAGGCCTTGCCGCGCCCCGTGCTGCCGCTCAGGTCTGTACTAGGCGCCTTGCGCCGCTGATGGACATGAGAATGCCCAGCGCAAAACCCAGCGTCACCATGGCGGTGCCGCCGTAGCTGATAAAGGGCAGGGGCACGCCCACCACGGGCACGATGCCACTGACCATGCCCATGTTGACAAAGGCGTAGGTGAAGAAAATCATGGCGACGCTGCCCGCCAGCAGGCGTGAAAACAGCGTAGGCGCGTCCAGCGCAATGGCCAAGCCGCGCAGAATCAGGGCGATAAAGGCGGCAACCAGCAGCACATTGCCAATCAGGCCGAACTCTTCAGAGAACGCGGCAAAGATGAAGTCGGTGGTGCGCTCGGGGATGAATTCCAGGTGGGTTTGCGTGCCGTTCATGAATCCCACGCCAAACACCCCGCCCGAGCCAATGCCAATCATGCCCTGGATGATGTGAAACCCCTTGCCCAACGGGTCGCGCGAGGGGTCCAGCAGGGTGCAAATGCGCTGCTGCTGGTAGTCGTGCAACACCGGCCAGCGCATGCCGTCGGCGCACAGCAAGGGCTCAAAGCCCACCAGCAAGACCACGGCCACCAGGCCCAGCACCGCTGGCGGCAGGATGATCTTCCAACTCACCCCGGCAAAAAACATGATCGCCAGGCCCGCGGCCAGCACCAGCATGGCGGTGCCCAAATCGGGCTGGCGGATGATCAGCCCCACCGGTACGCCCAGCAACACCGCCGCCACACCGAAGTCCAGCGGGCGCAACTGTCCTTCACGCTTTTGGAACCACCAGGCCAGCATCAGCGGCACCGCGATTTTGAGAATTTCGCTGGGCTGGATCACGATGCCTACGTTCAGCCAGCGCCGCGCGCCCTTTTTGGTGACGCCAAACACCGCCACCGCCACCAAGAGCGCCACGCCTACCAAGTACAGAGGAACCGCCAGACGCATCAGGCGCTGGGGCGGAATTTGCGCGGCCACAAACATCACCACCCCGGCGATCAGCATGTTGCGGGCGTGGTCCACAAAGCGTGTGCCGTGGTCAAAACCGCTGGAATACATGACCAACAGTCCCGCGCAGGCCAGCGTGAACACGATAAACGCCAGCGGGCCGTCCAGGCCCACCCACCAGGGCGCCAGACGGCTGCGTAAACTGATTTTTCCGAACGGGGTTGCCATGGCCTGATTATCGGGCGAGCGGCGTTTGCCTTCGCCATGGGACAATCCACGCCATGTTTGTATTGTTTGATGAAGCCGGAAAATTCATGGCCGGTCGGGTGCTGTCAGAGAGCGATGCTTCGGTGCAAGTCGAGCTCGACAGTGGCAAGCGCGTCAAGGTCAAGATGGCCAATGTCCTCTTGCGCTTTGAAAAACCCGCGCCCGCCGCTTTTATGGCGGCGGCCCAGGCCCTGAGCGAAAGCATTGAGCTCGAACTCGCCTGGGAGTTTTCACCCGAAGACGACTTTGGCTTTGCCACCCTGGCGCGGGAATACTTCAGCAAGGACGCCACGCTGGAGCAGCAAGCGGCCATGCTGATCCGCCTGTTTGAGGCGCCGCACTACTTTCGCCGCGCGGGCAAAGGCTTTTTCCGCAAGGCCTCGGCCGAGGTGATTGCCCAGGCGCTGGTGGCCATCGAGAAGAAAAAGGCCACGGTGGCCCTGATCGCCCAATGGGCGCAGGAGTTGGGTGAGGGCGTCTGCCCGCAACCGGTGCGCGAGCAGCTCTATAAAATTCTGTTCAAGCCCGACAAGAACGCCCCCGAATACAAGGCCGTGGTGGATGCCTCACGCGCCACCCGCACCGCGCCGTTGGAGCTGCTGCAGCGCAGCGGCGCCATTGATTCGCCCTACCAGTTCCACTGGAAGCGCTTCCTGCTCGAGAACTTTCCCCAGGGCGTGGGCTTTGCCGCCACCGCAGCCCCGCCGGTGGGCGAGGTGCTGGTGCGCGCCTCGGTATCGGCGTTTTCGATTGACGACTCGGCCACCACCGAGATTGACGATGCCTTGTCGGTGCAAGGCCTGGGCAGCGGCACGGTGACCGTGGGCGTGCACATTGCGGCACCCGCCTTGGCCGTGCTGCCGGACAGCGATATGGACCGCCTGGGCCGCGCCCGCCTGTCTACCGTCTACATGCCGGGCTACAAAGTGACCATGCTGCCCGACGCGGTGGTGCAAAACTACACCTTGCAAGAGGGACGCGACTGCCCGGCGGTGAGCTTGTATGTGACGCTGGACGAGGCGACGCTGACGATTGTTGCCAGCGAAACCCGGCTCGAGAGCGTGCCCATCAGCCACAACCTGCGCCACGACCAGTTGGACGCCATCGTGACCGAAGAGTGGCTGCAAACCCCGCTGGCGGAGGCGGGCAGCGAAGCTGCGCCATTGGTCGGGCTGCAACCCAGCCTGGCGTTTTTGCACCGTTTGGCGCGCGACCTCAAGGCCAAACGCGAACTGGTGCGCGGTAAGCCCGAGACCTTTAACCGCCCGGACTACAACTTCAAGTTGGTGGGCAGCAGCGGCGCCGAGCCCCAAGGCGATGAGCAAGTGGTAATCACCACCCGCCAGCGCGGCGCGCCCTTGGACCTGATCGTGGCCGAAGCCATGATTCTGGCCAACAGCACCTGGGGCAACTGGATGGCCGAACTCGGTGTGCCCGCCATTTACCGCAGCCAGGCTTCGCTGGCACCCGGCGTCAAGGTGCGCATGGGCACCAAGGCGCTGCCGCACGCCGGCATTGGCGTCAAAAGCTACGCCTGGAGCACCTCGCCCTTGCGCCGCTACACCGACATGGTCAACCAGTGGCAAATCATTGCCTGCGCCCGCCACGGCAGCACGGCGGCGCTGGCCGCGCCTTTCAAGCCCAAGGACGCGGCGCTGTTTTCCATCATCTCCAGCTTTGACGCTGCCTACAGCGCCTACAACGGCTACCAGGGCGCCATGGAGCGCTTTTGGACGCTCAAGTACCTGCAACAAAACGCCGTGCTTGAACTCGAATGCAGCGTCTTTAAGGAAAACATGGTGCGCGCCGACAACTTGCCGCTGGTGCTGCCAGTGATGGGCGCCCAGGGCCTGCCGCGTGGCGCGCGTGTGCGGGTGCGCCTGGGTGAGATGGACCTGATTACCCTGGACATCCACGGCACCGTGGTCGAGCGCCTGGACGGGCCTTCGCCTGAAGGCGACGCTGACGCCGCGCAGGCCGATGAAGCGGCCGAGGACGAAGACGAAACCGCTGGCCCGATTGCCATTGCGGTCGATATCAACGAGGCCCCGCAGGGCGACGCCAGCTAGGGCCGGAGGCAGGCGGTGCAGCACACTTTGACGCGATGGTGGCTGCGCGCCAGTCTGTTGCAACGCGCTTTGCTGGTATCACTGGCGCTGCACGGCGCGCTGCTGACGGTGCGCTTTGTCAGCCCGAAAGACTTTGACCGCCTGTTTGCTGACAGTGCGCTGGAAGTCGTGCTGGTCAATGCGCGCAGTGAAATTCCGCCCGAAGACGCCCAGGCCGTGGCGCAAACGTCACTTGCCGGCGGTGGCGAGGCGGCCGATGGCATGGCCAGCAGCATGACGGCCAACGCCCCCTTGTCGCAAGACGGCGACCCGACCGAGGCCGCTGCTACCGCCACCCGCCAAAACCTGCAGCAGCAGCAAAACCTGTTGCTCACCCGCGTCAAGCAGCAGCTCGCCGCCCTCACCGAAGCGCAAAACCGCAGCAGCAATTCCCCGGCAGAGCGCGCCGAGCAAGAGAAAAAGCGGCGCGACATGGTCAAGCTGCTGGCCAAGATTGAAAACCGCATCAATGCGGAAAACGCCCGCCCGCGCAAGCGCTACTTGAGCCCCGCAGTGCGTGAGGCCAGCTACGCGCTGTACTACGACGCTATGCGCCAGGCCATTGAGGCGCGTGGCACCTCCCATTTTCCAGAAAAAAGCGGCCAAAAACTCTACGGCAGCCTCACCATGGTGATCACGGTGGACCACCGCGGTGTGGTGCTGGACGCCGAAGTAGCCAAAGCCTCGGGCAATCCGGACCTGGACCGCCGCGCGCAGGAAATCGCCCGCAAGTCCGGGCCCTTTGGCGCCTTTACCGCCGACATGCGCAAAACCGTGGACCAGTTGGTGGTGGTGTCGCGCTTTACCTTTACCCAGGACGCCACCCTGCAAACCAAAGCGATGGTGCCGCCATGAAGCACGCGCTGCGCTTGCTGGCGTTATTGGCCTGTGGCTTGGTGGGTTTGCAGCTGTTTTTTGCGCTGCGCATTACTGCCATGCTGTGGTTCGACCCCCAGTCCACCGCCTTTGAACGCTCGCAAGCCTGGCAGCGCGTCCAGGCCACGGGCAGCTTGCGCTGGCGCCAGCAGTGGCGCGACTATGGCCAGATCAGCATCCACCTCAAGCGCGCGGTGATTGCGTCCGAGGACGACAGCTTCGCCAGCCACGACGGCCTGGACTGGGTGGCACTGGAAAAAGCCTGGGCCAAAAACGCCAAGGCCGAAGACCGGGCCGCGCAGCGTGCCGCCCAAAATGCGGCCAACGCATCCAAAAACGCCCGCGCGCCCAAGGTGGTGGGCGGCTCCACCATTACCCAGCAGCTGGCCAAAAACCTGTTTTTGTCGGGCGAACGCAGCCTGTTTCGCAAAGGCCAGGAGCTGGTGCTGACCTTGCTGCTGGAAAAGCTGCTGGGCAAACAGCGCATTCTGGAGATTTACCTCAACAGCGTGGAATGGGGCGAAGGCGTGTTTGGCGCCGAAGCCGCCGCCCAGCACTACTTTCGCAAAAGCGCGGCGCAACTCACGCCCTATGAGGCAGCGCGCTTGGTCGTCATGCTGCCCCGGCCGCGCTATTTTGAGAAGCTGCCCAATTCCGACTACCTGAGCGCGCGCGCCCAGGTCATCGTGGCTCGCATGGGCGACGCCCGCTTGCCCGGATCGCCACCATGAGAATTTTGGGCATAGACCCCGGCTTGCGCACCACTGGCTTTGGCGTCATTGACCAAGAGGGCGCGACCCTGCGCTACGTGGCCAGCGGCACCATCACCACCCACCATCTGGACACCAAGGCGCTGCCCGCGCGCCTCAAAGTGCTGTTTGACGGCGTGGGCGAGGTGATTGAGCGCTACCAGCCCGACTGCGCGTCGATTGAAATCGTGTTTGTGAACGTCAACCCGCAGTCCACCTTGCTGCTGGGCCAGGCGCGTGGCGCCCTGGTTACGGCGCTGGTGCACGCCAACTTGGCAGTGGCCGAATACACCGCTTTGCAAATGAAGCAAGCCGTGGTGGGCTATGGCCGCGCCGACAAAACCCAGATACAAGAAATGGTGCGCCGCCTGCTGGCGCTGCCCGGTCTGCCCGGACCCGACGCTGCTGACGGCCTGGGCTTGGCCATCACCCATGCCCATGCGGGTGCTGCCATGGCGCGCATTGCCAAGGCCGACGGCCTGGGTGGGGGGGACGGAAGCTACAGAGCAGGCCGCAGCCGCTAAGGCTGACGAACAGGGCGGACTAGGCTGCGCCCTACCACTGCGGCGCGAGTTGCGCAAAGCCGGCAGGCGCCTTGCGTTCTTCTTCAAAGGTCACCACTTCCCAGGCTTCGGGCTGGGCCTGGAGCTGGCGCAGCAACAGGTTGTTGAGCGCGTGGCCCGAGCGGTGCGCGCGGTAGTGGGCCAAGAGCGGCATGCCCACGATGTACAGGTCGCCCATGGCGTCGAGGATTTTGTGCTTGACGAACTCGTCGTCGTAGCGCAAGCCGTCGGCGTTGAGCACCTTGTAGTCGTCCATCACGATGGCGTTGTCCAGGCCGCCGCCCAGGGCCAGGCCGTTGGCACGCATCATTTCCACGTCTTTGGTAAAGCCAAAGGTGCGGGCGCGGGCAATGTCGCGGGCGTAACTGTCCACGCTCAGGTCAAACTCGACGCGCTGGCCGGTGGAATCGACCGCCGGGTGGTTGAAATCAATCTCAAAGGTCAGTTTGAAGCCATGAAAAGGCTCCAGGGTGGCCCATTTCTCGTTGCCCGGCGCGCCTTCGCGCACGGTAATGGGCGCCTTGACGCGGATAAAGCGGCGCGGCGCGTTTTGCATCTCGATGCCCGCGCTTTGCAGCAAAAACACAAATGACGCGGCCGACCCGTCCAGAATGGGCACCTCTTCGGCCGTGATGTCAACAATCAGGTTGTCCACGCCCAGTCCGGCGCAGGCCGACATCAGGTGTTCCACCGTGTGCACCTTGGCGCCGCCCGCCGACAGCGTGGACGCCAGGCGCGTGTCCGTCACCGCCTCGGTAGACACCGCTATGTCGACCGGATGGGGCAAATCAACCCGCCGGAACACGATGCCCGTGTTGGGCGCGGCCGGTCGCAAGGTGATCTCCACCCGCTGGCCGCTGTGCAGCCCGACGCCGACGGCCCGGGTGATGGATTTGAGGGTTCTTTGTTTGAGCACGGGCCGATTGTAAAAGTAGCACTGGCCCCGAAGGGCCAGTGCTACGAACTAATTGACTACCCCCTCGGGGGGGCAGCGCAGTACACGCAGTGACAAGCGTGGGGGCGCTACTTAATCAGCTTGCTTGCGCAAGAAAGCCGGGATTTCGTAGTCGTCCATGCCGCCGCTCGACAGCGCATCCACTTTTTGCGCCGCCGAGGTGCGGGTGCCGCGCCAGACGGCGGGGGTGCTCATGCTGCCGTAGTCGGCTTGCGGTGCGGCGCTTGCGCCCATGCTAGTGCCGCCGCCCATGCCACCCATGGATGCAATGGGGCCGGTGCTGCTGCCGCGCTGGCCGCTGGAGGCGCCGATCGGGCTGTTGAGTGTGGGCACGTTAAAGGGCACGTTGTCGGTGCCGGTGCGCAGCACTTGCAGCGGAGGCGCGGTACGGCGGTGCGAGCCTTGGCGGCCCAAACCGGTAGCCACCACAGTGACGCGCACCTGGTCGCCCAGGTTGTCGTCGTAAGCGGTGCCGTAAATCACGTGGGCTTCGGACGAAGCATAGGCGCGGATGGTGTTCATGGCCAGCTTGGATTCGCTCAGTTTGAGCGAGCCCTTGGCGGCTGTGATCAGCACCAGCACGCCCTTGGCGCCGGAGAGGTCAATGCCTTCGAGCAGCGGGCAGGCCACGGCTTGCTCGGCGGCGATGCGGGCGCGGTCCGGGCCTTTGGCCAGGGCGGTACCCATCATGGCTTTGCCGGGTTCGCTCATGACGGTGCGCACGTCTTCAAAGTCGACGTTCACGTGGCCAGGCACGTTGATGATTTCGGCAATACCGCCCACGGCGTTTTTCAGCACGTCGTTGGCGTAGGCAAAGGCCTCGTCCTGGCTGATGTCGTCGCCCAGCACTTCAAGCAGTTTTTCGTTCAGCACCACGATCAGGGAGTCCACATTGGCTTCCAACTCGGCCAGGCCAGCGTCGGCGTTCTTCATGCGCGGGCCGCCTTCAAACTCGAAAGGCTTGGTCACCACGCCCACGGTCAGAATGCCCATTTCCTTAGCCACTTTGGCAATGATGGGGGCGGCGCCGGTGCCAGTGCCTCCGCCCATGCCGGCGGTGATGAAGAGCATGTTGGCGCCTTCGATGGCGATGCGGATGTCGGCCTCGGCTTGCTCGGCGGACATGCGGCCCTTGTCGGGGCGGCTGCCGGCGCCCAGGCCGCTCTCGCCCAACTGGATGCGGCGGTGCGCGCTGCTGCGGTTCAGGGCTTGCGCGTCCGTATTGGCGCAAATGAACTCGACACCGGTCACTGAAGACTGGATCATGTACTCAACCGCGTTGCCGCCGCCGCCGCCAACGCCGATCACCTTGATCAAGGTGCCTTGGTTGAAAGATTCGTCTTCAATTAGTTCGATGGACATGCGGAGCTCCTAGTAGTTTTGCAAACGGAAAATGAAAAAAGCGGTATCAGAAAAGAGGAACTTCGCTTTGGCGGCCCGGCACGCGCGCGCCACGAGGATTGTGCCGCGTTTGGACACGAATTTCGCGCTTCAAAGTGAGTAATTTGATGCATTTAGAAGTTCCCGGCAAAGAAGTCGCGGATCTGGCCAAAAGCGCTCTTGACCGAGCCGCCTTTTTGCGCCACTTTGATGCCGCGCATACGGGCAATGCGGGCCTCTTCCAAGAAGCCCATCACCACCGCCGCACGGGGCTGCGCGACCATGTCGGCCAGCGCGTTGGAATAGAGCGGAATGCCGCGGCGCACGGGTTTCAGGAAGATGTCCTCGCCCAGCTCCACCATGCCTGGCATGACGCAACTGCCGCCGGTCAGCACGATGCCGCTGGAGAGCACTTCTTCAAAGCCCGATTCGCGCATGACCTGGTTGACCAGGGTGAAGATTTCTTCAATGCGTGGCTCGATCACGCCAGCGAGCGCCTGGCGGCTCAGCATGCGCGGGCTGCGGTCGCCCAGGCCGGGTACTTCGACCTGCACATCGGGGTCGACCAGCACCTGTTTGGCGTGGCCGCTTTCGACCTTGATTTCTTCGGCGTCCTTGGTCGGGGTGCGCAGCGCCATGGCGATGTCGCTAGTGATCAGGTCGCCAGCAATTGGGATCACGGCGGTGTGGCGGATGGCGCCGTTGGTGAAGATGGCGATATCGGTCGTGCCCGCGCCAATGTCCACCAGCGCCACGCCGAGTTCGCGCTCGTCTTCGGTCAGCACCGACAGGCTCGACGCCAGCGGGTTGAGCATGAGCTGTTCGACTTCCAGGCCGCAGCGGCGCACGCATTTGATGATGTTTTCGGCCGCGCTCTGCGCCCCGGTCACGATGTGCACCTTGGCTTCCAGGCGCATGCCGCTCATGCCGATGGGTTCCTTGACGTCCTGGCCGTCAATGATGAACTCTTGCGGCTCCACCAGCAGCAGGCGCTGGTCGCTGGAAATGTGAATGGCCTTGGCGGTTTCCACCACGCGGGTGACGTCGGCCTGCGTGACCTCGCGGTCCTTGATGGCCACCATGCCACTGGAGTTGATGCCCCGGATGTGGCTGCCGGTAATGCCGGTGTAGACGCGGGTGATCTTGCAGTCGGCCATCAGCTCGGCTTCTTTGAGCGCCTGCTGGATGCTGTGCACCGTGGCGTCAATGTTGACCACCACGCCGCGCTTGAGGCCGTTGCTGGGCGCCGAGCCAAAACCGGCCAGGCGCAGGGTGCCGCCGGGCAGCACCTCTGCGACCACCGCCATCACTTTGGCGGTGCCGATGTCCAGACCGACAACTAAGTCTTTGTATTC